>JAUNIP010000006.1:4557-58308 GCA_030523425.1 Coriobacteriia bacterium
CCGAATTCGAAGCGAAGCTGGCAGCCATGGACCCGGAAAAGGCCGCCAAGGTGCGGGCCGCCATGGAAGCCAAGAAGGCCAAGGCCGCAGCCGAAGCGCAGGCCGCCGCGGATGCCGAATTCGAAGCGAAGCTGGCAGCCATGGACCCGGAAAAGGCCGCCAAGGTGCGCGCCGCCATGGAAGCCAAGAAGGCCAAGGCCGCAGCTGCTGCCGCAGAAGGGGCGGGTGAATAGCATGTCCAAGAAAACCATCATCCCCTTCGGCCCTCAGCACCCCGTGCTGCCCGAACCCGTGCACCTGGACCTGGTGTGTGAAGACGAAACCGTCATTGAGGCCATCCCGCAGATTGGCTTTGTGCACCGCGGTTTGGAAAAGCTGGTGGAAACGCGCGATTTCAACCAGTTTATTTACGTGGCGGAGCGCATTTGCGGCATCTGCGCGTTCGGCCATTCCTATGGCTATGCCACCTGCATTGAAAAGCTGATGAACATTGAAATCCCGCAGCGCGCGGAATACCTGCGCGTCATCTGGCACGAACTTTCCCGTGTGCATTCCCACATTCTGTGGCTGGGTTTGGCTGCCGATGCCTTCGGCTTCGAAAGCCTGTTCATGCACTGCTGGCGCCTGCGCGAACGCGTGCTGGACATCTTCGAGAAGACCACCGGCGGGCGCGTAATCTTCAGCGTTGTGAAAGTTGGCGGCGTCACGCGCGACATCAGCGACGAGCACCTGGCAGAAATCAAGAGCACGCTGCAAGGCATTTCCGCTGATTACGCCCAGATTATGAACACGTTTTTGATGGACGCTTCCGTGAAGAACCGCACCGTGGGCGTGGGATACATCAGCAAGGCCGACGCGCTTGACTTAAGCATGGTGGGCCCCTTCGTCCGCGCTTCCAACGTGGACTTTGACGTGCGCATGTTCGGCAACGGCGCCTACGGCGATTTGAGCGATTTCCAGCCCATCACCAGCACCGATGGCGACTGCTACGGCCGCTGCGTGGTACGCGCGAAAGAAGTGCTGCAATCCATTGACATTATCAACGAAATGATCGACAAGATTCCCGCGGGCGACATTGACGTGCCGGTGAAGGGCGCGCCCGCTGAAGGCGCGGAAGCCATCGCGCATCTGGAGCAGCCCCGCGGCGAATGCTTCTACTACGCCAAGGGCAACGGCACCAAGAACCTGGAACGCATGCGCATGCGCACGCCAACCAGCGTGAACCTAGGCGGCATGACCAAGGCGCTGCAGGGGTGCGACCTGGCAGATGTGAACATGATCATTTTGACCATCGACCCGTGCATAAGCTGCACTGAAAGGTAGGCCAGCATGGGACTGAAACTTGGAAGCATGACGTTTGGCAGCCTGTTCAAGAAGCCCGAAACCACGCTGTATCCCTTCGAAAAGAAGGAGCCGCCGGCAGGCCTGAAGGGCATGGTGGAAAACGACCCGGCGCTGTGCATTCTGTGCGGCATCTGCGAAAAGCGCTGTCCCACGGGCGCCATTGTGGTTGCCAAGGCCGACCGCACCTGGGCCATCAACCGCCTGCGCTGCGTGCAATGCCAAAGCTGCATTTTGGCCTGCCCCAAAGCCAGCCTGTACATGAACCCCCAACCCCCGGCCATCACCACCACCATAGAACCCGTAGTGGTAGAAGTGCCCGAGCAACCAAAGAAAGCAAAGGTAGCAGAACCGGCTGAATAAGACTACCTGTGGTGCGAGCGAGTCAAATAGGTGCCTGACCCCTTTTTGACTCGCTCGTGGTAGGGTCACTTGTCATCTTTTCAAAGTTTGTATGGAAGCTTCAAATGCTGGGGTTGTTTTGTGTATTCCTGATAAAATAGGTCAGCCCGCACTTACCGGACTTTGGCGTCCGGTTTCTTTTTGAGCAGGGAAGGAGGGCGCCGTGGAACAGCATAAGCATTCGATTGTGCCCCCCGAAGGCGAAGTCTCCAACGAGATTCTGACCATCCCTAATGTTATTTCAACCATCCGCTTGCTCATGGTGCCGGCGTTTTTCGTTGCGCTTATGTTTGGGCAGGATCTGCTGGCCACGGCCCTTTTCGCTATTGCGGCTTTCACGGATTTCCTGGACGGCTACATTGCCCGGCGCACCAACAAGGTTACGAAGCTAGGCCAACTGCTAGACCCGGCCGTTGACCGCTGCCTGATGATTTTCGGCGTGGTGGGCCTGATGATTATCGGCCGGTTGCCGGTGTGGATTGTGGTGTTAGTTCTTTTGCGCGACCTGTATTTGCTGGTGGGAGGCTATTACTTGCTTCGCCGGTGGAAGCGGCGCGTGGCGGTCATCTACCCCGGCAAGGTGGCAACCACCTTGCTGTTTATTGGCTTTTGCGGGCTGGTGCTGAACATGCCGCTGATTCCAGGCCTGGGCTGGTGCGATTTCGCGTGGCTGCCGGGCTTCAACACGGCGCTGTGTTCGTGGAGCATCTGGTTTGTGTATGCCGGCTTGGCCCTTACCGTGTTCACCACTGCGTATTACACACGGGAAGCTTACCGGCAGTGGACCGAAGCTCGGGCGCAGGAAAAGAAGGAAGCGGGTTTGAGCAGACATGCCCACTAATTCTGCACCCACGCCGCGACGCAGAAGTTCATCATCCGGGCGCCCTAGCGGCAACAACGCATCTCGAAACACGTCCCGCACCCGGCAGGGAAGCGCTTCCACGCGGCCGTCTGTGCGTCCTTCTGTGGCCCAGAAGAAAGCCTCAGGCCAAAGGAAGGCCAGTGCTTCCGGGCGAAAGGACGCAGGCGCGGCGCGTGGCAAATCTGGCGTAAGCCGGAACGCCGCTGTTCGCAGTGCGCAGCCTGCCAAGCAGCCGGCACGCAGCATTACTAGCACCAATAACCCAGCCGCCGCACCTGCCCATGCGCGCTTTAAAGCCCTGCGCACAGTGCTTGCGGCCGTGGCGGGCTTGGTCTTGCTGATGGTGCTGGCCTTCGCCTTCGACGCGCTTACCACGCACAACCGCATATATGCCAACGTGAAAGTGGGCACGGTGGACGTGGGCGGCATGACCACCGCCGAAGCGGCCAACGCCATCCGTCAGGCCTACGGCACGCGCGTGGCGGAAGCCAACGTTACCGTTTATGCCGGTCAGGAAGGCAAAGACGCCGCCGCTACCGCCACTGCGGTCCAAGACGCGGATCAGTCGGTGGAAGAAGTGGCTGCGCAAACCAATTCCTGGCAGGTGACCGCCCAGGACCTGGGCCTGTGGATTCCCGCCGAAGACTGGGCACAGGCTGCCTATGAAACCGGCCGCGAAGGCTTGATTGAACGCATCCAAACCAGCGTGTTCGGCGTAACCGTGGAGCCAGTGCTAGGCGCAGACCAAACGCAGCTGCAAGACTTGGCAAACAGCATAGACGCGCGCATGGGCACCCCCCGCGTGAACTGGGATATTGCTGTTTCAGGCGGCGTTGCAAGCGTCACGCCTGGCAGCGATGGCATCCTGGTGAACCCCGCCACGCTGCAAAACCAAGTGTCCGCCGTGGTGTTGGGCAACGAAGACGGGCGCGGCGAAGTGATTGCCCACGTGGAAAGCGCGCCAGTGCTGATCACCCAGCAGCAGGCCCAAGACGCCGCCGACAAGGTGAACGCTGCCTTGGCACGCGGCATAGACTACCGCTACGGCGAATACACCTGGCACGCCGATGGCAACACGGCCGGCGAATGGATATACACCGAAATTGTTGAAGACAACGGCACCTACCAACTGAACGCGCTGGTCAACCAGCAAGAAGTGAAGAATTTCCTGCTGCCCCACATAGCGGAGAATTCCTTCGTCAGCAACGTGTTGGTCACCTTCGAAAACACCGATGACGGCGTGATGGTGTACCCCTACGGCGACTCCACCATGCCCGATGTGACCAACGCCGCCGTGCAGACCGCCCCGGCGCTGTTCCAGGAAGGCGCTGCCACGCCCGCCGTCACCTTCGGCGACGTAGAGCTGCCCGAAGTGATGTCCTTCGACGAAGCGCTGTCCTACGGCGTCATCGAGCGCATAAGCACCTACACCACCGAATACACCAACACCGACTATACCCAGGCGCGCAACACCAACATCCACCTGGCTTCCGAAGAAATCACCGGCTCCATAGTGGCTTCCGGCGAAACGTGGTCCTACAACGAGACCGCCGGTGACAGCACGGCCGACAAGGGCTATCTGTCCGCCGGCACCATCATAGACGGCGTGTACAGCGAATCCGTCGGTGGCGGCTTGTGCCAGGTGGCAACCACGGTGTTCAACGCGGTGTATGACGCCGGCTTCACCGTGCAGGAGCGCCATAACCATTCGCTCTACATTTCCAGCTATCCCATTGGCCGCGATGCCGCCATAGACTACGCCTCCAACATGGACCTGGTGTGGCAAAACGACACGAACAGCGACGTCATTCTGATTATGAGCTACACCGAAGACACCGTGACCGCTTCGCTGTACGGCGTAAGCCTGCACTACACCGTGACCACCGACGTGGGGGACTGGGAAGAAGGCGAAAAGTACGAGATCATCGTGAAGGAAGACGAAACCTTGCCGAAGGGCTACAGCTATGTTGATACCACCGGCACCGACGGCAGCGAGATCTCCATAGTGCAGACGGTGTTCGACCAAGAAGGCAACGTGGTGTTTTCCAAGACCTACCATTCCGTTTACGACCCCAAAGACGAAGTGGTGAAGTGCGGGCCGGAAACGGAAGTGAACACTGACCGAAATAATAATGAAGAGAAAACGTCAACTCGTCAGTGAGCGCGCGTTTTCGCCTAAGTGCTGATACTATTACTACAGACAAGGGCACATCCCTTAGGTTACACACAGAAAGGCTAACAGCATGATTTCTCAGCTTACCGTTTTTCTTGGCAACGAAGAAGGCCGCTTGGCTGCGGCTGTCCGCACGCTTTCCCAGGCGGACATCAACCTGCATTCCCTGAACATTGCCGAATCCGCCGATTTCGGCATTCTGCGCATTATCTGCGACACGCCCGAAGCGGCCCTGGAAGCCATGAAAACAGCTGGCTACCAGGCAAGCCTGACGCCGTTGGTGGCAGTGCAGGTGCCCAACGTCAAGGGCGGCTTGGCTTCGCTGCTGAACGCGCTTGACGAAAAGGACATCAATATCGAATACGGCTATTGCTTCTCGTTGAACGAACAGACCGCCATCGACGTGCTGAAGATCAAACAGGAGGGCGTGGAGGCTGAGCTTGCCCAGGCAGGTTTCACGATTGTGGCTCCCGCGGACATTTACGTTGTTGACTAGCACCACCACCCACACAAGCTTTTCTTGGCGCGTACGCATTCTTGCGTGCGCGCTTGCTGTAACGCTGGTTTGCGCGTTTTTGCCCTGCACTGCCTTTGCCGAAGTGCTGAAGTCAGACATCGTGACCGGCGAAACCGTTGAGGCGCGCGGGCTGACCATCGCGCAGTGCCCCAGTATAGAAGCGGAATCAGCCCTAATTATGACCGAAGACGGCACCGTGTATTTCGAGCGCGATGCCGATTCCTACCGCAAGATTGCATCCATCACCAAGATCATGACCTGCTTGGTGGCGCTGGACATGGGCACGGCGTCGGATTTGATCCCCGTGTCTGAAAACGCTGCAGAAATCGGCGAATCTTCCGCCGGCTTGCAGGCGGGCGACATAGTGGAATTCCAAAACATGCTGTTGGCCCTGATGGTGCCTTCGGGCAACGACGCTGCCATAGCGCTGGCGGAATACTACGGGCAGCGCATTCTGGATGCTAACGGCGGCACCGGCGTGCTGGATGCCACCGCCTGCGTGAACGCCTTTGTGGAGCGCATGAACGCGAAGGCCGCCGAGCTTGGCATGACCAACACGAAGTTCGCCAACCCGCATGGGTTAGACGACGGCGAATACGAAGGCGACTTCGGCAGCACGGCGCGCGATATTGCCACCATGGTGCAATACGGCATGAAGAACCTGCTGTTCCGCGGCGTGGTTTCCACCGACGGCTGCGACATTGCCGTGAAACGCGACGGCGAAACCGTGGTGATCACGCTAGAGCCTACCGACTACATGCTTAGCTGGTACGAAGGCGCATTGGGCGTGAAAACCGGGCACACGGACTATGCAGGCTCGTGCTTCGCTGGCGCCAGCAAGCGCGGTTCCACCGAAGTGTACGCCATCATCTTGAATTCCTCGGACGATTCGCAGCGCTTCTACGATGCGGAAACCTGCATGGACTGGCTGTATGAGAACCTGGTGGACGTGCCGCTGGTAAGCAGCGCCGAAACGTGCCAGATGAACATAGACGGCACCATGAAGACCGTGCCTATCGTGGCCTACGCCGCCCATTCAGGGTGGGTGAACTGCACGTTCCCCGTCACGCTGGCGAACCCGGACGAAACCCTGGAAGTGTTCCGCCTGAACGGCAACTTGACCATGGACGTGACCATCAACGACATTTCGGGTGACGTGCATGCGGGCGACATTGTGGGCAGCATCAATTTCTATCAGCACAACGAACTGGTGCATACCGCCCAGCTTATGGCCTGCAAAGACCAGATTGGGCCTAACTTCTTAGAAGGCATAGGCGTGTGGTTCGACCGCTTTTTGCGCGGTTTTACCAACGAACCCACCGTGGCCAAGAACCAAATCATTGCAACTACCACCATCTTGATGGATAAGACAGCATAGGAGACGACCATGATTGACATTTGCCCTGTGTGCGGAACGCAGGTTTCAGAAGAGGATTCTGTATGCAGCGCGTGCGGCTTCAAGCTTTCCGGCACCACGCAAAGCTTCGCACCCATTTCGGTGACGGAATTCGACCTGGATACCACGCCGAAGAATAAGAAATCCACGTTGCGTATCATCCGTGGGCCCCAGATTGGCACCATTTTCATGCTGGGGGTCGAAGAGATGACCATCGGCCGCAACCCGCGCTGCAATATTTTCCTGAACGATATGACCGTTTCGCGCGGCCATGCCAAGGTTGTGCCCATGGACAAGGGGTATTGCATTGTGGACGACAGTTCGTACAACGGCGTGTGGGTAAACGACAAGGCCGTGGGACGCGCGTTTTTGAACCAGGGCGACATTGTGCAGATTGGCGTGTTTTGCCTGGTGTACGAACAGGAATAAGCGCGATGTGTGCGATTGTGCGCTGGTAAGGGGGATGCATGGAACTGTTGAGTGGCAATGAAGCCATAGCGCGGGGCGCGTGGGAAGCCGGCTGCACCATTGGTGTGGCCTATCCCGGCACGCCTTCCACCGAAACGCTGGAGAACTTCGCGAAGATGGACGGCGTGTACGCCGAATGGTGCACGAATGAAAAAGTGGCCGTTGAGGTGGGCGTGGGCGCTTCTGCCGCCGGCGCGCGCGTGTTGGCCACCATGAAGCACGTAGGTGTGAACGTGGCGGCAGACCCGCTGTTCACCGCTGCCTACACGGGCGTGAACGGCGGCATGGTGGTTTTGGCGGCCGACGACCCAGGCATGTATTCTTCCCAGAATGAGCAGGATTCACATTTCTACGCCATGGCTGCGCATATGCCCATGTTAGACCCCTCCGACAGCCAGGAAGCACATGACTTCATGCGCGACGCGTTCGAGCTTTCCGAGCGCTTTGACGTGCCGTTCTTCGTGCGCTCTTCCGTGCGTATTTCGCACACGAAGACGCCGGTGGAAGTGGGGGAGCGCACGGCGGTGGCCCGCAAGGACTACGAGAGCAACCCTGCGAAATACGTGATGATGCCAGCATATGCGAAGCCGCGCCGCAAGGTGCAGCTAAAACGCATTGCACAGCTGGGCGAATGGGTGGAAACCTGCGAATACAACCGCGTGGAGCAAAAGGGGAGCGCTGTGGGCGTGGTGTGCTATGGCGCTGCCTACCAGCATGTTGTTGAGGCGCTGCCCGATGCTTCGGTGTTGAAGCTGGGCGTTTCGTGGCCGCTGCCGAAGCAGAAGCTGGCGGATTTCGCTGCTTCGGTGGATGCGCTGTATGTGGTGGAAGAAGGTTCCGACTACCTGGCGGGGGCGGTTGCGGCCTGCGGTGTTACGGTGGCGGAATTCCCCTGCGGGCTGCCGCAGGACGGCGAGCTTTCGCCGGGACTTATCCGCGCGGCCTTCGGGTTGGAAGCGCCGGAGTTCGCCGAAGCGCCCGCCGGGCTGCCAGGACGCCCGCCGGCGTTGTGCCCGGGATGCCCGCATCGCCTGGTGTTCAAGGAGCTTTCGCGCCTGAAGGCCATCGTGACAGGCGACATCGGCTGCTACACCTTAGGCGCGCTGCCGCCGCTGGGGTCCATGGATTCCTGTGTTGACATGGGTGCCTCGATCAGCATGGCGCACGGTTTCGAACTGGCGCTTGCGCACACCACGCGCCGCCCGGTGTGCGCCGTTATAGGGGATAGCACCTTCGCACATTCGGGCCTGTCTTCGCTGATTTCTACGGTATACAACCAAGGCGGCGGCACGGTGTGTGTGCTGGACAATCGCACCACGGCCATGACCGGGCGCCAGGGCAATCCCTTCAACGGCGAAACGCTGCAGAAGCGTCCCAGCCGCGAATTGGACTTAGAAGGCGTGGTGCGCGCGCTGGGCGTGGAAGACGTGCGCACGATTGATCCCAATGACATGAAAGCGGTGCGCAAGGCGCTGCGTGAAGCCACCGCTTCCAAGACACTTTCCGTGCTGATATTCCGCAGCCCGTGCGTGCTGCTAGAGCGCGTAGTGAAGCCCGCGTATGTTGTTTCAGGCGCGTGCACCGGGTGCGGCGTATGCTCTGGCTTGGGGTGTCCCGCCATTGCGCGCGACCGCGAAACGGGGCTGGCCAGCATCGACGCCGGCCTGTGCATAGGCTGCGGGCAGTGCGCGCAATACTGCGGATTCAAGGCCATTGAGCAGAGGGGGCGCTAAGATGGAAAACGAACAAGGCATGGGTGCTTCGCTGGAAACCACCACGGTGCTGCTGTGCGGCGTGGGTGGACAGGGCACCATCTTGGCCGCTGACCTGCTGGCGAAGGCCTGCATGGCGGCCAATCTTGACGTTAAGGTTTCCGAGATCCACGGCATGGCGCAGCGCGGCGGCGCGGTTTCCACCGTTGTCCGCTTCGGTTCGAAGGTGCAAAGCATGGTGGCAGACCATGGCTGCGTCGACATTGTTGTGAGCTTTGAGCTTATGGAGGCCCTGCGCAACCTGCCTTACCTGAAGGCTGGCGGGTTTTTGCTGGTCAACGATGAGATCATCAAGCCGCAGTCCGTGGCCACGGGCAAGGCCAGCATGCCTGCCCGCATGCACGAAACGCTGCAGGAACAGGGTGCGCTTCTGATTCCCGCCGCCGACTTGGCGCGCAAGGCGGGTACCGCGAAGGCCGCGAACGTGGCTCTGTTGGGCGCGCTGGCTACGCGCTTGCCGTTTGATTCCGGCTTGTGGAGCGATGTGATAGCCGCACGCGTGCCACCAAAGACTATTGAGGCGAACCTGGCAGCCTTTCAGGCGGGGCTGGATTTCGCTTCCTAATTCCCCTGATGACCTGCGATTCTTCCGAACTGACTGAGTGCCCCTTCACGGGGCGCTTTGCGCCTTCGCCCACCGGGCGCATGCATGCGGGCAATATTTATGCGGCGCTTGTCACGTGGCTTTTGTGCCGCATGAGCGGCGGGCGCGTGGTGCTGCGCATAGAAGATTTGGATCGCGAACGCAGTCGGCAAGAATACGTTGACTGCGCTCTGCGCGATTTTGAAACCCTGGGGCTCACCTGGGACGAAGGGCCGTTTTACCAGCGTGACCGCGACGATGCGTATGCGGAGGCTTATGAGCGCTTGTGCGCCACGGGTGCGGTGTACCCCTGCTTCTGCACGCGGGCGGACCTGAAAGCTGCTTCTGCGCCGCACGCGCAGGATAAGTGGGTGTATCCCGGCACGTGCAGGGGGCTAAGCGCTGCCCAGGTGCAGGCGAAGACAGGGGAGTTGAAAGCTTTGGGACGGCCGGGGCCTTCGTGGCGGCTGGGCGTTTTGGCCGCTGACTCAGACTTCGTGCAGCTTGAAGACCTGCTGCAGGGGCCCTATGAGCAGCACTTGGAAACCGACTGCGGGGATTTTGTCATCCGCCGCGCTGACGGCGCTTTCGCCTACCACCTGGCTGTGGTGGTTGACGACGCTGCTCAGGGCATTAACTTGGTGTCGCGCGGCATAGACCTGCTGCCATCTTCGCCGCAACAACGCTACTTGCAGCAACTTTTAGGTTTGCCTGAAGTGCAGTATGTTCACTTCCCGCTGCTGGTAGCGCCCGACGGCCGCCGCTTGGCCAAACGCAACAAAGATGCCGCCATGGACCAGCTGTTTTCGGCCTACGGAAGTGCTGCCGGCGTGTTGGGCCATATTGCGTTCGTAACGGGCTTAGTTGATATCGACCAGCCCCTGACCTGCGAAGACCTTCTGCAAGTGATGAATTTCGCCCGCCTAAAGCAATCCTGCGAAGGCAAAATCAGCATCCCGTGGCGCTAAGGCACCAAAAAACACAGGGCGTAGAAGGCGCCCAGGCAGATGTTCAGGCACAACACCTGCGACATGGCGGGTCCGCGGGTTTTAAGTACTAAGGGGTTGCCCACCAGGGCTTTCACCAAAGGATAGCTGGTCAACAGCGTGAAAATGAGCACGGGCCATCCCTGTAGGTGAAATACCAGCACCAACACGCAAATGCTCAGGATGATGGCATACACCACGCCGTGGTACGCTTTCAGCGCGCGTGGGCGGCCCATCAGCACTGAAACCGTCTTGCGGTTTGCTTCGATGTCCTTTTCGATATCGCACATGTTGTTCGTGAAGTTGATCAGCCCTACGCCCAGAATGAGTGGGATGGCTTCCACCAAATACATCCAGTCGAACACGCCGGTGAGCACATAGGCGGTGGCAAGCGTAATCAGCCCGCCCATGGTGATGCCGCTGGCCAGTTCGCCTAAGGGCAGGTACGAAAGGGGAGTGCGGCCTACCGAATACAGCACAATGATGAGGATGCCCACCAGTCCTATGACCAGGCAAATCCAGCTGGTGCGGAAGACCACATACAGCCCCAGAACAAACGCCACGCCCACAAACACCAAGAACAGCCGGAACACGTGTGCCGGGTTCACGTTGTTGTACACCAGGACGGCATCCGTTGCGTCAAGCTGGTTTTCCAGCGTGTCGGCGCCTTTCTTGAAGTCCATATAGTCGTTCAGCGTGTTCACCGCCGACTGCAGCAACACGCAAATGACCAGCATCAGCAGCATCAGCAGCGTGTCGGGGCGCCCCACCACGCTCACCGCGATAGCGCTTCCCACCAGCACCGGCAACACAGCCGCAACCCACGTATGCGGCGCCGCAAGCTGCACCATCATGGTGGGAGTCAGTTTGCCATATGCGGTGGTTTCTGCCATAGGCTCTTAATACATCTCCTGTATGCGTTTGGCCAGGTCTAGGCCTTTTTCTACGAAGTGTTCGCCGTATTCTTGGCGCACGCGGTAGGAATATTTGCAGGTGCCTTCGGTGAACTTGCGCAGCTGGAAGTCCAAGCATTCTTGGATTTCGGTGGAAAAGCCCTGGTAGAAGTCCTGCATGAAGCCTATCACGTTGATGCCGGCCTGGCGCACATCGTACACTTCGCCGTTCGGAACCACAATCTTCACAGTCTTCAGGTCGAAGTGCGCCGCGTTCTTGAAGTTCTGCACGGCCTGCACCTGGTCTTTCACGTCAAAGGGCTGAAGGGGAGTGGAAGCCAGCCACACCAACAGCAGCTGGCAGAACAGCACGTCGCGTACATCGATGCCTTCCTTAGTGAGGGGGTTCAAATCGATGTTGCGCAGCTCTATGTGGCTGACGCCGCCGCGCAGCGCGTCCATGCCATAGGCACCGTGCGGCTTGATGCGCACGGGGTAGTACAGTTCGGACGGATATTTAATCAGGCCCATGTCGGCGTAGTGTTGGATGCTGTCAACGTAGGCATTCAGGTTGGAGTAGTCGAAAATGGGCGCGAAGAAGTTCCAATAGCCCAGCTCAGAGCCTCGCACGGTGGAAAGCCCCTGGAACAGGTCGATACCTGTTTTGCCTTTTTCCACGAAGCTGGAATCTACCACAGGGCTGGCCGCAGTTATGGCGGTCACAATCCACCCGTACGCCACCGCGCGTTGCGCCAGGTCAACATAAAGTTGGTTCTTGTACGCATCGAAGTCGTCCAAGCCCTTCGCTTTGAAATCCGCCTGCAGTAGTTCGTCCGAAAACGAGTAGTTGAAATGGATGCCCGAAAAAGCCATTTTATAGCGCCCGTAGCGGTCGGAAAGGTATTCGCGATAGATGGTCTTAGAGGCCATCTCACCGGTGAAAATGGCAATCGGGATGTCTTTTTCGCTCTTGATGTAGGGTGGGTTCGAAAACGGCCACAGATATTCCTGCGGCACTAGAGTGCGCAACGTGCGCTGCACCACGCCGTTATAGTGGTCAAGCATGTCGACCACTTCTTGCGGACTGGAAGCAACCGGCGTATTGATTTCCACCTGGTTCTCGCTGAAATCGCGCACAATGTGCTGTTCGTTTTGGGAAAACGGAGTGGGGGACTGCGCCATGAAACCTTTGCCTGTCACCCGCAGGCTTTCCTTTTCCAAGCCGAACGACCCAGTAAGCAAAAGTTCCTTAACAACGGGATTGGTGATGTCAAACATTACAAAACATCGCTTTCAACGCTTTCCGAACGAAAAGTGCGGCGTACAATGCAGAAACGATTATAGGCATTATGCCAATACTGCGCATCTGAAAATATGCCTTGCCCCCACAAAACGTCGCTCATGTCCGGCAAAGCTGCATAGCATTTTACCCAGCGCTTACTTCCACACTACCTATGGTGTCCGCAAAAGAGTACAATATTCCCGACAGCATGCGTCCATATGTCGCATACCATCACAGAAAGGATCAGTCATGCAAAAGAGCGGTTCTCAAAAAGCACTGAAAGTAATTTCAATCATTCTAATTGTTATTGCCGTCCTTGGCATTGTGTTAACTGCTGCGATTTTCGCTGCCGCCAACATGCCTGAAGTGAAAGAACAGTTGAACGCCCAGATGATGAGCTACGGCTACGATGCCTCCCAGGTGGGCATGGCGATTACTGTAATAGCCGTCATTATGTTGGTTTCCAGCCTTATCGACCTGCTTATTGGCATCTTCGGCCTGCGGGGCGCCAACGACCCCAGCAAGATAGGCGTATTCTGGGTGCTGTGCATTATCGGCATTATCGTCAGCGCTCTGGCAATTTGCTCCAACCTTGCACAGGGCCAAACCAGCAATATGCCTAGCAACTTGATCAGCCTGATAGTTGATGCCATTCTGCTGCTGCTTGCCAACAACATCAAGAGCCAGACAAAGAACGCCTAGGGGATAGAACAAACCAGAAGAAACCGGCGCCCCGGGGTGCCGGTGGTAGATTGAATTCTCGTAAGAGAGTTTCTCCCTTCCAGTCTTTCACAAAGCAGCAGGCGAGGGCAGGCTTCCCCGGAGTTAGGACACAGCCCCAAACGCGCCCTTTGCGGTTGCGAAGCCAGCAGTAATATCTTTCACTCCAGCCCCGATTTTTACCTCCAGTCTTTCACGGTCGGGCATCCCGAAATCCGAAGATTGCATGAACTCCACGAGCGCGCCACACCGGCGCGCTTCGCTTTCCCGTGCAGTTTTTAACCGCATAGGAAAGGAGTTCCCATGGAAGGTTCCCGGAAGGGGAGAAGGCCGCTCACCTACGACGACAGGGTGGCCATAGAGCACGGGCTGAACAGGGGCGACAGGCTCGCCTGGATCGCGCGCCAGATAGGGCGGACGCAGCAGGTCGTGGCCGAGGAGGTGAGGCGCAACTGGACCGACGACCCCAGGGGGCACCTGACCATCCAGAACCGCAACATCTGCACGAAGTACGCGACATGCGAGGTCAGGAGGCTTTGCAAGACGATGTGCACGGCGCCTTGCCGCAAGTGCCGCGACTGGCTTTGCAACTCGCTTTGTCCGGAGTTCGAGTGCGCGCCGTGCCCCAGGCTGGACAGGGCGCCGTACTGCTGCAACGCATGCCCGGAGCGCCAGGGCTACGGCTGCTCCCACCTGTACCGGTTCTACGAGGCGTCCTACGCCCACGACCTGGCCAACGAGCGCAGGAGTGACTCGCGCCGCGGCATAGACTGCGACCCGGAGGCATTCGAGAGGGCCATAGCCGTGATAAGCGAGGGGCTGGCGCTGGGCCAGAGCCCCGCCCACATCATCGAGGCGAACCCGGGCGAGGTGCCGTTCGGCATGCGCAGCCTCTACAACTACCTGGGAGGCGCCAAGGCCGGGACGCTGTCGAAGCTGGACCTGCCGCGGGCCGTCCGCTACAAGCCCAGGTCCAGGGCCTCTGACGCAGGAAGGTCGCCCCAGATACCGAGGGCCGCCCTGGAGGGGAGGCGCTGGTCGGACTTCTGCGCGCTGGACCCCGCCGACCAGGCCAACGCGGTGGAGATGGACACGGTGGTGGGCAGGCTCGGCAAGGACTCGCAGTGCATACTGACGCTGTTCGTGCGGCGGATAGGCTTCCAGCTCTACGTCCTGCTGCCCGACAAGACCTCGGGCAGCGTCGTGTCGGCCATAGACACGCTGCAGGAGGTCTACGGGCCGAGGTTCGGGAAGGTGTTCGGGATCCTGCTCACCGACAGGGGCTGCGAGTTCGCCGACGTGGAGCGCATGGAGCACGGCCGTAACGGCCGCAAGCGACTGTCCGTGTACTTCTGCGACCCCAGCCAGTCCCAGCAGAAGGGAAGGGCGGAGCGCAACCACGAGGAGCTGCGCCGCATCCTGCCCAAGGGCAAGACAGACTTCGACGCGCTCACGGGCCGGGACATGGCTGCATGCATGAGCCACGTCAACAGCTACATGCGCGGGTCCATGGGGTGGGTCAGCCCGATGGACATGGCGAGGGCGCTGTTCCCGAGGGACATGCTCGACGCGTACGGCATCGAGAGCATCGACCCCAAGGAGGTGAACCTGACGCCAGGGCTGGTGCCGCACGCGATCGTGAAGCTATAGGCTCCGCCACAGTCGAATAAGGCGACGCGCTCGTCGCGAAAAAACTCTCTTGCAGTCTTTCACAACTCGTACAGGGGGTCTGACCTGGTGTTGCCTGAAACAGGCGCCGTCTCCACAACTCGCTAAGTTATCAATGCGGATTGAAAGACTCGAACAGAGGAATCCTGGGAAATGGCCTGGAAATTGAAGGAGTGGAAGAGAGCGACCCTCTGACCTGCATAAATGCTCTGTTAAGAGAATGCAATCAACCCCGGGGTGCCGGTTTTTATTTAAGAATGTTAGGTTTACATAACATATATTATCGTGAAAATGATTGGGGTTGGCTTGGTAACAGTGTAGGCACCGGGAAACCGGCTGTACAAGGCCTTAGCCCCACACTGAACTGGTATTCCCAGCATCCCCAATGTTCCCAGTGCCGCCAGCGGCAGTCGGGTCGCCGGAAATTCCGAACATCTGGTACAGCGCATCCAGGCTGCCCGAATTCATGACTTCCATCATCACGGGCCACAACACCACCAAGGCGTACACGTTCAAGGCCATAGCAATCACGCAAACGACCAATGCTATGTTTCTAGACGCATTAAGGGCCTTCAGCAGGCGCTTGGTTTCAGAGCTGGAAGCGTTCAAGCGCTCAAATGCAGCCTTTGAGCGGCTCATGCCAATAAACACACAGATAAAGCCTGCAGCGGCCAAAAACACACCGCCAAACAGCAACGAGATTCCTGCGCATATAGCACCCGCCCGGTACATGTTGGTGACGGATTGCACCTGACGCATGTTGTCGTTAGGCTGCTGGTTCGGCTGATTGTTTGTTTCCATAAATAGTACTTCTGTTCGTTTTCTAAAACACCTACAAGGTGCCGCTGCTGCCGAATCCGCCGGATCCGCGCTGGGTTTCTTCCAGATTGTCTTGCTCTTGCAGCGCAAATTCAGGCGTTGGCAGCAACACCAGCTGCGCTATGCGTTCGCCCCTGCGTGCCGTAAAGGTTTCCTTCGGGTCTAGGTTCACCAAGGCAACCATCACTTCGCCGCGGTAGTTGGAATCTATCAGACCCGGGGCATTCGCCACGGTGACGCCCCGCTTGGCCGCTAAGCCGCTGCGCGGCAGCACGAAGCCGCCGTATCCCGCAGGGATGGCCAGCGAAAAGCCGCAAGGCACCAGCAGGCGCTCAAACGGTTTCAGGCTGATGTCCACGGTGCTGCGCACATCCATGCCGGAATCCCCCACGTGGGCATACGCCGGCAATTCGATACTGGCATCCAAACGCTTAACAGGAACCGACAAAGCCGCCATCAGTGCAGCCTTTCCAGCTCGGACGTGAATTCGTCGATGCTCTTGAAGTCCTTGTAAACACTGGCAAAGCGAATGTAGGCAACTTCGTCCAGACACGCCAAACGCTGCAGAGTCAGTTCACCTAAATCCTGCGAGCGGATGGTAGTGCGCGTGCTGGTGCGTAATTCTTTTTCAATGTTGTCAATGAGCTTGTTGATGCTTTCGCTGTTCACGGGCCGCTTGGCACAGGCCATCAAAATTCCCCTGAACAGTTTCTGGCGGTCGTAAGGTTCGCTTGAACCATCAGCCTTGATGACAACGATGGGCGTTTCGCTCAACCGTTCATAGGTGGTGAAACGCTCACCGCATTTCAGGCATTCGCGCCGACGCCTGATGGCGCTTCCGTCATCGGAGGGACGGGAGTCGACAACCTTGGATTCCTCATAAGAACACGTAGGACAACGCATGGGTACCTCTTTCTTTCTTACAAGTGTAACGATACTAGAAAGAGGCGGCCAATCCAACACCGGCGGTTCTGATTGGGCCACATTTCAGGAAAATGGCCCCATCAGAGCCGCCATGTTAACGGCTATACCGGTTTACAGCACCGCCGCCAGCAGAACAACCAGCGCCACGACGCCCCCAAACACAAGGCAGGCGCTTTTCGGCAGGTTCTGGGCGCTGCGGCCGCGCAGCGTGCCGGTGCGCAGCAAACGCGCGACATCAACGAATTCGCTTTTCAGGAATTCGCCGTAACCGATTTCCTGATAGACGGTGCCATGAGGTATCTGGGAAGGTGCGGACCCAGGGAATGCGATAACGTTGCCCTTTGCGTGAGCAGCGCTTCCCTGCTGATCCAGCTTCAAGGCGGAGGTGCCACAGATAGCGGTGCGTGTTTCAAAATTTTTCATTTTTTACCTCCTTGACTCTTGCGTAGAACCAATGTTCGTGTTTATAATAGTGCGAACAAAAGTTCATGTCAATAGAATTTAAAACATTTGTTCGGAAATTTTTTTTGAAAGGAGCAGCCATGAGCGACAAACTTTCGAAACGGCAGCAAGCGGTCCTAGACTGCATCAAGCAATGCATCGAAGAGATTGGCTACGCCCCCACCGTGCGGGACATCTGCCGCCGCATGGGGCTTTCCTCCCCTTCCACGGTCCATGTGCACCTGAACTCGCTAGAGGAAAAGGGCTACATCAAGCGTGACCCGCTGAAATCGCGCTCTATCATCCTTATACCGCAGCCGGGCGAAGAACAAGCGCAATCCGCCGCGGCAAACCTGAAGGCTTCCCTGGGCAGCACCAGCTTCAGCAAGACCATCACGGTGCCCCTGGTAGGCAATGTGGCCGCCGGCACCCCCATCCTGGCCGAACAAAACATTGAAGACAATCTGTCCCTTCCCGTGGATATTGTGGGAGACGCGGCGTCCTTCATGCTGAACGTGCACGGCGATTCCATGGTGGAATGCGGCATCAACGACGGCGACTATGTGGTGGTGAAGGAACAGCCCAGCGCGAACAACGGCGATATTGTGGTAGCCCTCATAGACGACGGCGCCACGGTGAAACGGTTCTACCGTGAAAAGGACCACATCCGCCTGCAACCGGAAAACTCTTCCATGGACCCCATCATCACGCGTGATTGCTCCATAGCCGGCAAGGTTGTGGCGGTTTTCCGTCGTCTGTAGCTAAACCACCGCCTGTAGCTACTGCTGGTACGGCGCGAACTGACTGGCCAAAGAAGGGGCGCAGTACAGAGTCAGGTGTGTGCCGTCTTCTTCGTAGGTTTCGCTGACTATGCGGCAGCGTTCGTGCGCCAGCGCGGCAAGGCTGCCTTGGGCATAAGGGATGACCACGGTCATGCGCTGTTCGCTGGAAGACGCAACCTGCGCTATGCGCTGTAGCAGGTCGTCTATCCCCCACCGTGTGTGCGCGGAAACAAACAGTGCCTCCGGGAAGCGCTTCTGCAGGCCGTGCAGGGTTTCGTCATCTAGCAAGTCGCACTTGTTGAACACCATCAGCTTCAGAATGGCCTGGGCGTTTATCTGTTGCAACACGTCGTCAACCGCGGAAATTTGGTCTTCGAATTCTTCGCTGGAAGCGTCAATCACGTGCAGGATCAAATCTGCCCCGTTGATTTCGTCTAGCGTAGATTTAAAGGCTTCCACCAGCGTGGTGGGGAGCTTTTGGATGAAACCGACGGTATCGGTCAGCGTGATTTCGCGTCCTTCGGGAAGCGCCAGCTTGCGCGTGGTGGAATCAAGCGTGGCGAACAGCTTGTCGTAGCTGAGCACGCCGGCATCCGTCAGGCAGTTCAGCAAGCTGGACTTCCCCGCATTGGTGTAACCGGCCAAGGCTACCTTGTACATGCCGGAAGCATAGCGGCTTTCGCGCTGCAGGGCACGTACCTGGCTTAGGTGCTCAAGTTCCTTCTTGATGGAGGTGATGCGTTTGCGCACCATGCGGCGGTCAACTTCCAGCTGCGATTCGCCTTCGCCGAAGCGCGAGCCCACGCCGCCGCCCATGCGGTTAGATGCCAGGTGTGCCCACATGCCGCGCAAACGCGGGTATAAGTACTGGTTTTGTGCTAAACGCACCTGCAGCGTGCCTTCCTTGCTGGTGGCATGCAGCGCGAAAATGTCCAAAATCAAAGCCGTGCGGTCTATGACCTTCACGTCACGCGGAACGATCTTTTCTAAGTTGGACTGCTGGGAAGGGCTCAGCTCATCGTCAAATACCACCAGGTCAGCGGCGTAAGACCGGCACAAATCGGCAACTTCTTCGGCCTTGCCGGAACCTATGAACGTGCGTGGATTGGGGGATTCCAAACGCTGGGACGTGCGTGCGACAACATATGCCCCGGCCGTGTCAACCAAGCGTTCAAGCTCATCTAACGAAGACTGCAAACCCCACTTCTGACCAGGGCGTTCAACCCCCACCAAAAGGGCCCGTTCACGGTATTCCTCTTCGGCGGTGGTAGCCGCGCCCCGCGTTATTACGCCTTCGAACTCAGACAAGCACTGTCCTTTCCGTATGCTTACTGGAATATTCTAAACGTTCACTGTGCCTGCGAAGCTCTGAACAGCAGCACCTGTCATCATAATATGGCCATCGGCTTGCCAGTTGATATGCAGCACGCCTCCGCGCAGCGCAATGTCGTTTTCGCGTCCCGCGCGCCCGGTCAGCACAGCGGCCACATTCGTCGCGCACGTGCCGGTGCCGCAAGCCAGCGTTTCACCGCAGCCGCGCTCGAACACGCGCATGGCAATGCCTGTGGGGCCCACGTGAGCGAATTCGATGTTCGCCTTTTCGGGGAAGGCCTCATGCGGCTCGAAATAAGCCCCTACCAGGTCGATATCAAACGTATCCAGGCACTTGTCCGACGGATCCTTGAACACCGCATCGGGCAGCGCGTCGAAGTCGTCTATGAACGTGATGGCATGCGGGTTGCCCATGGAAACACAGGTGAAGCGGAATTCTCCCCACGGCGAAGACAGCGCGGCTTCCTTCACAAAGGGCGTCCCATCAGGCGTTTCGGCGTTCGCTGCCAAAGCCACGGGCACCTCGGCAGGCTCCAAGATGGGCTCCCCCATGTCCACGGTGGCCTCCACCAGCTTCTGCTGTTCGTCCACCGTGAACGTTATAGGCTTCGGACCGGCCAAAGTATCAGCCACAAAGCGGCCATCAGCCGGGTTTACAATCCCACGGTCCACCAAGAATTTCGCGAAGCAGCGCACGCCGTTGCCGCACATCTGAGCCAAAGAACCGTCCGAATTGATGTAGTGCATGTATGCCGCACATTCCGGACGCGGCGAAGAGCGCACCAAAATAACGCCGTCCCCGCCAATGCCGAAATGCCGGTCGCACAGGGCCGCCACCTGGGTATCCGTCAATTCGATGGCGCCATTAAGGTCTTCCACAAACACGAAGTCATTCCCCAGTCCGTGCAGCTTTGCGAAGTTCAGTTCCATAGTTCCTCCCGTTGTTTTTCTTATCGCGTAATGCCTTGCTGCGCCAACACGTCTAACGCTTGGTCAGCAAGCGTATCAAGTTTGTCATCGGCAGCGTCCAGCCACACAATGCGCGCATCCTTCTTAAACCACGAAATCTGGCGCTTCGCATAGCGGCGCGTGGCCTGCTTGATGGCGTCTACCGCTTCGTCTAAGCCGCATTCACCCTCAAGCGCCGAAACAATCTCTTTGTATCCTATGGCCTGCGGGGCCGTTATGCCTTCGCGAAAGCCCGCCTGTAACAAACACGTTACCTCTTCTTCCAGGCCGGCTGCCATCATGGCATCCACCCGGGAATTGATGCGCGCGTACAGTTGATCGCGCGGAACCGCAAGCCCCAGAAACACCGCCGGCACCTTCTGCTGCAGCGTGTCCAAGGCTTCCAGCTGGTCCGCATAATGCTTTCCAACTTCCAGCAGCTCCAAAGCCCTGATCACGCGCTTCGTGTTATTCGGATGGATAACCGCCGCGCTTTCAGGATCCGCTTCGCGCAGGCACTCCCACACGTATTCGGCGCCGTGCTGGTGCGCCAGCGCCTGGTACGTTTCGCGAACAGGGTTGTCAACCTGCTCCCCAGCAGGAAACTGATAGTCATCTATGGCCGCGCGCACATAAAAGCCCGTACCGCCGCACAGCACCGCGCGCTTCCCGCGCGCCGCAATGTCCGCAAAGCACACCCGCGCGTACTCCTGAAATAACGAAGCCGAATACGCCTGCCCGGGTTGCACCAGGTCAAGGCCAAAATGCGGCACCAATCGCTGTTCGGGCGGCACCTTGCCGGTGCCAATATCCATTCCGCAATAAATCTGCATGGAATCGGCGCTGACCACTTCGCCGCCCAAGGCCAACGCCACCTGCTGCGCTAAGTCAGACTTGCCGCTGGCGGTAGGGCCCACCACACAAATAACTGGATTATCAGGCGAAATGTATTCCGCAGCTGCCATCTAACGAATGCTTTCGGGGTCCAGCGTGCCCGACAAGTACCACGTGCGGGCCGTATCCACCTTCACGGTGGCGAACTTGCCGGCCAAATCATACGCGCTCAAACCCGCAGGCACCGGGGCATGAACGGTCTGATTTTTTGGGCTTTTGCCGCTTATCAGGCCTTCATCGCGTTTGGACGGGCCCTCAATAAGCACTTCCACCGTGCGCCCCAGGTGGGGCTGGTTCGCAGCGAAGGCGTGGTCCTGTACCAAATCAACTAAGCGGTCAAAACGCTGCTGAACGACTTCCTTAGGCGTGTTATCTTCCATCTTCGCCGCAGGCGTGCCTTCGCGCTTGGAATAGATAAACGTGAACACTTGGTTGTATCCCACCTGGTCAATAAGGGAATACGTGTCTTCGAAATCCTGCTGGGTTTCGCCCGGGAAGCCCACAATCACGTCAGTTGAAAGCGCAATGTCAGGCACCGCCGTGCGCAACTTGTCTATCAAGCGCAGGTAATGGTGGCGCGTATAGCGGCGGTTCATGGCCTCTAACACCCGGTCACTGCCCGACTGCACCGGCAGATGCAGCGCCGGCTGCAGCGAACGCAGTGTGGCGAATTGGCTGATCACCTGGTCAGATAAGTCTTTGGGATGGCTGGTGGCAAAGCGCAGCCGCTCAATGCCCGAAGCGTCCACCGCCTTCAAAACGTCCGCAAAGCGCGGTTCGCCATACAAATCGCGCCCGTAGGAATTCACATTCTGCCCCAGAAGGGTTATTTCGCGCACTCCGGCGTCCACATAACGCTGCGCATCAGCAGCAATATCTTCCAGCAGGCGTGACTTTTCCCGCCCGCGCACATACGGCACTATGCAGTAGGTGCAGAAGTTGTTACAGCCTATGGTGATGGGCAGCCACGCCGCCCAGGGCTGTTCGCGATGCGTGGGCAAGTCAGTGGGAAACGCAGACGATTCGTCAAGCACTTCCACGCGGTGGCCGCCCCGCTGAGCCGCTTCATGCAACAGCAAGGGTAAACTCGCCAGGTTATGGGTGCCGAACACCACATCCACGTGCGGCAAGGCCCGCACCAGTTCTTCGCCGTCGCGCTGCCCTATGCAGCCCCCCACCGCCACCAGGCGCTTGCTAAGAGGCGAACCTTTACGCAACGCAACGTTTTTCAGGGAAGAAACCTGCCCGTACAGGCGCACATCAGCGGCTTCGCGTACGCAGCAGGTCATGAAAATGACCATATCGCAGGCTTCCAGGGAATCAACCGCATACGCGCCTTGGGCCTCAAGCATGCCCGCAACACGCTCAGAATCGTGCTTGTTCATCTGACAGCCATAGGTTATGACATAAAATGCCAGGTCCTGCAAGCCAAACGTCATATGCGCAAAACCTTACGCCAAAGAAGCAGACGCGTCAGCAGAAGACGCCACGCCATGCAAATACCGAGGCTCCACCGCAAAGCGAATGGCAGTGCGGTATTCGCCGTCAATCACAATGTCAGCAAACGAAGGTACGCAGACCACTTCGATGCCTACTGGAGAAAGGAAGCCGCGGGAAATGGCGATGGCCTTTACCGCTTGGTTCACCGCGCCGGCCCCTACCGCCTGGATTTCAACCACAACGCCGTCCTTTATCATGCCGGCAATAGCCCCGGCAACAGAAGCGGGAGAAGATTTCGATGAGACTTTGAGGCAACTGCCGCTGAGATTAGGTTCCGTGGGTGTAAGCATGTTGTTCCTTTAGTGTGTGTTTGAACTGCGTTTGTACTGAATTTTGCAACCTTGATTGTACCTTGTACCAATGCTATAGGCAATTGCGAATAGAAAATGAGGACAAAATTCTTAGCTATTCATCCTGAACAAGCGGGATGATGGCCTTTAAGCTGCCGCGTTCAACCTTCACCTCTACCGAAACTTGCGGGTCCAGGTAGTATGCTTCGGCTATGGCGGAGAAGGCTTTCTGCACGTCGGCGGCAAATTGGTCAGCAAGTTCGGGCGAAAGCGCCACTTTGGCGGGCCCGGCGGCCCGGGCCGGCTTCGGGGAAGGCTTACGGGCCTCAGGCGCATTGCCCGCCACCCCCTGCCGTTCCAGGCAGTCCAACAGCGAATCCAAGGGTTTCAGTTGTCCCTGCATAATGCGATAAGCCGAGCGGTCGGAAAGCTGCAGGCCCAAAGCATCTGCGGCAGCCACAAATTCCGTCGGGTCCGCAGCGTAGGCCAGCGTTTTCGCGAACGGCACCTGGTCCTTCGAATCCGAAAACGCCAAGCGGGAAGCCGGCAGGCACGCCAGCCCAAACTGATACAGCGTGGCGGCAATCTCAACCGGCGAGCCCAGAAACACATTCAGCGTCTTGCGGTGTTCCAGGGCGAACTCACAAGCCGTGCGTACGATGTTTCGCGGCCCTCGGATGGAAACCTTGCCGGTTTCGCCGAAGGCCAACTGCGGAAAGGTGGACTGATCGGTACGCTCTGCCAGCGCTGAAGTGTCCGTGCGCACCAAGATTGACGACCCCCTGCCCGGCTCGGACGCCACCACGCGCGCCTCTAGGGAATTTTCCTTGATGGAATACAGCGCCATGCCGCGGCCGTGCACGCCCCATTTGTCCATGTGCACGGTATCTAGCTTAGACGTGACACGCGGCTCGAAGATAAGGCTGTGCAGTTTGGGGGGTATGCCCACGCCGTCATCCACCATCACCATCAGACGCTTTTCGCCTTCCTTGCATGTGGCAAGGAAGATGTTGCGCGCTTCTGCATCGCGCGCGTTGCGCAGAATCTCTATGACGGCGTCTTCCGAGCTGCGAATATCGTGTGCAGCCTGGCGCCGCTGCGCCTCTTCGCTGCGCAAACGAACGAAGCCATCCCCAAGGTCCTCTTGGACCCGGAGATGGCTTTCGCTGCAAACGGTTTCAACGAAGGTGGCTAAGTCTTCGGCGCTCATGGAGCCTTACTTAGCGTAGTCGATGGCGCGGCTTTCGCGGATGACAACCACCTTCACCTGGCCGGGATACTGCATCTCGGTCTCAATCTGGTGAGCGATGTCGTGAGCCAGCACGGTGGTAGCGGCTTCGTCGACCACTTCGGGCTCCACCATCACGCGCACTTCGCGACCGGCCTGGATGGCGTAAGTGCGCTCGACGCCCTTGTGGGTGTTGGCAATCTCTTCCAGCTTCTCCAGGCGCTTGATGTAGGCATCCAGCGTTTCCTTGCGGGCGCCGGGGCGCGCAGCGGAAATGGCATCGGCAGCCTGAACCAGCACGTCAAGCACGCTGTTGGGCTCCACGTCGTTGTGATGGGCTTCTATAGCATGCACAATTTCCGGGCGTTCGCCGAAGCGCTTGGCCAAGTCAGCACCGATGACCGCATGGCTGCCGTCAATTTCGTGGTCGACGGCCTTGCCCAAGTCATGCAGCAGGCCGGCGCGCTTTGCGGGCACGGGGTCTAAGCCCAGTTCTGAAGCCATAACACCGGTAAGATAAGCAACCTCAAGCGAATGGTTAAGCACGTTTTGGCCATAGGAAGTGCGATAGCGCAAGCGGCCTAAGGTCTTCACCAATTCCGGGTCCAGGTCATGGATGCCGGTGTCGAAGGTGGCCTGTTCGCCCGCTTCGCGCACGCGCTGGTCCACGAACGCCTTCGCCTTTTCATACATCTCTTCGATGCGTGCGGGGTGAATACGGCCGTCCGCAATCAAGTTTTCCATGGTCACGCGGCCGATTTCGCGGCGCACGGGGTCGAAGCAGGAAATGGTCACGCATTCCGGCGTGTCGTCGATGATCAGGTTCGTGCCCGTAATCTGCTCGAACGAGCGGATGTTGCGGCCTTCGCGGCCAATGATACGGCCCTTCAGGTCGTCACTGGGAATGCTCACGGCCGAAACGGTGGTTTCAGCGGAATGATCAGCCGCCACGCGTTGGATGGCCAGGCTTAGAATCATGCGGGCCGTCTTGTCGGCCTGGGCCTTCGTGCGGGCTTCCGCGTCGCGAATGATGGTGGCGGATTCGCGCGTCACTTCATCGCGCAGGGTTTCCAGCAACTCTTCCTTAGCTTCTTCGCTGGTCATGCCGGCAATGTTTTGCAAGCGTTGCTCTATTTCGCCTTTCGCGGCTTCCAGATTGCGTTCGCGCTGGTCAAGCTGACCTTGCAAGGAAGAAATCTTATGTTCGCGGGCATCTAGGGATTCCACGCGGCGGTCTAGGGTCTGTTCGCGCTGGGTGATGCGATTTTCCGCAGCGCGCACTTCCTTCATGCGATCCTTACTTTCGGCTTCCGCTTCCTTGCGCATTTTCAGCCGTTCGGATTCGGCTTCAAGCTGAGCGCCTTTGATGGTATTCTCTGCTTCCTTATGAGCGCCTTTCAAGGTGCTTTCCGCTTCCTGCTGGGCGGTTTGCACAATCTTGTCCGCATCGTCTTTCGCCTTCTTCATGGTGCCTTTCGCTGCTTTTCCGGAAACGAAATAGCCAATGACAGCACCTAGAACCACAGCGATGACGGCGACGAGAACGACAAGTACTATGTCCATTGCGTCACTCCTTTGTGGTGTCGGTCAATTCATCCTCACATAAACAAAAAGCTAGGCATACGCCTAGCATGAGCATACGAAACCCGGCAAAACCTATATTCGGCTGTTATATAAGCAATACCCAAAGGGTACGAACACTCGTGCTTGGTCAATGATAAGGCTTATAGCGTGTCGAATGAAGAAAAAGCTGCCAAAAAACTACAAACAGTCAAGAAAAAGCAGGGTGGACGGCAAAACAACGCCCACCCTAACGCTGTGATTCCTCAAACAACCTGGAAGCGGCACTGGAAACGCTGGTGCTATAGCCACTCTGCACCAACTTTCGGTACCCTGCGGCGCGCACGTTTTTCGCATGCGGCGGCTTGGCCTGTAGAACAGCCACCGCGCGGTCCAGTTCGGCATTAAAGCCGATGTCCAAATAGTCTTCGGGCCAGCCCGGCACCGAAACGGGATCTACGCCTTCGCGCAGCAGTTCCGCTTCTATGCCGGGCGCGCCTTTGCCTTTGCGGATCCGGCTGCGGATGAGCACGTCAGCAAAGCGCAGGTCGTCCACCAGCAGGCAATCCTGGGCTCGCGTGAGCGCGGTGTCGATTTCGTGTTGCTCATAGCCTTCGCGCAACAGGCGCGCAGAAAGCGATGCTTTCGAGCGGTAACAAGACGAGCACAGCCTGACAATGCGCGTGAAGGCATCAACCGGCGCTTTCGCCGCGTTCTTTCCTTTTCGAGTGCCCCTCCCCTGCTCATCGGATGTTTCAGCGGTCAGATCCGAACGGCAGCCAGAAACAGGCTCCACCAACGATTCGCTCAGACTATCGCTTCCAGCGCCGCCCGCCTGCACCGCGTCTATCTGGCTTTGCAGCGTGGCTAACAACTGGGCCTTGGAAGCCATAGGACGCTACTTCTTCTTGCCCGGCTTAGCCACGGCATACACGGCGTCAGCTTCTTCCTGCGTGCGGGAAATGACCGGTATGCCGCAGATTTCGCGTACCTTCTCTTCCAGTTCGTCACGCAGATCCGGATTGTCGCGCAGCGTCTGCTTCGCGGCTTCCCTACCTTGGCCCAAGCGCTCTTCTTCGTAGGTGTACCAAGCGCCGCTCTTGCGAGCCACGCCGCATGCCACGGCCATGTCAAGCACGCAGCCTTCCTTGGAAATACCTTCGCCGTACATCAGGTCGAATTCAGCCTGCTTGAACGGCGGGGAAACCTTGTTTTTCACCACTTTGGCACGCACGCGGTTGCCCACGTTTTCGCCGTCCTTCTTGATGGAATCTATACGGCGAATATCAATACGCACACTTGAGAAGAACTTCAGCGCGCGGCCACCGGTGGTGGTTTCCGGGTTGCCGAACATAACGCCGATCTTTTCGCGCAGCTGGTTGATGAAGATGCAGGTGGTGTTGGATTTGGAAAGCGAGCCAGCCAGCTTGCGCAGGGCTTGGGACATCAAACGGGCCTGCAAGCCCACCGTGGTGTCGCCAATTTCTCCTTCGATTTCCGCACGAGGAACCAAAGCGGCAACCGAGTCCACCACCACCACGTCAATGGCGCCGGAACGCACCAGCATGTCGCAGATTTCAAGGCCTTGCTCGCCGGTGTCCGGCTGGGAAATCAGCAGCTCGTCAATATCTACTCCCAAACGGGCGGCATATACCGGGTCTAAGGCGTGCTCGGCATCAATGAAGGCAGCAATGCCACCGATGGCCTGGGCCTCTGCCACAATTTGCAACGCCAGTGTGGTTTTGCCCGACGATTCGGGGCCGTAGATCTCAACAATGCGCCCGCGCGGCACGCCGCCGATGCCTAATGCGGCATCTAACGCCAGCGAACCCGTAGGAATAGCATCGATGCACAAATTCGCGCCGTCTTCGCCCAGGCGCATAATAGAGCCTTGGCCGAACTTGTTTTCAATCTGATCGGTGGTCAGCTTGAGCGTCTTAAGCTTTTCTTCGTTCATGTGAAGTTCGTTCCCTTCTGATGCTGCGTTTACTTCTTCGGTCATACGGGCCTCCTTTATTATACGAACATCTGTTTCAGAGTCAAGCAAAATTTTCAATTTCGCTTGCATGTACCATAACGCAGCGAAATTGCACCGGGATAACACAGGCATCCCACTTTTGCCGTAACATGTTCGGCCAAAAAACGCCAGAATCTGATGTCTTTTCAACTGGAAAGTAAGAAATAGTCAAACGAATTTTCCTCAAAAAGAAAGGCGGATGCGCCTTAAAGTCAAAACAGTTCAATATATGCTACGCTCGTGCAATAAACGGAAAGCCTGTCCCAGATTGACGTAAAAGCATCCGCTGCAGAAAAAAGCGACGATGCCGAAAAGCAGGCTGCACACACAGATCCGGGACAGTGCGGCTGGCAGCAAAACGTTAAAGGTGACGGACACCTGCCTTGTGACCACCACTAGCGATTATTCCAACCTCTCCTTCCGCTGCCTGTAGGACAGCCGTAAGGGCGGCTTCCACGGTTTGGTTGCGAACGCTTAAACGGTCGCCTTCGAAGTGGTGGCATTGGGCAGCTGCACCTTCGCGGGTGGCTACGCCCACGAACACGGTGCCCACAGGTTTATTGGGTTCGGCGCCGGTGGGGCCAGCAATACCGGTAACCGCAACGGCCACGTCCACGCCCAGCGCCTGACGTGCGCCCTGCGCCATCTGGCAGGCGGTTTCAGCGCTCACGGCTCCTTGCGTAGCAAGCGTATCTTCCCGCACACCCAGCACGCTAGATTTCACCGAATTCACGTACGACACCACGCCGCCTTTCACCACGGCGGAGCTGCCAGGCACGTCGGTGAGCGCGGAAGCGATCAGGCCGCCCGTCAGACTTTCAGCGGTGCCCACCGTAAGGCCCGCAGCGCCATAGCGCTCAACCACCTGCTGCGCCAACGTCGGCTCCTTCGCGGGCTCTTCGCCTTTCCCGAAGCCCAGCACGAAGCGGCACTTGTACAGGTAATCCAACATAGAAATGATGGTCAGCGCAACTGCAATCAACATGACTGCCCAGGCAAGCAACCACAACGGGTTGGAAAGCGAAGCGGCGTTGTTAGCCGCGTAAAAATCCTTCATCAGGAACAGCAAGATGGCAATAATCTGCGTAACCGTTTTCGCCTTGCCATACCAGCTGGCGGCGATGACCACGCCTTGGCCGGCGGCAATCATACGCAGGCCCGAAATAATGAATTCGCGCGCAATTATCAGAAGCGCAATCCAAGAAGGAATGACCTGCAGTTCAACCAAGGCCAAAAGCGCGGCGGACACCAAGATTTTGTCCGCTAACGGGTCAACGAACTTTCCAAAGGTGGTCACTTCGTTGCGGCTGCGCGCCAAGTAGCCATCCACGCTGTCGGTGCAGGCCAAAATGGCGAAAATGATGGTGGCAACCAAGGGCTGCAGCAACGGGTTTTCCACTTCGAACGGCAGCCATTGCGGCCACGGGCTTAGCAGCGCCGCCACAAACAGCGGCACACCGCAGATGCGAATGAGCGTGACCACGTTCGCCGGCGTCCAAATGGTGTTTTTCGTTTCGGTGTCAGCCACGTCGCTCCCCTTCAAGCTCGTAGAACAAACTGTCAACCACCGCAGCTGTAATCACTTCGCCCGGCTGCCCGGCATCCACATAGAAGCTACCGTCAACCTCAGGTGCCTGGAACTGCGCACGTCCGTACAGCTGCCCATCCTCTTCGAAGCCTTCTACCAGCACCTGCGCGGTGGTGCCAATGCGTTCAGCACAGCGGGCCGTACACACGGCGTCGGCAAGGTCGCGAACGGTCTGCGCACGGTCGCGCTTTTCCGCCTCATCCAACTGCCCAGGCAAATCGTAGGCCTTGGTACCCTCTTCGCGGGAATACGCGAACACGCCCACGTAGTCGAAATCGCATTCCTCAACGAAATCGCACAGCTGCTGGAACTGCTCATCGGTTTCACCGGGGAAACCCGCAATCAGCGTGGTGCGCAGCGTGATGTCCGGCACAGCGGCACGAATGCGGGCTGCTAGCGCGTCGAATTCAGCCCTGCTCCCCCGCCGGTTCATGGCGCGCAGGATGCCGGGGTTCACGTGCTGCAGCGGAATATCCAAGTAATGGCAGATGTTAACGTGTGCCGCCATCACCTGCAGCAGCTCATCGGTAATCCCTTCAGGCTGCACATACATCACGCGGAACCACGTTTCCGGATACGCCGAAGCCAGCGCGTCCATCAGCCACGCAAGGCTGCTAGGCAAAGCGAAGTCGGTGCCCCAGTTGCCCGTGTCCTGCGCAATCAGAATAATCTCTCGCACGCCGGCATCAACCGCCGCGCGCACTTCGGCATCAATGTCCTCAAACGGAAAGCTGCGGTAACGCCCGCGGATGAACGGAATGGTGCAATAGGAGCAAAACCGGTTACACCCGTCGGAAATCTTCACGTAGGCGGAAAACGGCCCAGCCGTGGGCACATACGAGTAGTCGAAAGCATCCGCGGCCACAGGGCCAGCATCCGCGGCGCCAATGCACTCCCCCAGCACCGCCGCAATGTCGTCTTCTTTGCTGCAGGGCACAAAACACGCTGCTTCCACCAGCTCTTCGGCAAGCTCTTCGCCATAGCGCGCGGGCATGCAGCCGGTCACCACAATCTTGGCGTCCCCTTTGGCCACATTAGGATACCCCGCCGCCTCAAACACGGCAGCCAGGCTTTCCTCGGTGGCATCCTGGATGAAACTGCAGGTGTTGATGACGATGGCATGCGCGGCCGTGGGGTCATCCACCACCGCATAGCCCGCTTGCAACACGCGGTTGCGCATGTGCTGGGTGTCCACTTCGTTTTTTGCGCACCCCAGCGTTATGAACGAAACCGCCTTGCGTCCCATGCGTGCAACCCAAGCGCCTAGCGGTAATTCACGTACTGCAGCGGCTGGCCGTAATCCTGGTCCTTCAGGTAGGCAATCACTTCCTGCAGCGTGTCGCGGGACGCGCTGGAAATGCGCAGCTTGTCGCCTTCGATGGTGGGCTTGCACTTCAGCTTCAGGTTGCGGATGTCCTTGCTGATCTTAGAAGCGGTGTCTTTGTCTATGCCGTCCACGATGGCTGCCGTCTGGCGCACGCTTTGGCCGGCGGCCGGCTGCGGGTCACCCCACTTCACCGCGCCCAGTTCAATGCCGCGCTTGATAAGCTTGGTGTTGATGACATCTATCACCTGCTTGGCAACAAATTCCGCAGGCGCGGCAACGGTGATGGTCTTTCCTTGCTTGTCCAAGGAAATCTCCGCCTTTGAGTCCTTCAGGTCATACCGCGTGGTAATCTCGCGTTTCGCCTGCTGGAAGGCGTTGTCCACCTCTTGCATGTCAACGCTGGAAACTACATCGAAGCTGCATTCTTTAGCCATGGGACGTCCCTTCTGTTCGTGCTGAGCCTTAATTGGAGGCGGCGGCGTTGCTGGTTGTAGTGGTGGCGGCGGCATTAGCGGCCGCGGCATTGGTGGTCTTGTTGGTGTTGGTCTTGTGCTCGGCGGTCCACGCCTCAAGCGCCGCTGGGAAATCCACGTTGTACACGTATATGCCGTCGGCGTTGTCCGCAGGCGTGACCTTGTTGCCATCCGAAGTGAGGGTCACGCTGTCGGGGGACGTGGTCACAAACTTCAAAGTGCCTGTGACCTGGTAAGTCTTGGTTTGCGGGCCGTACACCTCTTCGGCCGTGGAAGGCGTTTCGCTGCCGTCTTCGTACACTTCTATGTAGGCTGCGGCACCATTGGCCACCGAATACTGGAACGTCACGCACGTAGGCGCGGTTTCCACCACCGGAGTGGTGTTCACCGTGTTGGTGTTGTCGTTTACGGTGGTATCGGAAATGCCCGTGATGGGGATGTTCGAAACGTTGGTGTCGTCCTTCTTGCTGGTGCAGCTGACCACCGACGTGATGATGAACACCAGAAGCGCGATGACGACCACCACTGCAATAACGAACGGCAGATACCTCAAAAACGACCGCGGCTTGCTTTCGGTGAACAGGTTGTCGTAAGACTGCTGCTGGCCAAAGGAAGAACCTGCTGCACCGCCAGCCCGCTGAGTGCGCCGGGAACCGCGCGAAGTCTCAACGCCTACGCCGCTTCGATAGCTGTAAGCATCGCCGGCATACTGGCGCGCCGCGCGGTCGGAATACAGCGCGCGCCCGGTCTGCTCGGAATACGGCGGATTGCGCCTTCCTGTGCGCTCGCTGGATTCGTAGGGCCGCGCAGCCGCATATCCGGTGCGGCCGCGTTGAGGGCCATCCTGCACTTCAGTGCTGCGCGGACGCCTGCGGCCTTGGGCGGGCATGTCAAACCCGGTATTGAAGTCGGTGCGCACCTGAGAGTTCTGATACTGGTGCAAGTCGTCCAGGTACCGCGTAGTGATTTCGGTGGGATTCAGCCCCAGGTAGCGCGCATAGGCGTTCACCATGTTGCGGGCATACCCCTTTGGCGGCATATGGGCGAAGTCGCTGTCTTCGATGGCGCGCAGAATGTCCGGACGAATGCGCAGGCGACGGGCTGCTTCGTCAAGCCCCACGCCTTTCTGCTCGCGGGTTTCGCGCAGTATGGTTCCAAATGTGCCCAGACCAGCCATGGCTTGGTGCTCCTTTGTCGTGAAACGCCTAATCCTGCGTTTCGAATGCCTTCAATGACTCAAGTTCCAACGCGTCAATCAGCACATCCCGCGGCTTGCTGCCGTTTGCGGGACCCACCACGCCTTTTTCCTCAAGCATGTCCATTATACGCCCAGCGCGGGCATAGCCAACCTTCAGGCGGCGCTGTATATTGCTGGTAGACCCCAAGCCGCTACTGACCACAATGTCAGCTGCCTCCCAAACCAGCGGATCGTCGGAAGTAGAGCCGCCGCCCGATCCGTCTGGCGAGCTGTCGCCTAAGGTGATGGTGTTCGTTTTCAGAATCTCCGAATGGTATTCCGGCTCACCTTGTTCCTTCCAGCGGCTGACCACGGCGAATATTTCTTCTTCGGACACATAGCAGCCCTGGATGCGCTGAGGCTTGGAAAGCTCGGGCTTGCTTAGCAGCAAGTCACCTAAGCCTATAAGGTTTTCAGCACCGGGGGTGTCTAACACCACGCGCGAATCGATGCTGCTGGCAACGTTGAACGCTATGCGGTTGGTGATGTTGGCCTTGATAAGACCCGTTACCACATTTGCGGAAGGACGCTGCGTGGCCACGATCAGGTGAATGCCGGCAGCGCGCGCCAGCTGGGCAATGCGGCTGATGGAGAACTCCACTTCCTTGCCCACATTCATCATCAGGTCAGCCAGCTCGTCGATGATGATGACGATGTAGGGCAGTTCCAGCGGCGTTTCGCCTTCCTGTTCCTCCAGTTCGCCGCTTTGCACCTTGGCGTTGTATTGGCCAATGTTGCGAGCACCCACCTTGGAAAACACCTTCAGGCGCCGCTCCATTTCCGCCACGCCCCACGCCAGCGCGCTAGACGCTTCCTTGGGTTCGGTGACCACAGGCACATACAGGTGCGGGATGCCGTTGTACGGCGTGAATTCCACGCGCTTGGGATCTATCATGATGAAACGAACCTCGGAAGGCGTGGCGCGCATCAGGATGGACATGATCATGGCGTTGATGCTGACCGATTTACCCGAACCGGTGGTGCCTCCGATGAGCAGGTGCGGCATTTTCGCTAGGTCAGACACTATGCAGTTGCCTTCCACGTCCTTGCCGATGGCAATCTGCAAAGGCCCTGCCGGCGCGGAATCCAACACGTCGCCCAACAGCACGTTTTGTCGGCTGCGGTTGGGCACTTCTATGCCCACATAATTGGTGCCCGGGATGGGCGCGAAGATGCGAACGCCGGGGGCTGCCAGCGCCAAGGCTATATCGTCGTTTAAGGCCGTCACGCGGCTGACGCGCACGCCGGCGGGCAGGCTCACCTTGAACAGGGTAACCGTAGGGCCAGCCACGTATCCCACCACCTGGGCCATCACGCCGAAATCTTCCAGGGTTTCCTGCAGGGCGGCGCCCATGTTCTCGAATTCGGTCTGGCTCACACGCTTGCCGGTTTTGCCGCTGCGGTTTAACAGGGCGGAAGAAGGCAGCTCGAAGTCTTCGTCGGGACGCGGGGCGGAAACGGGCGTCACAGGCACTTTTTTCTTCGCGGCGGCCTTCTTTGGTTCGGGTTCGGCGGCGGGCTCTTCGGCTTTGGGGCGGCCCAGTTTGCGGGTTAGCTGTTGTTCGCTGCCAGCCAGCGCCATGGTTTCTGCAGCGCTCAGGCGGCCTGTGGCGTTACGCGGCGAAGCCTGCACCTGGTTGGCGGGCTGCGCCAGGCGACGCGTTTGTGCTTCGTGGCCGCCAGACAGCGACATGGTGCCAACTGCGCGGTAAGGCGCAGCATCTGCAGGATTGTTCAGGTTAGGGTCGGGGTCCACGTTGCCCGAAGCGCCTTTGCGTCGGCTCGAGAACTTGCTCATCTGCTCCCCCGCCAAATACGCTTCGCGCTTCTGGCGCACCTTCTCCAAGAAGCCGGAAATGCTGAAGCCGATGATAACCACGCCGATGGCGGCCAAAGCCACCAGAAGGATGCAGCTGACAATCTGCCCGAACAGGCTAAGGCCCGCAAACGCAATGCCAGCACCCACATACCCGCCGAACTCGGTAACAGAAGCCTGAGACAACACACTTGCAGGGTCTTCAGCCGCGCCGGGCGAAAACAGCGAAATAAGCCCTGTGACGGCGATAAACACAAGCAGCAGGCCCAAAGCAACGCGCAGGGGCATCTGCTCCTGTTCGATCTTGAACAGCAAGCATACGCCCGAAACAATCAACACCAGCGGGAAAATATAGGCAGCTACGCCCACGGCCATCTTCATTCCCGTGCACACAGCGCTGGTGACCAACGCATCGGACGGAATGACCACCATGACCATCAGCACCACGCCGATGCATACCATGACAATGGAGGCTATATCGCGTTTCGCGTTAGAGCGCAGCAGGCCCTCAGAGGTGGCAGAGGAAGCCTGCGGCTTAGGGTTTCTTCCTTTTTGTTGGCTTTTCTGGCGCGGCGAGGCGGCAGCTTTGCCGCGGGAGCGCGCTGCATTGTTCGATGAGGCTTTGTTAGCCACGCTTCTGTCTCCTTATGGTGCAGGTAAAGTTCGTTTAAAGAGCTGCGGGGCAGCCAAATTGGCCGCCCCGCAATTATACCCCAGTTCGCGCAGGTAAACAAAAACCGCACGTTATACATCAAGAATATGGACAACGGTCATGGGTTTTTGCTTCGTGCGCTCCCACAGAAGCGAAAGCAGGGCGTCCTTTGCAGACTTGGAAAGGTCTTTGCCGGACCTTCCGCTGTCCATGGCACGCTTTAACGCCCCGGTCACGGTCTTTTCCAGGTCGCGGTTCAGATACGGGTCGTCGCCGCCGGTGATGCCGCGCATGTCTATGCTCACCGGGCCCACCACGCGCTTGCCGGCCGCGTCCACGGCAGCCGAAACCACCGCCACGCCTTGGGCCACCAACGCATTGCGCTCGTCAAGCACTTCCTGGGATGTATCTCCCACCGAAAGCCCGTCTACGTACACGATGCCGCTTTGCACCGGTTCGCCCTGCTTCACGCCGGAAGCGGAAATCTCAAGCGATTCGCCGTTTTCCAGAATGAACACGTGATCTTCGGCTATGCCGGTGGCGTTGGCCAACTTGGCATGCGCGCGCAGGTGCGTGGCTTCGCCGTGCACGGGCATGAAGTACGTGGGCTGCACTATGGACAGCACCAGCTTCAGCTCTTCAGCGCCGGCGTGGCCCGAAACGTGCACCATGGCGCGGTTTTTGTCCCACACGTCCGCGCCAATCTTGGAAAGCATGTTCACAATGCGCGTGACGGCCTTTTCGTTGCCTGGCACCGGCGTGGCGCTGATAATGACGGTATCGCCTTCGTCGATGTCGATGGTCTTGTGTTCGCCGCTGGCTATGCGCGAAAGGGCCGAAAGCGGCTCACCTTGGCTGCCGGTGCACATGATGACCAGCTGCTCGGGCGGCACGCCCTTCAGGTAGTAGGCGTCAATCAGGTTCTCATCCGAAATGGTAAGGTAGCCCAAGCGCCGCGCGATGTCGGTGTTTTGCACCATGGAACGCCCGGTGACCACCACTTTCCGGTGGCACGCCACCGCAGCGTCGCAGATCTGCTGCATGCGGTGGATGTGGCTGGCGAACGACGCGATGATCACGCGCCCCTTCGCGTTTTCGATGATGCCGCGCAGCGTCTTGCCCACTTCGGCTTCGGAAGGAGTGAACGACGTCTTCACGGAATTGGTGGAGTCGCTCATCATAAGGTCTACGCCAATGGATCCGAACCTGGCCAACGCGCCGAAATCGGTAAGCACGCCGTCTATGGGCGACTGGTCCAACTTGAAGTCACCCGTGTGCAGCACGTTGCCGGCGGGCGTTTGCAAGAAGATGCCCAAGGCACCCGGGATGGAATGGTTCACGTCGAAGAATTCCACCTTCATGCGGCCTAATTGTATGGTTTGGCCACCGTTTACTTCCACCAGCTGGGCGTTTTTGATGCCATGTTCCTTCAGCTTGCCTTCTATCAGGCCTAACGTCATCTTCGACCCGTAGATGGGCACCTGCACGTCAAGGTCTTTCAGCAAATACGGGATGGTGCCGGTGTGGTCTTCGTGGCCGTGCGTGATTACGATGCCGCGAAGCTTGTGGGCGTTTTCCAGCACATAGGTGTAGTCCGGCAGTATGAGGTCTACGCCGGGATGGTCGTCATCGGGAAACATCAGGCCAGCGTCGTCGACAATCATGTCGTTGCCGCATTCGAACACCGTCATGTTCTTGCCGATAGCGTCAAGGCCGCCTAAGGGGATGACCTTGCAGGTTACCAACGGCTGGTCAGAGGGCGCGGTGCGCTTTTTCTTCTTGGACCGTTGGCCTTGGTTGGCCGGGGCCTGTTGTTGGTTGCCGCGGGTGAGCTGAGGGCGTTCGCGCTCTAGCTTCACATGCTTGTAGGAATGAGTGCGGCGTTTTTCGTTGCCGGAGCGCGGATTCTGCTGCTTTTTCTGCGCAGCATCGCCTTCGCGCTTCTGGCGCTGATCGTTTTGCTCCATTTTCACTTCCTTTGTATTCAGTTGTTACATAACACCGCGCCGAAACGCTTCGGCGCGGACACAGCTAAGGTGGTGCGGGGGCGCTTGCCTTACAGGACGCCCACCTCACGCATAATGCCAGCAAGCGTTTCCGATTGCTGGGGCGTTGCATCTATCAGGGGCAGGCGCACACCGCCTACGGGGAAGCCCTCCAGCTTCAAGGCTTCCTTCACCAAAATGGGATTGGTGGTGGCGAACAAGCCCTCCATCAGGGGCAACAATTTTTCGTTAGCGGCTTCGGCTTCTTCTGTTTTGCCGTCAACGAATAGGTTGATAATTTCTTTCATGCGCGCCGGGGCCACGTTGCCTATAGTGCTGACAACGCCCACGCCGCCTAGCTTCATGATATCTAACGTGGAAGAGTCATCGCCCGAATACACGTAGAAGCCCTCCGGTGCGCCATCGATGATGGCCTTCACCTGCTCCATGTTGCCCGACGCTTCCTTGATGCCCACGATGTTGGGCACGTCGTGCGCCAAGCGCAGCGTGGTTTCGGCTGTCATGTTCACGCTGCAGCGGCCGGGGATGTTGTACAGCAAGATGGGCAGGTCAACCGCTTCGGCGATGGCCTTGAAGTGCTGGTACATGCCTTCCTGGGGCGGCTTGTTGTAGTACGGCACCACCAGCAGAAGGCCGTCCACGCCTAGCTTTTCCACCTGTTGGGCAAAGTCTACCGAATCGGCCGTGCAGTTGTCGCCGGCGTAGGCGATAACCGGCACGCGGCCTGCGACCGCTTCTACCACGGCCTTGAACAGCTCGATCTTTTGCGGGTAGAAGATGGTGGGTGCCTCCCCGGTGGTGGCGTTGATCACCAAGCTGTCCGCCCCGCCTTCAATCAGGCGGTCTGCCAATTCGCACGCACGCTTTAAGTCTAGTTCCAAATCCGGCGTGAACGGGGTGACCATAGCCGGGATAAGACGACCGAATTGCAGATGAGCAGTCATGTGTTTCTCCTACCTTTACGCCCAATCGTAGCGCAGCACGTGTGCTGTACGGAATAGTTTAGCCCATGAAGTTCTCTAAGCCCACTATCAATCCGCTTTTATCGGTGACGCTTCTGATTCCAAGCAGCACGCCCGGCATGTACGATTCGCGGTCCCACGAATCGTGGCGGATGGTAAGGGTTTGGCCCATGGACCCGAAAATGACTTCCTGGCTGGCCACATAGCCCATGGAGCGCACGGAATGCACCGGCACGCCTTCCACCAGCGCGCCACGGGCGCCCGCAGCGCCTTCGATTTCGGTTTCAGCGCCAGGGGCAGCGCTTATGCGGCCGTCACGGGCTTCGCTGATAATCTGAGCGGTGCGCACCGCCGTGCCCGAAGGGGCGTCCTTCTTGTTGCAATGGTGCAGCTCTATGACTTCCGCTTCCGGGAAGAAGGGGGCAGCCGCCTTGGCGAACTGCATCATCAGCACCGCGCCCGTGGTGAAGTTGGGGGCGTAAAACAGGCAGGTGCCTTCCAGGGCCAAACGGGCAAGTTCTTCAAGCTTGGCGTTGGAAAGACCTGTGGTACCCACCACGCAGTTCACGCCGGCCGGCAAGGCAACGCGCAACGTGCTTTCTACCACGGCCGGCGCGGTGAAGTCCACCAACACCTGGAAGCTTTCAGCCGCCAGCGCTTCTTGGATGGAAGCATAAGTGGGATAACTGGCGTCAGCAAAAGCATGGGGGTCAATCCCGCACACCAGCTGCATATCTTCGGCAGCAGAAACGGCGTTAACGGCCGCAGAGCCCATACGCCCCGCGCATCCGGCAACAGCAACGGTAATCATAAGTGTTCCTTCCTAAGGGTAAGGCAAGGGGCTTCGGCGGTTGCCGAAGCCCCTGGTTCGTTTACGGCTTAGCGTTCGAGGGACTTAGCCCTTGTGGCTGCGACGGGGGGTGCGGCCGTTGTCGCGGTTGTTGCGGCCCGGGCGATTGTCGCGCGCGGGGCGGCTGTCGCCGCGAGGGGCGCTGCCTTCGGGGGCATCGGGCTTGTTCAGGCGGTCCAGGCTGATTTTGCCCTTGTCGTCGACGTCGATGACTTCCACTTCCACCATGTCGCCCAAGTTCAGCACGTCTTCCACCTTGCCCACGCGGCCGTTGGCCATGCGGCTGATGTGCAGCAGGCCGTCCTTGCCCGGGGTCAGCTTGATGAAGGCACCGAAGTCCTTGATGCCCACCACTTCGCCGGTGTAGTGCTCGCCCACTTCGGGCTCCTTCACAATACCTAAGATCATGGCCTTGGCAGCTTCGCCGGCAGGGCCTTCCACCGCAGCAATGTGGATGGTGCCGTCTTCCAGAATTTCAATGGTGGCGCCAGTTTCGTCCTGGATTCCGCGTACCACCTTGCCGCCGGTGCCAATAACGTCGCGAATCTTGTCCACCGGGATGTGGATTGTTTCGATGCGCGGCGCGGTGTCACGCAGCTGCTCGCGCGGCGCGGGGATTTCCTGCAGCATGGCATTCAGAATGAACGCGCGGCCTTCCTTGGCCTGGGCCAACGCGCGGGCCAAAATTTCCACGGAAAGCCCCTTGGCCTTGTTGTCCATCTGCAGCGCGGTGATGCCTGCTTCGGTGCCGCACACCTTGAAGTCCATGTCGCCCAGGAAGTCTTCCAGGCCCTGGATGTCAGACAGAATGACAACATCGTCGCCTTCTTTGATAAGGCCCATGGCAATGCCGGAAACCGGGCGCTTGATGGGCACGCCGGCATCCATCAGGGCCAAGGTGGAACCGCAGGTGGAAGCCATGGAAGAAGAACCGTTCGACTCCATGACCTCGGACACCACGCGGATGGCGTACGGGAATTCGTCTTCGGAAGGCAGCACGGGGATTAGCGCACGTTCCGCCAGGGCACCATGGCCCACTTCGCGGCGTTTGGGCGAACCCATGCGGCCCACTTCGCCGGTGCAATACGGCGGGAAGTTGTAGTGGTGCATGTAGCGCTTGCCTTCCACCGGTTCGATGGTGTCCAAGCGCTGCCATTCGTTGAGCATGCCTAACGTGGCAACGCTCATGACCTGCGTCTGGCCACGCTGGAACAGGCCGGAGCCGTGCACGCGGGGCAAGTACCCGGGCACAATGTGCAGCGGGCGAATCTCGTTGCTGGCGCGACCGTCGGCGCGCTCACCGGTTTCTATAACCATAGCGCGCATAGCCTTCTTTTCCAGGGCCTTAGTGGCCGCCGCAATGTCGGCACCCCAGGCTTGCTGTTCCTCTTCGGTGAAGTTGTCGGCCTTGATGGCGGCCTTCAGCTGCTCAACCTTGGCCATGCGGGAAAGCTTGTCGGCATCGCGCAGAGCGGCAGACATAGCGTCGAAGTACGGCGCCACCTTTTCTTCGATGGACGGGTCAGCCTGGTGGATGGAATACTCCATGGGCTCCGGGTTCACCTTGGCCAGGAATTCTGCCTGCTTTTCGCAGAAGGCGGCAATGGCCTTTTGGCCCAGGTTCATGGCGGCCAACATGTCCTCTTCGGAAATCTCTTCGGCGCCGGCTTCCACCATGGAAATGTAGTCGGCGGTGCCGGCAATGGTCAGCTCCAGGTCGGAATTCGCCTGTTCGGCGTAGGTGGGGTTCACAATGAAGTCACCGGTGGTCTTGTCGCGACCGATACGCACGCAGGCTGCCGGGCCGTCAAACGGAGCGCCACCCACCATGAGTGCCGCAGAAGCGCCGGACACGCACACGGTGTCAGGCGGGTTCTGGCCGTCGCATACCAGCGTGGTGGCCACTACGTGCACTTCCTGCTTGAAGCCGTCGGGGAAGCCCGGGCGGATGGGGCGATCGATCATGCGGGCGTTCAAGGTGCCCTGCTCGGAAGGACGGGCTTCGCGTTTCAGGTAACCGCCGGGAATGCGGCCCACGGAATACATCTTTTCGATGTAATCCACCGTCAGCGGGAAGAAGTCGTAGTTCTTTTCTTCCTTGGAAACCACCGCCGTCACCAGGATGGTGGTTTCTCCTTGGGTGCACAGCACCGCGCCCGTGGCCTGCTTGGCAAGCTCGCCGGTTTCCAGCCTGTACTGCTTTCCGTACAGCTCGAAGGATTCAACAATTTTTTCCATATGCTTTCTTTCTGTTTCCTCATGCGCCCTATTGCGCCTGAGCTTCTTCGGAGGCGCTACTTAACGGTTCACGCTTCCCCGAGCAGGAAAACCTCATGCCTTCCCGACCGGTCCTTTACGTTGGGAAGGTTGCCCTCCCCCTTAGGCAGCCATGCGGGCTACCTAGCACAAAGCCCGCGGATGCGGGCTTTGACGTGCTCAATTAGATGTTGTCGCGGATGCCAAGCTTCTTGATAAGAGCGCGATATTCTTCGATGTCGCGGTCCTTGATGTACTTCAGCAGGCCGCGACGCTTACCGATAAGCATCATAAGGCCACGACGGGAATGGTTGTCCTTCTTGTTCACCTTCAGATGCTCGGTCAGGTTGCGGATGCGTTCGGACAGGATGGCCACCTGCACCTCGGCGCTGCCGGAATCGGTTTCGCTCTTGCCGAATTCCTTGATCAGTTCGGCCGTACGTTCTTTGGAAATGCTCAGCTTATCAGCCATGACTTCCCACCTTTCTTGCGGCTTCGTGCCGCCTTAGGGCGCATGTGCGCCGGTTTGTCGTGCTTGAGGCTGAGCGTGCAAGCAAGGCGGCATGCACACCAAGCATCAAGTGTTCGCTGCAAAGCGCAGCCTTTATAGTTTAGTTGGTTATGCGGCGTTGCACAAGGAAAAATTATGTGAGTTTTATGCTTGTGCCTGGGCTTCGCGTAACGCCTTGCACAGCTGATCGGCGCACGACGTGGGACGCGGGCCGCAGGTGTTGCCTTCCAGCAAATTGCACACCTGGTCTACGGTCATGCCGCGCACCAGCTTGGAAATTGCCTTCAGGTTGCCGTTGCACCCGCCGGTGAAGCGCACATCCTGCACCACGTCGCCGTCTAGTTCCACATCTATGAAGCGGGCGCACACGCCCTTGGTCATATATTGCATGGTTAAACCCCCTAGTGCTTCGTTTTTTCAGGAAGTATACCACGCAGCGCGCACGGCTTTAGGGCTGCGCAAAGGTAATCAGGAAATCCAACGCCTTCAACGGCGAACCCAAATGCGCCTGGTTCCAGCTTTGGCACAACGCCAGCAGCGCGCTTTCCACCTGCGCGTTGGCCTGCAGCTGGGCAATGTCTGCAAAGCGCGTATGCAGCAGCAGGTCCGCCCATTGCAGCAGCGCCTGGGGCACTTCCTGGGCAGGAACGTGCGCCTTGCAAGACGCGCACACCACGCCGCCTTCTTGGAAGCTGAACCGCACCCCGCCGCCTTCTTCGGCAACGGTGCTTCCACAGCCCACGCAGACATGCAGGCTGGGAGCCAAGCCGCAAAACGCGAACGTCTTCAGCAAGTGCGCAGCGCACAAAAGCGTGCTTTTGTTGTCAGGCGCGTGCTCCATGCATTCCAGTGCCGCAAGGGTCATGTCATACAGCTTGGGGTTTTCCAGCCCGTCTTGGGAAACGCGGGCTAACAGCTGTGCCATGGGTGCGGCGGCTGTGGCTTTTTCCAGGCTTCGCCGTATGGCAGTGTTGCCCTGCACCAAGCGCGCTTCCTTGCAGATGTCTAACGACTTGCCGCGCGCCAGAAGCACGTGCGCCACCGCATACAGTTCCAGCCTGCTGCTGAAGGAGCTGCTAGGCTTGCGGGCACCTTTCGCCACAAAGCGCAGCTGCTGGCCGTCTGCGGCCAGACACGTCAGGATGAGGTCGGTTTCCCCCAGTTTGGTTTTGTTCAGGACCAGGCAGTCAGCCGTATACGTTGGTTGGGCCACAGCGCTAACTTATGGAGACCACTTTGTCGTTGTCGTCGAAGGTAAGCGTGCCTTCCACGGAACGCGCTTGCAGGTAGATGACTTGGCCCAAGAACGTGGTGTAGGGCCGCGCCGTCACCGAAAACGCCACTTGGTTGTTGCCCAAGTATGACAAGGAATCCAACGAATCCACTTCGTAGTTGGTGGTGCCTAGCACTATGGACTTGTTAGAAGCGAAGTAATCGCGCGCGGCCTGCTGCAGGCGCGTGGCGCGCATCTGGCACACGTTCAATGTGATGGTGGTGCCGGATTCCACGCGTTCCCCCGCCGCCGGATAGGTGCTTATGGCCATGCCTTCGGGAACCACCGTTGATTCCATATAGGCGACATACACGGTGTAACCCGCGTTGTTGATGGTTTCCGTGGCGGCCTGCTCAGTTTGCCCGCTTACGTCAGGCACGGTGTAGGCCTGGGCCACCACCAACGAAATCTTCGCGGTAGACTTGGCCTTCGACCCGCTTTCAGGAGAAATGCTTAACACCTGGTTATCGTATTCGTCGGACTTCTCGTAGGAAACGTCAGTGATGTTTTCGTAGCCGGACGCAGCAAGCTTGGCAGTGGCGTCTTCCACCGAAAGCAAGTGCACGTCGGGGATGACGCGGCTTGTGGCCACGTAGAGCACCACTTCGGTGCCCTTTTCCAGGCGCGTTCCCGGCGCGGGGTCGCTCATCAGCACCAAGCCTTCAGTGTCATCGGAAGCAACAGTTTCCACGCGCACGTCGAAGCCGTTGTTTTGCAGCACATAGGTGGCATCAGCCTGGGTTTCGCCCGCGCAGTCGGGCAGGGTCTTGCCGCCCCACAGTTCCAGGTAGTAGGTGCCCAACGCGGCGGCAGCACCCACCGCAAGCAAGCAGATAATCACAATAATGGCAATCTTGCCGCCCTTACCGCCGCCCTTCGCGGCGCGTTCAGCGGCTTTTTGCTTCTTGCGCAGCGCGCGGGCTTCCTTGCGGCGATTCTTGTCGTTGGGGTCCGGCGCCCTAAAATCGGTGCTTTCCGGGGTTTCGGCGGCGCCGGTGCGCTTCATTTCCATGGTGTCGCCTTGGCTCCACGCCTTTTCGGGGGCCTTGTAGTCAGCACCCACCACGCCTTCGTTCACCTGGGGAATCTTGCGCGTCAGATCCGCCTGGGGATGGGCGGCTTCGAATTCGGTGACATCGAACATCACCTGGGACTCAACGTCTAAGCCCGAAAGCGGAGTCACTTCCGGCACGCGGCTGATCACGGCATGTTTCGATGCTTCCAAGGGGTCCATTTCCATGGTGCCGCCAGAACCGCTGGCTTCCGTTGGCTCTTCTTGGGCATTAGGTGCGGCATCCGGCGTCTGCGAAAGGCACTCCCCTTCCGCAGCGCCTTCGCCTGCCTGTTGGTCCGCGCCTTCGTCCGTAGGCAAATCAGCAGGTTCTTCGGCCTGGTCAGGCACAACGGCAGGCATGTCCAAATCAATCAGACGCGCCCCGCATTCGTCGCAGAACTTCGCGCCTTCCCTGTTTTCACTGTTGCAATTCGGACAAATCATGCAGTTGAACTCCCTTTACGCATTACTGGCTTATTGTAAACACAGAATGCTTCACAAATGCGGAAATCCACGCACTTTCAACTTCTCCACGATTTCTATAAGGTACGCAACGCATGCGGCTTGGGCAACATCCCTGCTACTTCCAGCTGCCGCTGACGGCTGCATGCTGGATGGCGCGCGCGTCCAAGGCGTCCAGGTGCTTGTCGGCGTTTACGTCGGCCATCAGCCAGCGGATGGTGTCGGGGCGCTTGACACCGAAGCTGACGCCATTGGCCATGTCCAAGGTCAGTTGGGCGTCAACCACGTTCAGCGTGCCATTGCCGTTGATGTCACCGGCCACCATGCCGGGTTGCTCGTAACCGGGCTTGCTGACCACCTGCTTGGTGTCGCCCTTCTCATACATCACACAGTACGAGAATTCACCTTGGCCGGCCGTCACAATGTCCATGCTGGCCCACGCGCCCTGGCCATTGTTATAGTCCGGCACCCAGTACATGGTGGAACGCGAAGGCGAGCCGGCGATGGTAGACAGCAGGTATGTGGCCGACACGTCGGTACGCTTGTCGAAGTAAGTGCTGGTGGCGGTGATCAAATACACGCAGTCGCCTTGCGCAGGCGTGTAGTCAATAAGTTCCTGGGTGGATGTCAGCGCGTCGCCTTGCGGCGCCAGGAAGTAGGGGGTGCTGCCGATGCCGGCCATGGACAGGCTCTTGAACATCAGCGTGCCATCATCGCCGCTACGGCCTAGCACATACACGGTGCTGTTGCAGCTAGCGGCGCCTATAGAGCTCACATGCGTGGTGCTGAACACGGCGCCCGGCAGCGACGTCCAGCTGTCGTTGGGTGCATCGTAATACCAGGTGTCCACCACGTTGGCTGTGTCGCCATTCATCTGCGGGCCCACCACCACCGCGCCTCGCGCGGCGGCCGCTACGCCCTGCACATACACCTGGCCGGCGTCAAGGTAGTCAGACGTGCCCTGCGGCAGCGTATAGAAAGCTTTGCCGGAAACACTCCAGGTGCCTTTGTTTGTCAGTCCGCTGTACGTGTACACCTGCGCGTTCTGGCGCGGGCCGCCTTGGCCTTGTCCATCGGTGGCAAATGTTTCATCCGCATGGGAACCTATGCTCACCATGCCAATCCCGGTATTCACGGTCACACCGCCCACGCCAACTTGCAGCATGTCTTCCATGGTTGCATACGACTTCAGGTTGTCGGAATACACCTTCTTCACGCTGGTGGTCTTTTCTTCGCCGATAATCCACAAGGCCTTGTCGCGATAGCACACCGTGCCAAGCACCTTGGTGCTATCAAACGCACAGGCGTCGGAAATCCAATCACCGAAGGTGTCGTTGTAGGTAAGCAGATGCGGAAGCTTGGATTTGCTGGTTTCGCTTGCCGCCATGGCATAGATGTAAACCTGGGTCTCCGACGCTGTCATGGAGCACAACCCTTCCGACACCGAAAGGCCGCTGCCGGTGTCGTTGGGCAGATGGATGCACGACCACGTCTTTCCTTCTGGGTCATAGCGCAGCAGGAAAGAGTAGTTGTAGGGTTCGTAAAGCATCAGGGCGAACACGGCCTTGGCAGTGGCCGTCATGTGATATACATCGGCGTCCGCTGCGTTGAAGGTCTTGCCTTGGAACTTGCCCGTGGGGATGGTGACTTCCATGCTAGGCGCAGTCAGCTGCGTGTAGCCACGCGTGCCGCCTAAGGTAAGGGTCATCAGGCACTTGGCGGTCTTGGTGCTGCCGTCAAGGTTTTCGCGCGTCAGCTGCACGGTCGCCAAGCGGTCAGAGCCGAAGGGCGCGGCGAAGGTGACGGCAGTGTCGGTCCAGCTGGTAACGCTAACCGGGGCGCCATCGATGGTCAGCGTGGACGTGCCCTGTTCATCGCCGAAGAAGTAACCTTCCAGCGTAACCGTGCTGTTCGTGCTGTTGAAGGTCATGCGGTTAGGCACGGGCGTCAGAGCATCAGAATTTTGGTCCACGAAGCTGGTGTAGGACGTTTCCGCGTTCACCACGCCGCCGGTGGCGCATTTGCCATCCAGCGCCGCGTTCTGCGTCACGCCGCCCTTCACGTACGCGACGATTTCCTTGGCCGTTGCCTGGGCGGTGGGCATGGTGTCCGCCGGGTCGTTGGGGTCTATGGCCAACTTGTCGGCTGCCGCCGAAGCCAGCAGGCTGACCACGCCCGCCGCATTGGGAGTGGCCATGGACGTGCCGTCGCTGTAATAGTAATCGGAGCGCTCAAAGCCCATGGCAACGTTGTCCAGATACACCGCAGCATTGGTCATATCCGACGCATTGGTGGTGCCGGCCAGCAGCATGGTGAAGCTTCCGTCTGGGTTCAAGGCCTGCTGCAGCGTGGCAAGCGGGATACGTATGGAAATGTTGGTCCAACTGCCGTCATAGGTACGCAAACCGTTCTGAGCGCTGGTCCACTGGTAGTTCTTCTGGTAGTACAGGTTCAAACGCGACGGTTGGGAAATTTCTTGGAACCCGCCGATGCATGCGAAGTACACATCGGAGTTTCCCTGGCTTTTCGCCTGGGTTATCAGGTCGTTTATGTTTTGGGCCGAAACATCCATGCGCACGTAGTAGTTGGTGCCCTGGCCCACTTCCTTCAGCGCGCTCAAGTCCAGGCGCGCGCGGTAATTGCTGTCGTAGCCTAAGGGCTCTACGGAATAAATGTTGTTAGACAGCAGTTGGCCGGCGTTCATGTCGGTGCCGTAAGTGTACAGCGAATACGTCACATGTAGCTGTGCGCCCTCTTCTTCGAAGGTGTCCATGAACAGGGAGCGGGTGGTGTCTAAGCTGCCATCAGGAAGAACGTCGGTGGCCCAGGGGATGTATTCGGGCTCCATACCCATGGTGGCAGGCGGCGAAACCTTGTAGGTGGACGAACCCGCCAACACGCGCGTGCCGGGGCTGAACACGTCCACGTTGCGCTGCCCATAGCCGCTGAAATCGGCAGCCTTGCCGGTGCTGCTCAGCGCGCCTACCTCCAGCACGTAGTCGCTGAAATGGGCCATGCCGGGGTTTTTGTCGTTGTCCGTGCTGTTATTGCCGGCGGCGAACACGCTGATGATGCCATATTCGCCGGCATCGTTGATTATGGAGGAAAGGGCGCCATCGTAGGCGCTGCTGGTGTAGGAGGGTCCCCACGAATTGTTGGTCACGCACACGTTCACGCCGCACTGCTTGGCGGTGATAACGTAGTTGTAGGCTTTCAGGGCGGAATCCGACGTGCTGGTATCGCCTATCATGCGCACGGCCATAATCTGCACGTTGGGGTTGATGCCCGTTATGCCTATGTCGTTCCATTCGGAAGCAATGGTGCTAGCGCAGTGCGTGCCGTGGCCCACAGAGGTGTCCATGGGGTCGTCGGTCAGGAATTCGTTCGAGGTGTCGATGCCATACTTGCCACCGCCAAGGTCGGTGAGCGCCTGGTACTTTTCGCCGTCAGCCCACATTACGTTTTTCAGGTCGGGGTGGTTGTAGTCCACACCGGTGTCGATGACGGCCACCACTATCTTTTCCTCGGTGCGAGCAGCGGCGCCGGCATCCCACGCGCCTTCCACGTTCAGCGTGTTGGAGGATTCCGCGTAGCCCGTGCCGTTTAGGGCCCACTGGTATTTGTACATCGGGTCGGTGATGGTGGTACCGCCGGGGGTGGTGGTTTCCGTGGCGAAATCGGCTGCGGGGGTGGCATCGGCGGTGGCAGAGGCTTCAAGCTCGGCCGCCGCCTGCGTGGCGGTTTCCGCAAGCGAAGCGTGGTCGGCATCATAAAGTTCGTAGTAGAAGTTGGGCTGGGCGAAGGCAACGCAATCAAGGGTGTTTAACGCCGCCACCAGCTGCTCGGTGTCTTCGCCGGAAACCTTCACGATGTCGCATTCGTCGGCGCTGGAAGCGTCAAGCGCGCCTAAGGCGCTTGCAGCTGCTTCGTCGGTGGTGCCGTCTGCTTCGGCCTGCTGCACCTGCGTGGTCAGGGATTCCTGCACTGCGGTGGTGGAAACGCTGGCGACCGATTCATTAATGGTGAAGCTAACGCCGGCCGCGGTCTTTTCGGTTGAAAGCATGCCGAACACGCCGTCCGCCTGGGTGGCGGCAGCCAAGTCGTCCACCGTGCCGTTCAGCACCACCAACGCTTCGCCGGGCACGTAATCAACGCCGGGTTCGCCGAAGTCCTGCACGTTCAGCGCTACGGCCTGCGTGTCATTCGTGGCATCGGCGGCCAAGGCCGGGCTGGGCATAAGCCCCACCACCAAACACATGCTGGAAAACAGCGCGATGAATTTCCGAATCCCTTGCTTCATGGATGTTCCTTCTTCCTAAAAAGCGCAAATAGAATGCTTAATAACACCCAATTATAAAAGCCAAGGTAACACGATTTGTGAAGAGAAAGAAATTCGCACGAAAATGTTGGAGTGCTACACCTGCAGGCCTTCGCCGTAGCCGAAGCGGCGGATCTGGTTGGCGTCACGGCGCCAGTTCTTCTTCACCTTCACGCGCAAGTCCAAATACACCCGCGAGCCCAGCAGAGCTTCCAAGTCTTGCCGCGCTTCGCTGCCGATGCGCTTGATGGAGCGACCCTGCTTGCCTATGATCATGCCCTTTTGGCTTTCGCGTTCGGTGTACACGATGGCATAGATGGTGTCTAGGTTTTTCTTGCGGTCGTATTCCATGCTTTCCACCTGCACGCCTATGGCATGGGGGATCTCGTCTTGGAACGTGCGCAGAATCTTTTCGCGGATGAATTCGGCCACCACCACTTCAATGGGCTGATCGGTTTCCATGTCGGCCGGGAACCACGCGGGGCCTTCGGGCAAAAAGAACGTCACTTCTTCAATGAAGGCGTCCACGTTGCGGCCGGTCACGCTGGAAAGGCCCACCATGGCGTCCCACGCGCACAGCTTGTCGGCCTCCAGGCGCTGCTTGGCAATCTGTTCCTTGTTGCAGATGTCGGTCTTGGAAAGCACGCAGATCTTCTTCGCCTTGCATTCGCGCACTTGCGCCGCCACCCAGCGGTCGCCCTTGCCTATGGGCTGGCCGGCGTCTATCAGCATGGCCACCACGTCTACATCTTCCAAAGCCTTCAGCGCGCTCACGTTCAGTTCTTCGCCCAAAGCGTCTATGGGTTTGTGCAGGCCGGGTGTGTCCACCAGCACCATCTGGAAGTCTTCGCGCGTCAGCACGGCGCGGAAGCGATGGCGCGTGGTTTGGGCGGTAGAGGAAGTGATGGCAATCTTTTTGCCCATAATGGCATTCAGCAGGGTGGACTTCCCCGCGTTCGGGCGCCCCACCAGCGTCACAAAGCCGCTTTTGAAGCCTTCCTTCTTGCCTGCGAACGTGTAGCCGCCGGTGGCGTCTGCCAAGGCAGCGCCGCCCTGTTCGTCCAGATTGCCGGCTTCCGCCAGTTCCTCCAGGCGCTCCAATTCTTCCAGGGTGTCAAACCCGTCCATATCCAGCCCCCCTACAGCCCCAACAGCGCCAATAGGCGCGGCAGAAACACCACAATGCCAACGGCCAGCGAAGCCAGCGAAGCAATGAGCGCTGCCCCGGCCACCGCATCCTTCGCCTTCTTGGCAAGCGGGTGCCATTCGGGACTGACCATATCAACCACGGCCTCAATGGCGTCATTCACGCATTCCAGCGCCAACACCAGGGCTATGCAGATGATGACCGCCAGCCATTCCGTGGGTGAAATGCCAAGCGCAAAGCCTAGCACCACGGCCAGCACGCCTACGGCGGATTCTATGCGGAAGTTGCGTTCGTGCGATGTGCGCGCAATGCCTTCGAAGGCGCACCCGAATGACTTGACCAACGAAAACCCGGAAGGACGCACCTTGCCGCCGTCTTGTTGCTCCAGGTTGGTGTGGGAAGGTTCGGTCATGGCTAGTCCTCTTGTCGTCCGTGGAAGGGATGCCCCTGCAGAATAAGGGTCTCAACGGCGGAATCGTCGCCGCGCTGATCACCCCAAGCACGCAAGATTGCGCTTTCACGCTGCTTCATCTGCTCGGCTTCGTCGTCTTCCACGTGATCGTAACCGCACAGGTGCAGCAGCCCGTGAACCACCAGCAGCGTCAGCTCGCCTTCGAACGTGGTGCCGAAATCCGCCGCCTGGCGCTGCGCCACATCAGGCGCAATAACAATGTCCCCCAGTTGGAAGGGCTCATCTTCCGCTTCCGGCCACGCGAAGTCATCATCCAGGCCGTCGCATTCGAAGGAAAGCACGTCAGTAGGCCCCTGCTTGCCTCTGTATTCCGCGTTCAACGCCGCCATTTCTTCGTCGTCCACGAAGGTGATGGAAACTTCGGTGGTATCAGGCACTTCTTCGGCGCGCAGGGTATGCTCGGCCAGCTGCCGCAGCGGCAGCGGCTCCACATCGGCCTGGCGGTATTCGTAATTCAGCAGGATATCCATCATGTGCCCTGGTCAGCCTTCGCATAAGCGGCAACAATTTCTTGGACCAACGAATGGCGCACCACGTCGGCACCGGTGAAGTGGTTAAAGGAAATGCCATCCACGCTACCTAGCACGCTTTGCACGTTTTTCAAACCCGAAACGCCGCCCGGCAGGTCAAGCTGGGTGATGTCGCCCGTGATGACCATCTTAGATCCAAAGCCCAAGCGCGTCAGAAACATCTTCATCTGCTCCGGCGTGGTGTTTTGCGCTTCATCCAAAATGATGAAGCTGTCGTTGAGCGTGCGTCCGCGCATGAAGGCCAACGGCGCGATTTCGATGATGTTGGAATCCATCATGGCGTTGGCGCGCTCGGCGTCCATCATGTCATACAACGCGTCGTAGAGCGGCCGGATGTAGGGGTCAACCTTTTCGGACAAGGTACCCGGCAGATACCCCAGGCTCTCCCCCGCTTCCACCACCGGGCGTGTGAGCACAATGCGGCCCACTTCCTTGCGCTTGAGCGCCGCCACGGCCATGGCCATGGCAAGGTAGGTTTTCCCGGTGCCCGCAGGCCCTATGCCAAACGTGACGGTGCTGCGGCGAATAGCATCCACATACCGCTTTTGACCAGCGGTTTTGGGGCGAATAGCACGTCCGCGATACGTCAGCAGAATGTCTTCGCGCAGTGTTGATGGGCTGAATTCCGCGGTGTGCAGAAGCTCGATGGCATGGCGCACATACTGCTCGGTGGGGGCGTCCCCGCCTTCGGACAGCTTGATAAGGTCGCTGAACAAGGCGGTCAGCTGCTGGACTTCCAGCGGGTCGCCCTTCAGGTCAATTTGGTTGCCCCGCACAGTAATGCGGCTGGAAAAGGAATCCTGCACGATGCGAAGGAAGGAATCCTGCGGGCCTACCACGCAGGTGGCCGGGACCGAATCGGGCAGGGTTAAGGTGATTTGTGTGGCTTCTGTCATAGGCCCATTGTAACAGGGATTAACGCGCCTGCAGCGAAATCATCGGACACTTCCACCACGTGGTAGCTTTCGGCGGTGGCCACCCCGCCGGGCTCTACCAGCGCCAGTTCGGTGGTGCCTGCACGCAGGGAAAGATCGGCCACGCGCAGTTCTTCGGACAGCATGCGAAGTTGCCCGGCGCGGTGCTGCTTCACAGCGGCCGGCACTTGGTCTGCACGCTCGGCCGCCGGCGTGCCCGTGCGCTGCGAATACGGGAACGCATGGATCTTCATGAAGCGGCATGCACGTGCCAGCTGCAGGGTTTCGGCGAAGTCGGCTTCGGTTTCCCCTGGGAACCCGGCAATGATGTCGGTTGAAAGCGCCAACTGCGGCAGCGCGGCGCGCAGACGCTCCACCAGGTTCGCGTAGTCTTCAGCGGTGTAAGGGCGTGCCATTTCATGCAGCACCTTGCTGCTGCCAGATTGTAACGGCAGGTGCAAATGGCGGCACACCCGCCCGTCAGCGGCCACCATCACGTCCACCAAGCGGTCGTCTATATCGCACGGCTCTATGCTCGAAATGCGGAAGCGCGGCGACGGGCCCGAAGGCACTTCGGCTGTGCGGCGCAGCAGCTGTTGCAGCAGGGCCGCCAAGTCCCAGGTGCAGCCATCGTGTTCGCTGGAATACGTGCCCAAGTTGATACCGGTCAGCACAATTTCTTTCGCGCCGGCACCGGCCAGCTGCACCACTTCGCGCTCTACCGCTTCCACGGGCACACTGCGCGCCGGGCCGCGTGCCACATGCACTATGCAGTATGTGCACGCGTTGTTGCAGCCGTCCTGCACTTTCACGCCCACCCGCGTGCGGAAGCCTTCCTGGAAGCGCACAGCGGGCTGCGCGTGGGCGGGTGCCTGGTAGCGGTCCTGCAGAAACGCAAGCAATTCCGCTTTCGGTACCACCTGCACGCGCGGGTCCATGCAAGCATACACTTCGGGCATCAACGCGGCGGCACAGCCGGTCACAATCACTTCAGCAGCTTGGTTTTCCCGCAGCGCATGGCGCACCGCTTTTCGGGTTTTCTTGTCCGCTTCGCCAGTGACCGTGCAGGTGTTCACTAACACCACGCTTGCCTGGTCAAGGGGGGTTTCTGCGAATCCGCGCGAAAGCAGCAAGGCCGCCGCTTGGTCGGTTTCCACGCGGTTCACCTTGCAGCCCACGTTGATGGTGTGCAGCCTCATGGGCGTCCGCTCATCAAACCAAGCTGGTAGCGCACCAGCGCCGGAGCCACAATGCCGGCTGTTTCGGTGCGCAAAATGGTTGGGCCCAGGGTGACCAAGCGTGCTGCAGGGTTGGAAGCAAGTAGCAGGTCCACTTCCGCTTCGTCAAGCCCGCCTTCAGGCCCTACCACCACCGCAATACGCGCGGTGGCCACTTGTTCGGGCGATGCCTGCCCCAAGGCGTCCTGCAGCGCCTGCTGGATAGTGCACGTGCGCGGAGCTTCTTCCCAGGCCACCAACACCGCGTCAAAGTCACGTATCAGTTCGCACGCGCGGCGCACGGGAAGCGGCGCGTTCACGCCGGGCACCGCCGGCTGCCCCGACTGCATGGCAGCGCTTTTCGCAATGGCGCGCCAGCGCTGGGTCTTCTTGCCCGCTTTCAGCGGGTCCACGCGCATCACGCTGCGCTGACAGGCCACGGGAACGAACAGCCCCACCCCCACTTCCGTGGCGTGGCGGATGACCAGCTCCATCTTTTCGCCTTTGGCCAGGCCCTGCAGCAAGGTTATGCGCGGGCGCGGCGCAGGCGATTCGTGGCCGGCAATGCGCACCAGCATTTCACCTGCTTCGAAGGACACCACTTCGCATTCGAAATAGTCCTGCACGGCGTCAACAACCGCCAGGTGCTCCCCCGCGCACAGACGCAACACCCCGGCATGCTTCACGTCGTCGGGGTCTAGCTGCAGCGCAAAGCAATCAGCCGTCTGTTCGGCCAGCACCTGCGATGTTAGAAAGAAGCGCGGCAGGCTCATAACGGGCGCTTCCTAGTTGAACACGTCGCGCAGCTTTTCCAAGGGGCTGCGCACGTCGGACACCTCTTCGCCCATTTCGGCGGCCAGCTCCTCCAAAATCTCGCGTTCGCGCTTG
>JAUNIP010000090.1 GCA_030523425.1 Coriobacteriia bacterium
GAAAGCGAAAATCAACCAGAAAAATCAGTTGACAAAACTATAGGAACACCCCCCAAGATTTTGTCAAGCTCCGAAAGCAATCAGGGGTCCACCTCATGGCGCAATGTTCCCACGCGTTCCCACAGGTTCGTTGCGAAATGGAAGAAAATTATCCCGAAGGTGTGCCGCGCACCCAGGAACCGCGCCGCATCAGGGGCCAGGCGTGCCGTCCGGCTGCGCCATGGCCGGGGAGGCAAACGCACACCGGCAGGGCTCCCCCAATCAAACCATGCGTCAGCGGAGCCCATTGGGGCGATCCGCCCCAGAATAATTTCTTGGTAGCCTCGCGCATGGTTGGCTGGCTCACGCGGTCCGCGCGACCAGGGAGAACTACCGCATGCTGGAAACCGAGCGCTGGATGGAGGAGTCTCCTGCGGCCAGGCATAGCAAATAGAAAGGTAGCTTTCTTCTGGGCCGAAACGGTGGCACGGTTTCGGACCGACGCCAGCACCAACAATATCATCGAAAAGTAAGCCAAACGGCCGTTTGCAGGCATACGAGCATGGCAGGTGAAAAGTCGGAGGGGATGAAAGTGGGGCGCGCGTGGGCGGCAGAGGCCTAAGGCTGCTGTTTAAACCAGGAAACACAATTTTTGCGCGAAAAAAGCAACGCCGCCAGAGATGCGGCGGCGTGGCTTTGTTTTTTCGGATGCCGGAGCCTTACAGCACGCCCCCGCCGATGGCGTTCGCCAGTATGTGGCCATCCCGGCTCGGACGGTGGCGTCGGTGTCGCCTGAGGCCACGAAGGCCTCGTTCGCGCGGAACAGCTGCTCCACCACGTCAAGCGCCAGGTTCTGCATGCGGGACGCGAGCGTGAACCGGCACGCCTTCGGCGACCTCTGCGTGGCCTGCACCACATTGGCGCGCAGCTCCTTGGCCTTGGTGGTGACCGCCATGTCCGAAGGCGGCCGGCGCGGGTGGGTCATGGGCGCCCCTTCGCGCGGGGTCCAGCAGCGCGCAAGGGTTTCGCCGCGGGGCCTTAAGGGCCCCTCGGCGGGATCAGAAGGTTTCCAGATTACAGATTCACCCATAAAGCGGGGCGGACGGCGCTGGCGGAGTCGCCCACGCCGATGCCGCTGGAGACCACGCGGCCGCCGTCGAGGACGTACGCGGCTTGGTACGCGAGGAGACCTGCCGAACGCAGCCACCAGCAGCAGGCGGCAATACCATCAACAGAATGGGAACTGTTTTGATATGCGCCTTGCGCCACCGCGTAAGCTGTCGGGGCGCACATGCGGTCGGGACAGGTGTAGGAAGTTTCGTCGTAGGTGGAGTCGAAGTACTTGCCAACCTCCGCAATCGACAGGCAGAACACGTTGTCATCGGTGTCGTTGCCGCCGCTTGTGCCGTAGTCAGGGTTGTCATCGTTCGCCACGTGGGTAGTGGCAATCCGCGCCTTGTCCGCTTCGCTGAAGGCGGCGTTGTAGAAGGTGCCGTTCAGCCAGGAGCGCAGCGTGCACGTCTCCCACGTAACATCGGTGCGGTCGGTGTTGTACGGCTGGCAGTCCAGCGCATACCTGCTGACCAGCAGCGCCTTGCCGTTCTGCACATCCAGCACGCGCCATTCTATGCGCTCGCTTCCGTTTGCCGGGTCGTTGTCCTGCTCGTAGGTGCCTAAGGTGACGATGTCACCCACTGCCGGAGGCGCGGGCGCAGGGTCTTCCGGCGCCAGCACGCCCGCCTCTATGGCGTTCACCAGGATGACGGCCGCGCGGGCGCGGTAGACCGGCTCAGACGGGCGCAGGGAGCGGGTGTTGTCGCCGTTGTCGTAGCCGGAAAGCACGCCGTTCTCAAGCGCCCAGGCGCAGCCCTCGCGCGCCCAGGAGGACACCTCGGCCGCGTCGGCGAGCGCGTCCACTGCGCTTGTGCCTGAAGCGGAGCCCTTGCAGGTGCGCTCCAGGATGACGCACATCTGCTCGGCGGTGATGGGGTCGTTCGGCCCGAAGGTGCCGTTCTCATACCCCGTGATGTAGCCGCACGACACGGCCCAGTTCACGGCGCCGGTGTAGAAGGCGTTGTCCGCCACATCGGGCATGCCTGTCGCGTTGGCGGCGCTTGCGTAGGCGCCAGCCTCGGACGCGTCCAGATATCGCCAGAGCACCACCGCGAATTGACTGCGGGTCAGGCTGTTCATGGGGCCGAATGTGCCGTTTGAGTAGCCCTTGAACAGCCCCAGCTCCACAGAGCGGTACACGGGCT
>JAUNIP010000049.1 GCA_030523425.1 Coriobacteriia bacterium
CCATTGCACACGCCCCCATTGCACACCCGCTCTCTAAAACCCGCCCATGCGGGATTCGTCGAAGTAGTCCATGAAGCGGGTGGATTCGGCGTTGAAGGTTAGGGGGATGTCGCGCGTGGGGCCGTTGCGGTGCTTGGCCACTATCAGTTCGGCCATGCCTTTGTCCGGGCGGTCGTCGTCGTCGGCTTCTATGTCGTCCATGCTGCGGTCTATGAACATCACGATGTCGGCGTCTTGTTCGATGGAGCCCGATTCGCGCAGGTCGGAAAGCATGGGGCGCTTCTTACCGCGCATTTCGATGGAACGCGAAAGCTGCGAAAGCGCTATGACCGGCATGTTCATTTCCTTGGCCAACACTTTCAGGCCGCGGGAAATTTCGCCCACCTCCACGGCGCGGTTGCCGTCCTTGCGGGTTTGCGGCGGCTGCATAAGCTGCAGGTAGTCCACCACTATCAGGCCGTTTTCTTTGCCGCGCAATTCGCGGCGGGCCTTGGCACGCAGCTCAAGAATGGAAAGGCTGGGCGTGTCGTCTATGTACATGTCCAGCTTGGAAAGCGTGCCGGACGCATCCGCTATGGCGCCCCAGTCGGCTTCGCTCACCTGGCCGGCGCGCAACTTGCCCAAGTTCACGCGGGCTTCGGAGCACAGAATGCGTTGGATAAGCTGGGACGCGCTCATTTCCAGCGAAAGGAAGGCCACGGTAGAACCTGCTTTCGCCGCGTTCACAGCCACGTTCAGCGCGAACGACGTTTTGCCCACGCCAGGGCGGGCGGCCAAGATGATCAGGTCGCCCCCGCGCAGGCCATGGAACAGGGCGTCCACGTCCTTGAAGCCGGTGGCCACGCCAGCCAGCCTGTTCTTGTTTTCCGCCAGCTTGCTAATCTCTTCGAAAGCTCCTTCGAGCAGCTTATCCATCTTCGTGAAGTCGCTAGACACGCGCTGCTCGGTCACGCCGAACAGGATTTTCTCGGCCTCTTCCACCACCACGCCCAAGTCGTCCGGCGCGTCGTAGGCCAAGCTGTTGATCTTCGTGGACGCGAACACCAGGTCGCGCAGGATGCTGGTGCGTTTCACCACTTCGGTGTGGTTGCGCCAATTGGTAAGTGCGAAGGTGTTGTCCGCCAGCTCCACCAGGTAGGCCTTGCCGCCAGCCGCTTCCAGCTGCCCGGTGCCGTGCAGGTTTTCCGCCAACGAAATCTGATCGACGGGGATGTTGCGGGCGTACAGGTCCATCATGGCTTCGTAGATAAGCTGATGCGCCGGGCGGAAGAAGTTCTTGGGGGTCAGCTTCGCAGCCACTTCTTCCACAGCTTCCTGGTTCAGCATGCACGCCGCCAGCACCGACTTTTCGGCTTCCATGTTCTGCGGCAGCATGCGCCGGTTGCCCACCATGGCAGGGGCCGGACGCCCTGCGCCGGCGGCCTGGTCAGGAACGAAATCCTGTGCGGGATATCTTTGCGGTTGGAAGTCTTGTTCTGCGGCCATGCGTGCGCCCCCTCTGTGTCCTTTTCGTTTGTTGTTGTGCTATCTTAGCCCAAGAATTTCCGCAGGTCATCCCCTGTTTTTGCGCTCCACAGGCGGTGTGGATAACGCTTGCCTGCCACCTGCGACAACGCCCGTTTTCCACCTTTTCCACAACAAAAAATTTTCCGCCATCGCGCATGCGCTACACTGTTCCCCAACAAACGCCCTGAAAAGGAGAACCTATGGCTGCGAAAAAATACACCTTCTTCAACGTGCTTGACGAACTGGATGCCGGCGTTGACGATGAGGCGGCGCTTGTCCACCTGGCCTTGAAAAGCGGCCTGCGCCTGACGCCGGACGAAGCCATGGAGCTTTTGTACTACGACACCGGTGCCGACCAAGCCATCATCAATGCCACCGAAGGCGACTTCACCCCCGAACAGCTGGCAGAAATCAACGAATTTATGGCCGAGGCGTAACCGCGCAGCAGGCCATTCGCATCCCAGATGCGTTGCATGCTGTCCCCTTTTGTTGCGAACGCAATAAAAGCAACTCCAGCAAACTGTCTTGGTGCGCAAAAAAAGCCCCTGGGGGCACCAGGGGCTTCCATGCTTGGGGTAAGCGCTTATTCTTCGGCAGCAGGGGCTTCCTCGGCGGGGGCTTCCGCAGCCTCGTCGGCTTCCTCGGCCGGCGCAGCTTCTTCAACCACAGCTTCAGCTGCTTCCTCGACAGCCTGTTCGACCTCGGCCGCTTCCTCGGCTTCTTCGAAGCTGGCAGCAACCAGCACCTTTACCGTGCCTTTGATTTCGCGATACAGGCTGATCTCAACCTGATGCTCGCCGGCGGTCTTGATGGGGTTGCCCAGCTCTATACGGCGGCGGTCAATCTCAACCTGGGCCTGTTCGGCCAAAGCTTCGGCAATCTGGGTGTTGGTGACAGATCCGAACAGCTGGCCTTCGTCACCCACCTGGGCCTGCACCTTCAGCGTGAGGGCTGCCAGCTTTTCCTTCAGGGCGTTGGCGTTTTCCACGCGCACCACTTCGCGCTTTTCGATGTTGGCGCGACGCTGTTCCAGCTCCTTCAGGGTACCCTTGGTGGCCTTCACGGCGTATCCCTGACGCAGCAGGTAGTTGTTGGCAAAGCCATCGGCAACATCAATCACGTCGCCTTCGCCGCCGCGGCCTTTCAGCTCCTTAAGCAGAATAACTTTCATGTTGTGCCCTCCTTAGTCGCGCCTGCGGCGGTCGCCACGGCCGCTGATGGAAGGGACGGTGTAGGGCATAAGTGCCATTTCGCGCGCACGCTTAACCGCGTTGGCAACGTCGCGCTGATGCTGCACGCAGCAACCGGTCACGCGGCGCGGCTTGATCTTGCCGCGGTCGGTGACGTACTTGCGCAGCAGCTGAGTGTCTTTGTAGTCTAGGTACTGCACGTCGTTCTTGCAGAACTGGCAGTACTTGCGCCTAGGCTGCTTTTGATAGTCGGCCATTTTTGAATCCTCTTTCGGTTAGAACGGAATGTCTTCGTCGTACACGGCAGAAGCATCGAACACCGGGGCGGAATTTGCCGGCTGGGAATAACCGGTGTTTTGCTGACCGTAGCCGTTGTTGGAAGCATACCCGTTGTTGTTGTTGTTGTTGTTGGACGCGTACCCACCGTTGTTGTTGTTGTTGGACGCATATCCGCCCTGGTTGCCCGCGCCTGAACCGCCATTGCGGTTAGACATGAACTCCAGTTCGTCAACGATTACTTCAATCTTGGAGCGCTTCTGCCCGTCGCGTTCCCACTGGCTCCAGCGAAGCTTGCCTTCGACGGCCACTTTTTGGCCCTTGGTCAAATACTTCGACAGCGCCTCCCCGCGGGAACCGAACAGCGTGCAGTCGATGAAGTTCGGATAGTCTTCCCATTCCCCGGTCTGCGCGTTGCGCCGGCGGTCGTTCACCGCCACGCCGAAGCTTAGCACCGACATGCCGGAGGCAGTGGACCGAAGGTCTGGGTCTCGTGTCAAATTTCCGCTGATAATAACTTTGTTGATGCTCATGCTCTTCCTCTTTTCATGCGAAGCGAATAGTCGCCTCTAATAGTATCCTTAGTCGCGGTCAGTGCGTGCCGTAACCATGAAACGCACTACGGCATCGTTGATGCGCAGCACGCGGTCAAGTTCGGCAATGCCTGCGGGATCTGCATGAAAATCGATGAGAGTATAATCACCCTCGGTCAGACCGTTGATCTCAAAAGCCAGTTTGCGCTTGCCCCATTCGTCAACGTTGTCAATGACGCCCTGGGCTGCTGCGATCGTGGTCTCGATGCGCTTCATCACCGACAAGCGAGTTTCCTCGTCGATAGACGGAGCGACAAAAAACAGCAGTTCATAAGCCTTCATCAGCTCACCTCCTTTGGACTGCACGGCTCCGGGGCTTGTATGAAGGCTTTACCCGGAGCAGGAATAGCCTTGCTATGGTACCAAAGACCGAAGGCCGACTCAAGGCCTTTTTTACCAAAATACACCGGACCCACGTGCTGCACACAGCATTAGCTTACAAGGGCGCTCTTGCACCGGCATTACACACGCCTAAATTCTTCATCCCACTTTTGTCCGCGAAAAACCGCGAAAACCTTACGCACTTTCGCTAAAAAAGTAAGAAAAACACCGCCGAATTTCCCAAGAAACTCAACGGTGTTTCCCCTGTTTGTCAAAAACAATGGTAAGACGAACTTACCTGCGCGCTTACTCTTCTTCTTCGAAGGTTTCGCCGTCTTGGTAGCGGGGGTCTATTTCTTCTTCGGTGTATTCGCCGGGGGCGGACAGATTCCACATGAAGTTGGGTGCTTCCCCCACATACACAGGCTCGTCTTCGAAGGTGACGGTCTCGTCGTCGTTCACCTGGTACACAAAGCCAATGGCATACCCGGCCGCTTCGCCCGGCTGCCCGCCTTCGGCAATCACGCAATCCAGGTCTCCTTCGTCGGTTTCCACAAAGCCGTCGTAGCAAAACGCGTAGGCACCTGCCCCGCGGGCGCGCTCAACGGTGTGCTTTGCGGCCTCGAAGCATTCGTCGGCCGTATCGCCGGGGTGCGTTTCTATGAACAGGTTGTCCTTGATGGCCAGCGCGGAAAAGGGCACCAACAGCTCGCCGGCTTCAATCTTGGCCCTGCCTTCTTCCAGCGCAAGCAACAGCACGCGCTCCAAGTATTCGTCAATCTCGGGCACTTCGCCGTCTTCGGTGACAAGTTCGCGTTCGCTCATGGTAAGTCCTTTCTGCCAGGAAACCTCTTCGCTCCATCATACAAAAACGAAGCCGCCACATGCGGCGGCTTGGGTGTGTTTCTGGCGGAGGGTGAGGGATTCGAACCCTCGATACCCAGGTTGTGGGTATAACAGTTTTCGAGACTGCCGCCTTCAACCGCTCGGCCAACCCTCCATTATTCGGTTAATACAGCAACGAGACCCTAAGGTCTCGCTTGTTCTTAAATGGCGGAGAGATGGGGATTCGAACCCCAGATACCCTTTTGGGGCATACACGATTTCCAATCGTGCTCCTTCGGCCAGCTCGGACATCTCTCCGCTTCCGTACGCACGCGTTCTTCGCTGAACACGCAGCTTTGGTAGTATACAACAGCTAATACGCGCTCACAAGCGAAAAATATTCCCCGTGGCGGTTAACTTCCAAGGGCGCATCGAACAGCGTGCTCATGGTTTCCGCGGTCAGCAGCTGCTGCTTAGGGCCGTCAGCGAACACGCAGCCGTCTTTCAGCAGCACCAGCCGATCAATTTCGGGGATGATGTCTTCCGGGTAATGCGACACTAACACGATGGTGGTGCCCGCCTGGGCCAGCGCGCGCATGCTGCGGCGCACGTAATGCATGCCTTCGGGGTCAAGACCGGTGCAGGGTTCGTCCAACACCAGCACCTGCGGCTTGTGGATCAGGCTTTTCGCAATCAGCACACGGCGCGCCTGCCCGGTGGAAAGCGTGGTAACGTCGCGCCAGGCCAAGTCTTCCACGCCCACCAGCGCTAACGCTTCGCGCGCAGCTTCGTAGTCTTGCGACGGCACTTCTTGGTTGAACGGCAGGCCTAACGTGCCGTACAGGCCGCCTATCACAATTTCTTCCACCGGCAAATGCACCGTCATCTGGTCTTGCATGGTAGACGATACCGTGCCCACGCTGCTTTTCACCTGCGCTAACGTGGCGCGTGGGTTTCCCATGAACACCACGGACGGCTCTTCGCGGTACAACGGCAGAATTTCGCGGGTGATCAGCTTGATGAAGGTGGATTTCCCGCTGCCGTTAGGACCCAGTAGCGCCAGGTTTTCACCTAGCGCTAACTGGAAACCTTCTATGTTCAGAATGGGCCTACCGGCACGCACAACCTGTGCGTTGTGCAGCTGCAGAAACGGTTGCATTAGTTGGCGTTCGTGTTCTCGTTGCTGTTGGTGTTGTCCGTGGCTGTGGCGTTCGCGTTTTCGTTGGTTGCCTCGGTGGTGTTGGTGTTGTCCGTGACCGCAGTGTTCACGTCAGCCGTGGTGTTCGCGGTGTTCTCGTAGGCGCTCATGTCAACGTCGTAGGGCAAGCCGGACGGCATGTCGTTGATGACCACGTCGGCTTCGTCTTGCTTTTCATTCAGCCACGTGTCGAAATCGTCCTGCTGAGCGTAGGTCTTCACCATTTCGCGTACGGAATCAACCATTTCGGTGGGAACCTGGCTCAGATCGGTGATCTCGTCGGGTGCGGTGAACACTTCGGTGCACTTGATGATGCGGATGCACGCAGAGCCCGTGGTGTCGTCGGTGTCTTCGACCAGGCCAGAAACCTGACCGGCTTCCAAGGCGTCTAGCGCCGTGGTGTAAGCGTCGGAAGGCACAGTGACCAGGCAATCCCAGCCGATGTTGCCGCCGTCGTTCTTGGTGGCGGTGTCGGTGGAGTACTGCTTGGCGGCGTCTTCGAAGGAAAGGGTGCCGGCGTTAATCTGATCCAGAACGCTTTGCGCGGTGTCGGTGTCGGTGCTGGCGAACACAATCTGGGAACTCTTCTTCGCACCGTCGTAGGAGTAGGTGGCATACATGCTCACGTAGGTGAGCACTTCGGAGTCATCGGGATCGGTAAGCGGGGTCACCTTGTCCATCAGGGCCTGCTCCATCAAGCGGGTTTCAATGCTTTCGCGGTATTCCTGCTCGGTGATGCCGGCAGATTCCAAGGCCTCTTGCCAGGCGGCGTCGTCTTCGTAATAGACCTTAATCTGGTCCACGTAGGCGTCCACTTCGGAAGAATCCACAGTCACGCCGTTTTCTTTGGCCTGCTCCTTCACGATTTCCGTCTTCACATAGGAATCGATCATGGATTCGCGGATGGTGGCCGGGGTGTAGCCATAGGTGTTCAGGTATTCGCCCCACGTGGCGTCGTCTTCCATGCCGTAAGCGGTGCGATACGCCTGGATGTTATCGGTGATGGTCTGCTCCAGAATTTTCTGGCCGTTCACCGTGGCGGCAACCTGTTCGCCGCTGCCGCAGGCCGTTGCGCCAAACACGCACGCCGCGGTAAGTGCGGCAATGCCGGCGAATTTGGCTATCCCTTTGATGTTCATGCTTTCTCCTTTTTCTTTGCTTCCAGCAAAACTTACTTTTGCTTGTTGGCCTTTTTACGTTCAATGGTAGAAAGGATGCGCTTGCGAAGGCGAATGCTTTTCGGCGTGACCTCCACCAGTTCGTCGTCTTGGATGTATTCCAGGGCTTCTTCCAGGGTGAACACCACCGGCGGCGTCAGCTGGATGGCCTTGTCGGCCGAAGAGCTGCGCTGGTTGCCCAGCTGCTTGGCCTTGGCCACGTTCACCACCATGTCGCCTTCCTTGGCGCTTTCGCCCACAATCATGCCTTCGTAGCAGTCCTCGCCTGGGCCTATGAACAGCCGGCCGCGCTGCTGCAACGTGTCAAGGGCGTACGCCACCGATTTTTCGGTGGCCATGGCAATCATGCCGCCGTTTTTGCGCCCGCCGAATTCGCCGCGGTAGGCGCCGTATTCGCTGAAGTGGTGGAACATCACCGCTTCGCCGTGGGAAACGTTCAGAAGCTTGGTGCGCAGGCCCATGGTGCCGCGGCTGGGAATCTTGAAGATCAGGTGCGTCTGGTCTTCGCGGGAATACATATCGGTCATTTCGCCGCCCGCGTTGCCGAACACTTCGATGATCTTGCCAGCGTATTCGCTGGGCACGTCCACCGTGGCTTCCTCGATGGGCTCAAGCGCGTTGCCCGCTTCGTCCTTCTTCAGAATGACCTGCGGGCGGCCCACCTGGAACTCGAAGCCTTCGCGGCGCATGGTTTCCATCAGCACGGAAAGATGCAGCACGCCGCGGCCGGCCACCTTCATGCCTATGCCGTCTTCGGCTTCGGTGATGTGCATGGAAATGTTGGATTCGGCTTCGCGATTCAGGCGCTCCTTCAGTTGGCGCCCGCCCACTATGTCGCCTTCGCGGCCCACTAACGGGCAATCGGACGGCTCGAAGATGACCGCCATGGTGGGCTCTTCCACCTTGATGGGCGCCAGCTTGATGGGGTTTTCCCTGCTGGTGACCATGTCGCCAATGTCGGCGTCGTCCACGCCTACCACGGCCACAATGTCGCCTGCGTTCACTTCGGTCTTTTCCTTTTTGCCCAGCTCTTCGAAGGTGAACACCTGCTTGATGGTGGTGTTGTAGCGCGTGCCGTCGTTTTTGATGACCAGCACGGGTTCGTTTTTGTGGATGGTGCCCATGGAAAGGCGGCCCACGCCTATACGACCCACGAAGCTGGAGTGGTCAACCGTGCATATCTGCAGGGCCACCGGGCCATCGGGCGTCACGTCGGGCGCCGGGATGTCGGCCAAAATCATGTCTAGCAGCGGGATCATGGTGTTGTTGTCGTCTTCGGGTTCCCGGCGGGCGTATCCGGCCATGGCGCTGGTGAAGATGACACGGAAGTCTAACTGCTCGTCTGATGCGCCCAGTTCCACCATCAGGTCGAACACTTCGTCAACCACTTCGTGCGGGCGGCTTCCGGGGCGGTCTATCTTGTTGACCACCACCATGATGCGCAGGCCCGTTTCCAGGGCCTTCTGCAGCACAAAGCGCGTCTGCGGCATGGGGCCTTCGAAGGCGTCCACAATAAGCAGGGCGCCGTCGGCCATGTTCAGCACGCGTTCCACTTCGCCGCCGAAATCCGCATGGCCCGGGGTGTCTATGACGTTGATCTTCACACCCTTGTAGGTAATGGAAATGTTTTTGGATAAAATGGTGATGCCGCGTTCACGTTCCTGGTCGTTGCTGTCTAGCACGCGTTCGTCAACCTGCTGGTTTTCGCGGAACACACCGGCCGTGTACAGCAAACGGTCGACCAGGGTTGTTTTACCGTGGTCGACATGCGCAATGATTGCGACGTTGCGAATGTTGTCTTGCTTCAAAAGTCCCCAATCCTAATTTGACTGTTTTCATAGTACAAAAGTGTCTTAAATCTACCTGAAAGGGCCGACTGACTATCATAGCCATGTGCTGCCTTTTTGCCAAATAAAAAGCTGCCAAGCGACTAATGGCTTGCGTTGGCTGGGTCGAAAACGCAAAAAAGCGCTATGATGGAAGTAGCTGTAAGCCCGTTAGGAAAGAAGGTTGTTATGGCTGGTTTTCGTGACATCTTAGCTGCAGGAATGGAAGCGCTGTCCTTCACCGAAGAAAAGACCAAAGAAGTGGTCGACCTGTTGGTTGAACAGGGAAAAATCACCTTGGACCAGGGCAAAGAGCTGAGCAGCCAACTGCGCGAGCGCGGCTCTGAGGCTGCGGCCGCTGCTGCCGGCACCGTTTCTCCCATTGAAGAAGCCGGGTTGAAGGCGCGCTTGAAGACCATGAGCGCCGAAGACCGCGCAGCATACGTGGAGCGCGTGACCAACCTTGCGGCCGAAGTTGACCAGGAAGCTGCCACCGAAGTGGAAGCGGAAGTGGTTGACGTGGCCGAAGAGGCGCCCGAAGCAGCGGAAGAGCCTGCTGCGGAGTAACTCCCTGCAAGGAAGCCCCATGGCCGGCCCTGTCTATAACCGGCTGTTTTCTTCAAAGCCTTCTGTCAGCTTTGAAGAGGAGTTCGGTCTAACGCGAAAAAAACGCACCACGCGGCTGCGCGAAATCATAAGCATCGTGCGCAAGCACAAACTGACCAAGGGTGTGACCCCGGCAGAGTTCCGTGCGGTGTTTGAAGACCTAGGGCCCACGTTCGTGAAAGTGGGACAAATTCTTTCCACGCGGTCGGAAATTTTGCCGCAGGCGTACTGCGACGAGCTGTCCAAGCTGCAGACCAGCACCGCGCCTTTGCCGTTTGACCAAATAGAACAAGCCCTGCGCGCGGTGTACGAAGACCGCTTCGACAGCATCTTCCAAGAAATAGACCCTGAACCGCTTGGCAGCGCTTCCTTGGCGCAGGTGCACGCGGCCACGCTTTCCAACGGCGACAAAGTGGCCGTGAAAATCCAGCGGCCGGGCGTGCGCAGCGTGATGGCGCAAGACATCGACGTCATTCGCTCCATCATGCGGCGGCTTTCCCGCGTGATGGGCAACGACCAGATTGTGGACTTCAACGGCGTGGTGGAAGAGCTGTGGGCCACCTTTTTGGAGGAAACGGATTTCACCAAGGAAGCGGAAAACCTGTGCGAGTTCGCGCTGTGCAACAAAGACGTGGACTACGTTGCCTGCCCCGCACCCTACCTGGAATATTGCACGCCCGATGTGCTGGTCATGGAATACATAGACGGCATTCCCATCAGGGAACCGCAGCGGGCAACCCAGGCCGGGTACAACCTGGAAGACCTGGGCAACAAGATTATGGAAAACTACGCCAAGCAAATTCTTGACGATGGGTTTTTCCACGCTGACCCGCACCCGGGAAACATCGTGTTTTCCGGGGGCAAGGTGGTGTATTTGGACCTGGGCATCACTGGCCGCTTGAACGCGCGGGAACGCGCCACGTTCGGCGAAATTGTGGCTGCCGTGGGCACCAAGAACTCCGGCAAGCTGAAAGATTCGCTGATTGCGTTCGCCGACGAAAAGAACGTGTATGAGATTGACCATCCCAAGCTGTTGGCCGCCCTTGACGCGCTGCTGGATTCCTATGCTTCCTGCGATGTGGCAGACATAGACATTGGCGACTTTTTGACCGACATCATAAACGTGACCAAGCAGTTCAAGGTGAAGCTGCCTTCTAGCGTGACGGCGGTGTGCCGCGCTTTGGTCACGCTGGAAGGCACGGTGTTGGCCTATGTGGGATCGTTCAACATAGCCGACATCATCAACCGGCGCTTGCGCAAGGAACGCAGCGACCCCGACAAGATGGTTGCAGCCGTGGAGTCTTTGGCGGTTGACCTGCGGGTTGCCAGCGAAGGCTTGCGCGATGCGGCCCTGTATTCCGGCGAAGCCATGAAGATGGTCAGCCGCGGCCAGTTCAAGATGAATATGGAAATGCAGGGCTCCGACGAGCCGCTACAGAAGCTTTCGCGCATCGTGAACCGCATGTCCATGGGCCTGATGATTGCAGGCTTGCTGGTCAGCGCCGCGCTGGTAAGCTCCACCACGCCGCAGGTCCCCGTGTTCGGCCTGCCCCTGCTGTCCTTCCTGATGTACGTTTCCGCGTTCATAATGAGCGTATTCGTAGTGGTAGACATCTTCCGCAAGCCCAAAAGATGACAAGAGACCCTACCCCAAGGCATCTTTGGGCATGCGCCACATCAGCACGAAGCCTATTACGAACAGGGCGGCTATGGAAAGCACGCCTATGCTGGGGTTGCCGGTGATCTGCGTGAACACCGACATCAGGAACGTGCCCATGACGGCGGCGTATTTGCCGAAGATGTCAAAGAAGCCGAAGTATTCGTTTGACTGTTCCTTAGGGATAAGCTTGCCGAATTCCGAGCGCGAAAGGGCTTGGATGCCGCCCTGGAACAGACCCACGCAAAACGCCAGAATCCAGAACTCCAGCGCCGTGCGCAGGAAGAAAGCCGCGAACACCGCGATGCCCGCGTAGGCCACAATAGCCACCATCAGCATGTTCCGCGTGCCGAACTTGCCTGCCAGCTTGCCGTAGGCAATGGCCGAAGGAAAAGCCACGAACTGCGTCATCAGCAGGGCCAACACCAGCTGGGTGGACGCGATGCCAAGGTCGGTGCCGTAACTGGTGGACATGCGGATGATGGTATGCACGCCATCGATATAGAAGAAGTAGGCCAGCACGAACAAAAGCAGGCGCTTGTCCTGGGCAATCTTATTCAGGGTGGCAACCAGACCCGTTAGCGTGCTGCGGAACAGGTGCGGGGTGCGTTCCTTGTAGTTCACCTGATGCACGTTGCGCAGCAGCGGCACGCTGAAAAGGAACCACCACACAGCCGTGATGATGAACGCCAGCTTCATGGCTAAGCTCATGGACAGGCCAATGTTTTCGCCGAACAGCACCAACACCAAGCAGCCGATGAAGGGAAGGCAGGAGCCGATGTAGCCCCAGGCATAGCCGTGGGAAGAAACCATGTCTATGCGCTCGTCGGTGGTGGCATCGTTTATGAAGCCGTCGTAGAACACCATGCTGCCATTAAGCAAGATGGCGGCAATCACGTAAATCACCAGGAAAACAAGGGCGTTTTGCGGGACTCCCAAACAGGCGCAGGCCACACACCCTATGACCACCGTGGCCAAGAAGAACTTCTTCTTGTTGCCCTTCAGATCGGCCAAGCTGCCCAAGAACGGCATGAGCAGCGCCAACGCCAGAGAAGCAACGGTTTCCGCATACCCCCAGGCCACAACCACCGAAGAGCCTTCTTCGGCCAGGGAACTGAAATAGATGGGGATAAGCGCCGAAGACAGCAGCACGAAAGCGGAATTGCCCACGTCATACAGAATCCAGCTTTTTTCCTGTTTGTTGAGCTTGGTCTTGCTCATGGGCCCTCCGCCGTGCTTTAGTGAAACCAGTCAAACAAAATACATCCACAAAAACAAACTTGTTTCATTGTATTGTTAACTTTATGCAATGTTTGGAACAATCTTTCAGGAGACCTTATGCCGGCCATCATAACCCACGAATTTTTCGGACGCAGCGTGTATGAGCGCTTGGAAAGCACCATTGGAACCAGCGTTGACGAAAAGCAGGCCTTCCTGTTGGGCAACCAAGGCCCTGACCCGCTGTTTTATGCGGTGGCGGCCCCGCTGATAGCAGGGTTTTCGGCCTTTGGATCCACCATGCACCACCTTCACACCAACGAAGAGCTGGTGGCGTTCCGCGAAGCGCTAGACGCGTTGCCGGAAGAGGAACAATCTGTTGGGCGCGCTTACTTGCTGGGTTTTCTGTGCCACTACCTGTTGGATTCCACCATGCATCCGCTGGTGTACTCCCAGCAGTACGCGCTGTGCGACGCCGGCGTGGACGGGCTTTCTCGCAAGGACGGCAACGAAGTGCATGCGATCATAGAAAGCGAACTTGACGAGGTGGTGTTGTTCACGCGCACGGGACACACCATCGAAACCTTCAACACTAGCACCGAAATTCTGCAGGCCAGCGACGACGTGCTGCGCGTGGTGGGCAGTCTGTACACCCCCATGGCAGCCGCGGCGTTTGAACAACCCATGAATCCGCGGGTGTTTGGGACCTGCGTGAAGGGCTTTCGCTTAGTACAAAGCCTGTTCTATTCGCCAAGTGGCAAAAAGCGCGAAGCGCTAGGGCGCCTGGAGGAACTGGTGCGGCCGTATTCGTTTTACCGGTCCATGAGCCATCGCGTAGTGGAAGCAACGGAATGCGCCTTCGACAACCACGAACACGCCCCCTGGAAAAACCCCTTCACCGGCGAACGCAGCGAAGCCAGCTTCTGGGACCTGTTCGAATCCGCACAAGCCCGCGCAGAAAACGTATTCGAAACCTTCCTACAAGAAGGCTTCACCCTGGAAGCCGCGCAAGCCATCACCGCCGGCAAAAACTTCAGCGGCAATCCGCAAGGGTCAAAATGACAGGAGCGCGGGGTTCGATCCCCTCAACCAAAAATGAAGACCGGGCCTAGGGTCCGGTCTGTTGCTTATGGTGGAGCATAGGGGGATCGAACCCCTGACCTCAGGCTTGCAAAGCCCGCGCTC
>JAUNIP010000050.1 GCA_030523425.1 Coriobacteriia bacterium
TTTTCACATTTTGCTCCCCCAAAATGTGAAAAATGCTACGTCCCCATTTCACATGGCAAGCAGCGGAACGGGTCGCCCGAAAGGCATCCGCCATCCCCCGCGGGGAGTTTTTGGCCGGTTGGAGCGAATCGCCAGGGCGCGTGATATATGTACGTGGCAGGGGACGCGCGGCGGAGTCAGGCGGTCATTGCACCTCCGGAATGATGGAGGTTGGGTTGGGACTTCGCCGCGGCTGCAAAAAGCCGGCCGTGAACGAACATACGCGCGGGAGGGCCGCCGGCGCGCCCTGCTAGGGTCGTAAAATGCGGGCTGTGAACGAATCGGCGCTTGCCAAAAACGTAAAAAGCTAGTTATGAACGAATCGGCCCTGCGGGTTGCCCTTGAAAGGGCCTCCGTGGGGCGTTTGTTCGTTCAAAGCCTGCTTTTTACGACCCAGCGCCCCGCGCCCGGCAGGCCGATTCGTTCACGACTGGCTTTTTACTTTTCCGCGTCCGCCTAATTCATTCACAGCCGGAGTTTTTGCGCCCAGGCAGACGCCGCCCTGCCCGGAGGGCGTAAGGGCGTGCGAGTGGGTAAGGCCGCTTCTTGCCTTTTGGGTGGGGCGGGGGCTTGTGGGCGGATTGCGTGGCGCGGGGACGGAAAAGTGCGGTATCCTGCAAGATAGTGTAGCTGGGGAATGCGTCTTGGAGGGCGCGTGCTAAGAGAGGTAGTATCGCTATGTGGTTTTGTACGCATCTGACTTCCGCCCGGAAGGGCGTGCTTGGTTGTTTGGCGGCGCTTGCGCTGGCGGTCGTGCTGCTGGCGGGCGGTGCGGGGGGCAACCCTGCGGCCCCTGCGGCCACAAGCGACACGCTGGCTGCGGCCGCGCCCCAGGACGCCGCCACCCGCACTCTGGTCAGCCTGAACGGCACCTGGTCCTTTACCGACCCCGACGAAGACGCCCCGCGGGACGTGGCCGTCCCTCACAGCTGGGAGTGCATGAAAAGCGCGTCCAACCTGAATGCCAACATCAAAACGTGCACCTACGAACGCCAGCTGCCTGTGGCGGACTACCAAGGCCAGGCGCTGTACCTGCGCTTTGACGGCGTGAACAAGATTGCGGTGGTGAAGATTGACGGCGAGACAGTGGGCACCCATACAGGTGGCTTCAGTGCGTTTTATGTAGATATCACGGCTGCCTGCGCGGGCAAACAGCAGGTGGATGTGGCCGTGGAAGTAACCAACATCAGCTTCGACACCATGCCTGTCAACAGCGACTTCACACACTTCGCGGGCATCTATCGCGATGTATGGCTGGTGGCGGCAAACCCTGCGGCCAGCATTTCCAACCAAGATTATGGCTCTAGCGGTGTGTACCTGGACACCCAGGTTGACCTGGCGGCGGGCAGCGCCACCTTAACGCCGCGCGTGCTGGTGGACTACGACGCAACCCAGGCGGCCGGCGCGGCCACGCTGCGTGTTGAAACCGTTCTGGCGGACGCGCAAGGCACAGCGGTGGGCACCAGCCAAACGCAGATTACCGCGAATGGCACCAGCGCCACGGCCGAACAGTTGCAGCTGCCCGACATTGCGGTTGACCAGGCGCATCTGTGGAATGGCACGGTGGATCCGTACCTGTACACCGCTACGGTGAACCTGTACGTGAACGACCAGTTGGCCGACACCCAAGTCATCAACGTGGGCTTTCGCACCTACGAGGTGCGTGAAGGGCGGTTCTATCTGAACGGACAGCCCTATCAGCTGTGTGGTGTGGGCATGCACCAGGAATTCGGCGCAGCCACTAATGCCACCACCGCCGAGCAGCGCGCTGCCGATATCGCCACCGTGATGGAAATGGGTGCCAACGCCCTGCGCACCTGCCATTACCCGCACAGCCAGCTCACTTACGACCTGTGCGATCAATACGGCATTGTGGTGTGGGCTGAAATTCCCTTTTATTTGGTCTACTTGGATACCGCCGACTTCCGCGATAACGTCACCCAGTGCGCCCTTGAGATGGTGAAGCAGTGCCGCAACCACCCCAGCATCATAGTGTGGGGCATGCAGAACGAAGTGAACTACTATGAGTCCTACCAGCGCTTCTATCCCACACAGGGTAACGTGGAGGCGTGCGGGGCATTCATGAGGGAGCTTGCAGCTACCATGCGCCAGGCCGACGGCAGCCGCCTGATTGGGGAAGCGGAGATTGATACCCTTAGTTTTGCCGAGCAGACGGCCAGTTGGACTACCGCTGATTCTGGTATTAACGTGGTGGGTCTGAATCTGTACAAGGGTTGGTATGGTGGCGGCTTCAGCGCTACGCGGGACAACCAAGTGGGCTTGCTGAGGGCCAGCTTGAACGATGCGCTTTCGGATTATATGGCGGTCTTTGATGCTTCGTCCGGCAACACCACATCCTACGTACTCACCGAATATGGCGCTGGCGCCAACGTGGCCCAGCACGCCACCTTGGGCGAAGGATTCGTGTGGAGCGACACCAGTGGTGCACACCCCGAAGAATATCAGGCCTACGTGCATGAAGCTATGATGATGGCCATCTACGGCGACAGCATCAACAACATCCCTGCCAACGACCGGCTGTGGGCTGCCTTCGCGTGGTCGATGTATGACTTTTCCAGCTATCGCAACGAAGGCGGCACCACGCGCCTGAACACCAAGGGCCTGATCAGCGCCGACCGCACAACAAAGAAGGATGCATTCTATCTGTACAAGGCCAATTGGAACAGCACCGACTTGTTCACGCATATCTGCTCCAGCCGCTATGCGGACCGTCCCAGCGCCAACACGCAAGTGAAGGTGTACTCCAACTGCCAGGATGTGCACTTGGTGGCGAACGGGATCGACCTGGGCAGTGGCATGCTGCAGCAGGACGGTGTGTTCGTGTGGATGGACGTAAGCCTGAACAACCATGCAGCTAACACGGTGTGCGCCGTGGGCTACAACAACGGCGTACAGGTGTGTGAAGACGTGTGCGACTCCTGGGGTGATGCTTGTGCGTCCAATCAGTATCTGGACGTGGATCCCACCGCGTGGTACCACAACCGCCTGGACCAGGCCACTGTGGGCGGACTGGTTAAAGGCTACGGCGACGGCACGCTTTTTGGTCCGGATGACGGCCTGACGCGCGACCAGGCTGCTGTCATCTTGTGGCGTTACTTGGCGCCGGATCAGGCGGTTTCTTACGACGCCTCCACCGAGGTCAATGTCACCGGGCTTTCCGACGTGGCTGACCATGCGTACTACACCGGCGCCGCAAACTGGGCCGTGGCCGGCGGCTACATAGCCGGCTACGAAGATGGCCGCTTCGGTCCGGAGGACCCGCTGACCACTGAACAGTTGTGTGTCATTCTTGCTCGCATCGCCGGCGGTGCGGGTGACGAAAACGTGTTGGAGGGCCTGATCACTGACGCGACGGATGTGTCCCCGTGGGCCCGCAGCAGCTGTGCTTGGGCGCTTGCGAGCGGCGTCATTGCCGGTTGCGAGAATCCAGATGGCACCCGCACGCTGTTCCCTGCAGAACAGCTGCGCCGCATTCGCTCCACGGTCATCGTCCAAAACGCCATCAACAACGGCTTGCTGTAAGGTTGTTTGCATTTGTACGCGCCCGCTGCAGGCATGGGTCTGCAGCGGGCGTTTTTCGTTATGGGCGCAAAAGTGTGCTACGCTTTGGCGCAACTGTTTTACGGAATCGAATGGGGCGAATGCATATGAGGAAATCCTTGGTTGCGCGCACGACGGTGCGCTTGGCGGTTGTGCTTGCCATGCTGTGTATGCTGGCGGTGCTGGGAGCGTGCTCTTCACAACCTGTCAATACTGCTCCCGCTAATGACAACACCGCGGCTGATGCCAGTGCCGGCGTTCCGGCAGCTCAGCCAGCGGCTGAACTCGCCGCCCAGCCAGCGGCTGAACCCGAATACATTGCCATCATAGGCTCGGACACGTGGCGTGAAGCAAACGGGAGCTTCCACTTGGAAGGCTCTGACCTGCAGATGGTTATGCGTTTGGACTATGAAAACGGCGTGATCAGCTTACTTACCCTTCCACGCGATACGTTCTACGATAATGCCGTGGGATATTCTTTTGACGGCGGCAGCTGTCAGTGCTCGAAGTGTCAGGGATCCACATCCAATAAGGCAAATTACGCCTTTCATTACGGCTTTTACTCCGTTTGGGATGGGTCTAACTACGAAGATGCTGTGATAGCGGGAGCCGAGCGTTGCACGGAAATGATTTCCAGAGCTTTGGACGTTTCCGTCAAGCGTTACGCCGTGGTTGATTTGTACACCATCCAAGATATCGTCGACACGTTTGGCGGCCTTGAGGCTAACCTGCCGTTCCCCATTGTCAACTTCACCTTCTACAGCGGGCAGTCGGCGGTTTCGCTGGACGCTGGCTGGCAAACCCTTAGTTCTTGGGATGCCATGGTGGCCACGCGTGCGCGCGTGCCCTACAAAACCCTTGCTAACGACGGTGCCTTTGAGCCGTATTTCAGCATGCTGCAAATTGGCGGGGCGCTAGAGCAAGACGGCACGCGTCAGTTTGTGTGCCGCCGCTTGATGACGCACCTGATGGACGCAGGCTTGAAATGGGGCGATTCCGACTTGCTGATGCGCTTTGTCAATAATGGCAATGTCATCACCAATGTGCCGGCCGACGAATTTTGCACATGGTATGACAAGCTGTATGCCCTGCGCGGCAATATCACAGTGCATGCGGCTTCTGTGAACAACTTGTTGGGCGAAGCGGTTGAGGTAAACGGAGTCGCGCAGTGGGTGGTGCCTTATCGCGAAGAGGCCTTTAAGGCGGCTGCCAGCGAACTGGTGGCCGGTACGACCATTTCTAGCGGCTACGGCGTGGAAGACATGGCGTTGTGACGAATGGGCAATCGCTTGCGTTGCGTGTCGTTTTCCTGGATAAGCGGGGTGCGGTAGAGCCTGCCTTACGGCATCATGGTAAAATCGCGGGAATTAAAATACCCATCATGAAGGAATGGTTATGCCTGATGAAACTCCCTGTCGGGGCAAACACGCCAAACCGACAAGCACCGCCGATGCGCCTTTGCAGCCGACTGAAGAGCGCAAAGTGGTGTATCACTACATCAACGAAAACGGTGAAGAAATAGCCGACGAAGAGCCCGAAAACGTCAAGAAGAAGCACACGGGCTTGAAAATTGTATGCATCATTGTGGGAGTTATCGCGGCGGTTCTGCTGGCTGTGGGTGTTGCCGTGGCGGTTTACACGGGCGGCTTGGGCAAAACTATAGCCTTGAACGAAGACCTTTCGGGGTCGTTGACCGTTAGCGAATCGGAAGCTTTCTACGTGCTGGTCATTGGGGCCGACGAATGGGAAGGCAACAACAACAATACGCGCAGCGATGCCATGGAATTGGTGCGTGTGGACCCGGCTGGCAAGGTAATCACGGTGGTCACCGTTCCGCGTGATACTCCCTATCAAACCAGCAATGGCACTATCAGGCTTAACGAAGTGTACGAAACGGGCGGAGCCGCCGGCTGCATTCAGGCGGTTTCCGAACTGACGGGGGTGCCCATCAGTCACTATGTGCAGGTTCAGTTTGAGGCGCTTGAGGAAGCGGTCAATCAGCTGGGCGGCATTTGGGTGGACGTTCCCTACGCCATCGACTATCAGGTGTACACCTTCGACGAAGACCCGGTGCATATCGATGCGGGCTATCAGCTGATTGACGGTGCGCAGGCCGTGGTAATGGCACGCGCGCGGCTTACCTACCATGACCAGGGAATTGACATTGCCCAAGACGCCGTGCGCCAAAAAAGCATTCGTGCCATGATGGTTTCGATGTTGCGCAATGTGTTTGAATCTTCGCCGTTGGAAATTCCTGGCAAGGTCCAGGCCATAGCTCAGATGGTGAAGACTGACATGGCCATTGATCAGCTTGTTAATTTGGCGTCTGCCTTCGCTGCGGGCGGGGGAGTGAAGGTGTACACCTGCACCGGCCCCGAAGAAGGCGATGTAAGTGGACGAGACGATGGGCGTTGGCTGGCTTACGAAGCTCCTGAAGAATGGGCGGCCTTGATGGCGGCGGTGGATGCGGGCGAAGACCCCACCAACGTGCTGGCAGATAGCTCAACCGTGAAGGAAGGCCTGTCGGATTCTCAAACCATCGAAACGGAGGGCTCTGAAGGGTAGCGAACATCGGGCGTTTACCGTAGGCGGTGCCGCCTGAAAATATAATCTGTTATCCCTTTTTTCTTACGATTTGCACTACGTGGCAATAAAAGCGTTTTAGAATGGAGCCCGTTTGTGGCTACGAAGATGACGAGGAGAAATGCATGAGTGGAACGAGCAATAAGTTGAAGCGCCTTGCTGCTTTCGTGTGTGCGGCTTTGCTGGCGGTTGCGTTGATGCCGTTGGCGGCCTTTGCGGATACCGAAATGCAGGCGGACATGCAGGCACAGTCGTTTCCCGATGTGCAGCCCTACGACGACGGTAAAAAGCCTTGGTATTACGACAGCGTGTACCGCGCCGCCAACTTAGGCCTGTTCAGCGGCTACAAAAATGGCAATTTCGGCCCTAACGATACGTTGACGCGTGCCCAGGCTGCTGTGGTGTTGTGGCGCTATTTGGCCCCGGAAGATGCGGCATCTTTCAGCACGAAAACGGCGAAGGATACTACCGGCATGGCCGACTTGGCCCAAGTTGATTACTACACCGGCGCCGCTAACTGGGCGGTTGCAAATGGCATCATCAACGGCAAGGAACAGGCCGATGGTACGCGCTTGTTTGACCCCAATGCGTGGCTTACACGTGAGCAGCTGTGTGCCATTATGCGCAATGCGGCCATGAAGATGTATGACCGCCAGTGCCCGGGCAGCGCAGATCGCCTGAATTCCGTGGCTGACAGCGGCAATGTTTCCAGCTGGGCGCGTATGTCGGTGGCATGGGGCCTTACCAATGGCGTTATTAGCGGCAAGCAGATTGGAGATGCCCGCTTTGCCGCCCCCGGTGATGTCACCATGCGTGCGGAAATGGCCGCTATTATGCTTAACTGCATCGATAAGAACATTTTGGCCGCCGATGCTTCGGCTGAAAACGTGCATTATGTGGCTGTGTTAGGCGTTGATACCTGGCACAAGTACACCGCCAACACGTTCTACCACATGGAATCCGCCGACCTGATCATGCTTACTCGCGTTGACTGCAATACCGGCACCATCAGCTTGGTTTCGGTGCTGCGTGACGCCGAGGTGTCGTATGCCGACACGGGCGATCCCCGGTTTAACTATCGCTTCCATAAAGGCTTCTACGACTGCTATTACGCTGGTGGCACCTATGCTGCATCAATAGCGGCCGGTTCCAAGCGTGTATGCTCCGAACTTTCCAGCTTGTTTGGCGTAACCGTTGACAACTATGCGGCTGTCGACTTGGAAACGTACATGAATATTGTTGATGCCATCGATACCGTTGCGGTAAATGTGCCTTTCACCATTGATGGATACAAGTTCTATACTCAGACGCAGGCCGAAAGAGGTACTTTCGAAAAGAAAGAATTTACCAAGGACATGTTGTACCCTGGCGAAGATCAGTTGGTTACTATCCAATATGGAGTGCAGGTGCTGAATGGTTGGCATGCCATGGTGGCAGCTCGTGCACGTACGCCCTATGAGAAAGTGGGGCCCTTCCCGCTGTGGCAAGAAGATTATGACAAGGTGGCAGTCAATGGTGTTCTTGATCAGGACAACGCGCGTCAGTTCTTGAACCGTCGCACGTTGAAGAGCCTGATCGATAAGGGGCTTTCGTTGAACAACTCCAACTTGGTTTCCGGTTTTGTCAATACAGGTTTGTTGTTTACCAACATCTCCAACTCCGACTTGCAGAAGTGGTATTCGCAGCTGGCATCTAAGAAGGGTAACATCAGGGTGTATGGTGCTACCGTCAACTGCTTGCAGCGTCATGTGGTGCCAAACCAATACGGGGAAAACAAATACGTTTGCATTACGGAACCCGATAAGTACATGGAAGCGGGATATCAACTTTCTATTGGCAGCAATTTGAGCGGCAGCTATGCTCATGAACAGGAAAGCTGGACCATTTAAGGCGTAAGGCAGCCGTGGGAAAGTTAGGATATGAGCGTCTCTATTGCACGTGATATGTCTCCTGGCGTGAAGGTGAGCGTTGTTGTACCAGTGCACAACGCTCACCTTTATTTGAGGGAGTGCCTGGAATCGCTGTTAGCGCAAACGTTTGGCGGCTTTGAAGCCTTGTGCGTTGACGACGGTTCTACGGATGAGTCGTGGGATATCCTTCAGGAGTATGCTGCACGGGATGCACGCATTGTGCCTTTGCGGCAGGAAAACGCCGGCGTCAGTGCTGCCCGCAATGCAGGCATGCAGCGCGCACAGGGAACCTACCTGGCCTTCTTGGATGCGGATGACCGGTATGCGCCCACATACCTGGAACGCATGGTGTCCCGGGCCGACGCGCTGCAGGCCGATATTGTCATTTGCGGTTATGGCGCCTATTACGGCACTACCAACGCCTGCGAAGAACGCCCGCGCTGTCAACATCCGGCGCTTTTGGAAGGCGCGTTTCGTCTGGCCGATTTGGAAATTTTCACACAGGAGCTGACCACGTCGAACGTGTGGCGCATCTTGTTTCGCCAGGCGTTTGTGACCGATTGCGGCTTGGTGTTTCATCAGCATTTGCGCACTGCGGAAGACCTGGCGTTTATCTATGAGTGCCTGTTTTCTGATCCGGTCATTGCGTTGGTAGATGAATGTCTGTATTGGTATAGGCAGGACGGCGAAAACGTTTCGCTCACGCACGCGCATCGCGGGCCTTCGGGCTTGGATGCCATTGCGGAAGTGGAGCGCTTCATGACCGCGCGCGAATGTGTCACCGAAGCAAACGAAATACAGCTGTTCAACCTGCTGGTGGGGGCCGTGTTATATGGCTTACAGACGGCGGTCGATGAAGCAGAATTTATGGCCATTTTCAACGGGTTCAACAACGATTGGAGAGCGCGCGTGCAACAGGCGGGGCATCCCGTGCGGGAAGACAATGCGAAAGGACTCAGCGTGTTGTTGACGGGCAATGCCACCACGCTTATGAGCTGGGCAAACCCGCCGTTCACACGCGATGTGCTGATTTCGGTGATCGTGCCGGTGTACAACGGGGAAGCGCTGGTGGGCACGGCTGTGGAGTCCGTGCTGGCCCAGGGCCCCGGCGTGCAGCTGATTGTGGTTGACGACGGGTCTGCCGACGGCACCTTGGCGGTGCTGCAGGGCTATGCGGACGAAAACCCCACCATGCAGGTGGTTGCCGCCGAGCACGGAGGCACGGGCCGCGCGCGCAACGTGGGGCTTGGCGCGGCCGTGGGGGAGTGGATTTGCTTTCTGGACGCTGATGACCTGCTGCTTCCGGGCGCTTTCGACGAGATTTTCCAAGCATGGCTGCGCCAAATGGGCGCCGAAGGGTTCCAGATTGTTTCCACCCCGCGCACCCAGACGAACCTGGACATGACGCAGCCCCACGAAGTGCTTCAGCCCGAACCGCTGGAAGACATCCAGCACCACATTCCGCGCCTGGAGTTTTGGTCGTGCCTGTACCGGCGGCAGTTCCTGGAAGAAGGCAGCATCCGCTTCTTCGAGTACGCCGACCAGGACGTGGAAACGGCCTTCCGCTTCCGCGCGTTTGCGCGCGCCGAACGCGTGGCGCTGCGCAACGACATGCCGTTTTACCTGCAGCGCGTGAATCCGCAGTCGAACACGCACACGTGGAAGCTGCCGGTGCTGCACGCCGTGAAGGGGCGCATCTACGCCGAACTGTTCGCCGAAAGCGGCAACCTGCCGAAGGTGACCGTGGACGACCTGGTGTTTTTGCGCGACACCGCCCTGGACCAAGTGCAGCTGTTCTGCGAACAGGTGGCCGCCGCGGCGCCGGGGGAGCGCGACCCGCAGCGCGTGGCCTTCGTGGCGCGCACGCTAGACGTGCTGGAAGCCCACAAGCTGGGCCTGCTTGCAGCGGGCCTGGGGGACCATTCCCGCACCAAGAAGCGCCTGGCAGCCCTAAAGCGCGAACTGGCAGCGCTGGCGTAGGGTGTGACAGCTACCGTAGCTGTCACGCACATCCTACAGCACGCCTTTGTTGATGGCGTTTACCAAGATGGCGGCCATTTCTGCTCGGGTTACGGTGGCACCGGGGGCCACTAAGCGTTGGCCGTCCACCAGCTTGCCGCTGATGATGCCCTGGTCAAGGGCCCATGCCACGCTTTCGCGCGCCCAGGAGCTTACGGCGGCTTCGTCGGGCATGGCGGCCAACTTCGTGCCGTCGCTTGAGGTGTCGGCACCCTTCAGCGTGGCGGCGGCGTTGGCCACCACGGCGCACAGCTGCTCGCGGGTGAGCGGTGCGTTGGGGTCGAACAGGCGGGTCCCGTCGGCCTGGTCTTTGCCGTTGATCACCTTGTTGGCCACGGCCCAGTTGGCGGCACCGGTGTACCACTGGCCACTTTCGACGTCGCTCATTCTGGTTTCGTTGACGGCGGACGCGGGGACATAGGCTGTCGCCTCGTCCAGATTGAACCAGCGCCACAGCACCACGGCCGCCTGGCCGCGCGTCAGGCCGTCGTCAGGGCCGAAGAACCCATCTCGGTCGCCGCCCTTGTAGCCGCCGAACAGGCCCAGCTTCACGGAAGCGTACACGCTGTCGAAGTACCAAGGCTCGGTGCCGTCGGCATTCGGCTGCACGTCCGGGAACAGGGTGGTGGGTATGCTTTCGGTGTAGGTTTCGCCGCACTGCAGGCAGGTGTATGTGCGCACGCCTTCGGTTGCGTGCGTGGGCTGCTTGGTCACTACGCCTTCGCCCCAGTTGTGGCCCAGCGCGGCCAGGACGGTAATTTCCGTGTAGCCGCAGCCGCGTTCGCATTCGAAGCCTGCTTCGCCGGGTTCGGTGCAGGTGGGCGACTTCACCCACGTGCTCACCCAGGGAAATTTGTGGCCCAGCGCGGGGTAGATACCCCGGGCGCGCGAAAGCTCCGCGCCGCAGGTTGTGCAGTACGCCACGGCGTCGTAGCCGCCGTCTTCAGTGCAGGTGGCGGCCACTTCGTTTTCCTTCACGGTGGTGGTAGGCCACGTGTGGCCCGTGGTTGGCAACACCTGCTGGGCCACCAGCACCTTGCCGCACACGCCGCAGTGGCTGCCTTGCGTGAGGCCGCCTTCGGTGCAGGTGGCGGGCACGGCGGCGTCGGTGACCTGGGTGTGCGCCACGGTCAGCGTGCCGGAAGTGTAGGTGAAGTGGTAGTTGGTGGCTTGGCCGCCAAACGGGGTGATGGTCAGGGATTCCACGTTGGTCAGACTTGCGGGCGCTTGGACCGTGGGCGCTTGGTAGCCGGCGGCGGTGGCGGCGGTTTCGCCGTTCACGAAGCCGCTCACGAGCACGGTCAGCGCGGGCGACCCCGTGCAGTCCACCGTTTCGCTAACGTAGGCGGCACTCAGGGGGGCGGTGGCAATGGTCCAGGAAATGGTCAGGCTGTCGGTTGAGCCGCCGTTCCAGCAGTAGCCTTCGCTTGGCACGGCAGTCACCTGGTAGGTGCCCGCGTTGGTTGCCACGGCTGCGCCTTGCAGGGTGTAGCCTTCGCCTTCCAGCACGCCTGTTTGGGGCAGGCCGGTGTAGGTTAGGTTGGTGCGTGCCGCGGGCGCTGTAACGGGGGTAAGACCGGGGCCGGAAACCGCCGCCGCAGCAGCCAGGGTGTTTAAAGCGCCGGCGCTGCCGCTGGTTTGCCGGCGGTCGTTCACGGTGTCCACCACTTCTGTGGCGGTGCTCTTCAGCGCGTTCACCACTTCGTCAACGCTTAGCTGCGGGTTCAGCGACCACAGATACGCCGCCGCGCCCGCCACCACCGGCGACGCCATGCTGGTGCCGTTCATGTAGGCGTAACTGGACGCGCTGTTTTTGTAGGTGGAGTAGATGGAATAGCCCGGCGCGGAGATGTCTTTGTACTGGTTGTAGTCGCTGTAGACCACGTTGGTGCCGTCGCTTTTCAGGGCCGTGACGCTTAGGCATTCGTCGTAGTCGGCGGGCATCATCACGCGCGTGTAGGCGGTGGAACCGTTGCCGTTGCCGCCGGCGCACACGCACAGCACGCCCTGATTGCGCAGGGTCTGGATGGGCTCTAGGATGCCCATGTCTTCTACGGGGAAGTCGGTGGCGTCGGGGTACCAACCCAGGCTCATGTTCACCACGTGCAGGTTTTCGACGGTGCCTTCGCTGACCAAAGTGGAAACATAATTCAGCGCCTTGATGATGACGGAGCTGTTGGCTTTTCCGGTGGTGGTGTTGAACACGTTGAGCGCAACTACCTTCGTGGTGTTGTTTTTGGTGCTGCCGGCAACGCCCAAGGCGTTGTTGGACGTTGCCGCCACTATGCCGGTCACGTGGGTGCCGTGGCCCTGCGCGTCGCCGTTGCTGGCGGACTGCGTCAAGGGCGTGTCGGCATCGAAGTCGTAGCTGAGGTTTAAGAGTAGGTTGGCCTGCAGGTCTTCGTGGTCGGTGCGACAGCCGGTGTCTATGACGGCCACGGTGCTGGTGGCGGTGGCGGGGTAGTCTTCCCAAGCCTGGGTGAGGTTCGTGTTGGTTAGGGCATACTGGTAGGAATAGAGTGTGTCGTTGGGAGTGACGGCCAGGGGGTCGGCCGCGGAGGCCACGGCGGTGTCCGCGGTGGCGGGGGTTTCGCCTTCCATCAGGGAATACAGGTAGTCGGGCTGCACGTAGCTTACGCCCGGGGTGGCTGCCAGCAGGGTGTAGGCTTCTTCAGCGGAAACGCCCGCCGGCAGGGCCAGCACGGCCATGCTGTCGGAGGCGTCCAGGCTTTCCGCGCTGGTGATGCCTAACACGGCCAGCGCCTGCTCGGTTTCCGTGAGGCTGGAAAGGGCCTGGACCAGCGGCTGGTCGGCGGCTTCGGCAGCGCCGGCGCGCACGGCTTCGTAGGCCGCGCGCAGGGCCGCGGGGTCAGCCGCGCCAGCTTCCACGGCCGCAGCCACGGCGGTGAGGTTGGGGGACGCGCCTTCGTACTTCACCAGCAGCTGGCCTTCGGCGGCGTTTCCGCTGGTTATGGACGCGGCAGCCTGCGTGGCTTCCTGGGTGGGCTGCACGCTTTCGGTGGCCAACAGCCCGGCAGGGGATTCGCTTTGGAAGGCTTGCTGGATGGCGGTGCTTAACGCGGACGACCCGCCGGCAGCGGTGGTGCCCACCGCGCTGCCTTGCGTGGTGGCTTTCCCGCAGCCCAAGGCGCACGCAAGGGCCAAACATACGGCCGTCGCGGCGGCTATCAGGGCCAACATTTTGCCAGTGTGTGTTCGCATGTCATCCTCCGTTTCTGAGGCTTCTCCCCATTATTCCACACCGCGTCGCGCCGCGCTGGGGTGCCCGTAAACCATCAACGAAATTTCGCACAACGGTTGCCTTCCTGTTGGCAAGGGCGCCCCGCGCCCGCCCGCCCGCTGTCCGCCGCGCCCGCCCG
>JAUNIP010000051.1 GCA_030523425.1 Coriobacteriia bacterium
GCGACAAAAGTGTATCTTGCGGATATAGATGAACAGTTGACTCAAAAGCTAGAGGCGATGGATGGCGTGGCTTCATTTCGTGCGATTCGTTACGTAGACGATTTGTATGTCTTTTTTGATATAGACGAAGCGACGGATTTGCTAAAAGCAAAGTATCAGATAGAGAACATGTACGCTGATCTCTTGCGTGATTCTGGTCTAACCTTGAAGCAGGAAAAATCGAAGCTGATGCGTGCTAGACAGGCGGCTGCCTCTGTTGTGCAGGTTTCCTGCATCGACTTTTCTGGATCATCGGCGGATGAGGCATTGAACCATAAACCCGAATCGCTCATAGGCCTGTTTGATGATTTGTCTAAGGCAATTAATCAGCATCGGTATAGTTACACGGATTTTCTAAATGCCATGGATGTGAACTTTTCATGCGAGGAGTCCACCTTGCCAGCTTCGTCGGTGTTTAGGAACTGTCTTTACCATAGTAGTGAATTGTTTAGGGACAAGAGGGTGGTTGCTGCTATTGATCGTGCACTGTGCAAGGGAAACATTGCTCTTTCCTATAACACAAATGACATGGTCCATTGTGTGTTGAATACGCGGGATGAGCGTCTTGTAAGGCGCCTTCTTAATAATTTCTTTCTCTCTTCCCGCAGCGGTTCGTGGTGCAGCCTTGATGCACTTGCCGCTTCGTCCTATTTGCTGCGGCGTGGCATGCAGCATGTAGATCTGTTGGGGTTGATTGAGAAGCATGACAGTGGGTTAGCCAAATACTGCAAGGATGTTTGTTGGGCAGACGCATCGAAGCCAAGTTTAACTGGCCTGGAGCGTTTTCTGACAAATTTGTTGCGGGGTGACCAGACGAGCAAGTTGGAATACGCTTTTTATTTGGGTAGCAAAGCTTCTGGAAACGTCTTTGAACAAGCTTCTTATTACAGGTCATTTTTCGACAGGGTTTCTACTTACTTCAGAAAGAAGAAGGGCGGGCGGGGAAGTTGGATCTATAAAGAGGGGGATCTCAAGAAGATTTACAACTTTCTCGATGGGGCGGAGGACGCCATAAAGCGTGCAGAATCCATAAGGAGAAAGAACCCGTTGGTTCATGCTGGAGCGGAGATGGTTGCCAGTCCCACGTACGAGGAAGAGTTGCTTGAGGTGATTAAGTCATTAAATGATTTGCTTTTAAGGTATTGCGAATGCGTGTGTTCTTCTGGTCAGGCGGAACCGGCTGACCTTGCCAAGGCGCCTTCCTCATCCTTCGTTGGAGACGCCACACAAACAGCTGGCCTTTAGTGAATGTTTGCGGAGTGAGTATCACCGCTTTTGCGATTTCCGTAACGGTACTTACGCCGTTCCAGGATCATACGTTTTTCACTTACGTATCGCTATCGGCGTTTTGCCCAGCAGCTTCCTGACATAGACGTCGCCCGGATCGGTTGAGGCGTGATGCGTAGTATGGTGCTCTCCGCGCCTTCGCTGCGCTCCTTCGGAAATTCCAACAACGACGCCAATCTTCGAGATTTTGTACAATGTAATTCAACTGTTGCAAGACGCACGTGCCGCCTGCTGACCGGCGTTTTTTGTGCGCATGCCACTCGCCTTTTGGGCGTGTCCAAAATACTTCGAAAACCTCCTTTGGGTAGAAGCGCAATCCGGCGCTTCCTTACCCGAAGGAGGCAATTATGCCAACAGGAAGGAACTACCAAAGCGATCTAAATCTGTTCGTACGCATCAAGGGGATGACATCCCGGCCTATTCTTTTCAGCGAGCTTCAGCGGACGGATGACGGCGAAGAGGCGCTTAATGTTGGGGAGCTGTTCGAGGATACGCGTGTTGAGCGCTCCGAAGAAGAGCTGCTTCACGAAGATGCCCTCAGTGCGCTGATGAGTGACATTCTTGAGTGGGCCATTTCGCTTCTCGGTCATTCCTCGCAAGCTTCCATTCGCGCCATCTATTACGAGGGCAAATCCGTCAAGCAGTATAGCCGGGATGCGCAGGTGACCCCCTGGGCAGTGTATAAGCATCTGAAGAGGGCTTATCCCATTCTTCTTGAGATCATTCTTGAGGAGTTGGAGGAGTTGAATTGGCTTGCCGCATTTTCAACCAATGTGCGGGCTTGTTCCGAAAAGAGCGGCATCGGTTCGCTGACGTTGCGCCCAGCGTCGTACAAAGGAAGAGCCCCAGGCTGTTGCCCGAGGCTCCTCCGTTGGGCCGCCTCCACATCTCGGATATCGTCCCAGCCGATGCGCATTATGCCGCTAAGGCAACCATGTCTTCAGCCAAAAGCACTTGCTGAATATTCCATAACACCAGCAGCCACCGCGGCACGCTGCAGCGGTTGCCGCCAAGCGGAATGTACACGCAGTCGATGAAGAAGTTGCCCAGCGACATTGCCCGTCGCTTCGTACCGCTTCACCCAATTGCAGAGGGTGTGCCGGTTGGGATAGCTTAGCTGGGCGATGGCGTCCACGCAACGGCGGCCAAACCTGAGGAAGGTCTCAATCGCTCTCATCCTCTGTTCTTGGCTGTGCATTCGGTGTTCCTCCTGCCCTGTTTTGGTCCAGGATTTCCACCGCAGCCCCGTCCCAAGTGTCGACAAGTACTTGACTTAACACACTGCTCCTTGCCAAGCCAATTTATAGGAATCCATCCAGCCCCATCTACTTCATTGCCATATTCTGCAACCCTTCAATCAGGGGGCTTCCGGAGTTTGACCGGCTTGCCCGCAAGGCTCGCAGTCTTCCTGCGGCTGACGCTTCCTCTTGAAGTGAGGGTGTGTAGCCACCTTCGCCCAGGCGTGCAAAAAAGCCGCAATAGGTGTTTTCCACGGTTTCGGGGAGATAGGGAACAATGAGTTCGTCTTCTGGCAAGATGGTTGCATCTTTTGAGTGTTTGCCGATTGAGTAATGCATTCTGCAGTTGAAGCGCCAAGCGTTTTCGATAGTGATGAAGCGAAGTTCTACTATTTCCGTTTCATCTGGGTGAATGACGATTCTCCAATTCTTGTTGAAGAAGCCCGCATCGGCGTGGTCAAGCAGGCTGTTCACGAAGATGGGCTTTGGGCTGTCGAGGTTTGCAATCATGGTGCTGGGGGCAATTCCACCTTGCTTTACGGTGGTGACAAGCGTTTTGCAGGAGTGTTGGCATTTCGTCGCTTGGATTTCGATGTTCTCGATGTATATGGGGTGATTTGTTTTGTTGTGCAGGCGGACATCAATCTTTGCGAAGCCGCAGAAAGGTTCGCTGTTGTAAATGTTTTCCATCAACGTGTGATCTTGAAGAACGGTTGGGTCGTCAATGAGGTTCGTGCCGTACCAGTTGCAAGGTGTTTGGCAGCGCTTGGTGACAATTTCCAGGGGGTTTCTGCAGCTAATGACATCCTGCAGCTTCTGAACGAGCAGCGTGAGGATGACGCCTAACACCGCGCCTGTGAGCATAAATATGGCACTTATCAGTAGGTCCATCAGCGCTCCTTCGATGCTGGATGTTCTGGCGGTTAATTATAGGCCGTTGCGTTGTGCCGTGCGGCGTTTTGCTGTGGTTTGCAGGCCGCGGAATGCTGTATCTGGCGGGTAAAATAACATTGGATAATGCAATTGGAAAGCGGCCTTGAGTTGTACGCTAGACCCACCTACCAGAAGGCATTTTCATGGACCTTTCTTGCTTCGTCGAATTCTGCGCAACTCATGTGTGCGACATTGCCCAGGTGCTCAGCGCCATTGGCATGTTTGCGGCGGTTATTGTGTCGCTGGCTCAGCTTCGGCTGGCCAGACGCCACCGCAAGGAAGAGTGAAGTCGGGGCCAGGCGCAGGCCGTTGCTGCTATTTCTTCGGGGTCGGTCTAGGAGTGCATTGTTCCAAGCCGTCAATGTGCTCGTTGAGGCTCTTGGAAATAGTGCTCCACATTGGATCTAGGATAAAGTCGATGCCTTCGCGGCGGGCAAGTTTTGCTGCAGGAACAAAATCGCTATCTCCGGCAATCATGATAATTTGATTCACTATTTTGCCGTGAGCGAGTGACGCTATGTCAAGCCCAAGCTTCATGTCGACGCCTTTTTGCCGAATGTTCAGCGTGAGGTCTGATTCGGTTAGGTCTTCGATACCCTTTTTCCCGGACAGTAAAGCCTTCAATGCTTCAGGCTTAAGTGAATAGCCGCCCTGAGTTTCCAGCAATTCACCCATGCGGATGGCAAATTTTCTTTTATGGGTGAGCTCTTCGTGAAATTCCTTGCTCCAGCTGTAGAGCGGGGTTTTTGAAAGGGGAAAATTCTTACCTGTCAAGGGGTTGAAAACGACATTTTCGGAGGGTGGGCAGTCATAGTAAAAAACTCGATATAGATGGCGATCCCCAGTTTTCTTGATGTGCTTCATGCAGTATTCGGCAAGCTCATCTGCCCTGTCTTTCGCGCTTTTCTCCCCGAAAAGTAGCTTTGCTCGTTTTTGATAGAAGCCCCCATCGACCATTACTGCGGTTTCCATTACTTTAAGAGGGGGACGGTATTCGTCCAATTTTTTTGCCATTTGAGCTCCTGTTTATAGCAATCCCCTGTCATCGGCGCATCTCGTATAGTGAGAGGTCAACGGCAGGGGCAAATTAAAGGCGCAGACACAGGACGAGGCTTTAGCTGTCTCAATCTGCCTTTCGATTATCGCTCTAGAACGACAATCTGTCAAAGAAGAATACTGATAAAGGACAAATTCTTTTCATGCATTTTGAAATCGCTTGCTTTCTTAGCAATGTAGGTTTGTCGGCATCCCTCCCAAACCTTCCCAACCGCCAACCAAATATAGAAACCGCAGCATGAACTGCGCGGTTATGCGCTACCATGACTCACAATAGTGCGCGCAAGCCGCTGGCGGCAAACCTCCAGCTGGCACGCAGCGCGCATACAGAGAAAGGGACACGTGCCGGCGCCACCCGCGCGGCGCAATTGTTATCTGGAGTGCCGGGGCCACATGTACGAACGCTATATCAAACGAATCCTGGACTTCCTGATTGCGCTGGTGTTTTTGGTGGTGTTCTGCTGGCTGTACGCCATCTTGGCCGTCTTGGTCCGCGTGAAACTGGGCAGCCCGGTCATCTTCAAGCAGGAGCGCCCGGGCAAGAACGCGAAGATTTTCAGGCTGTACAAGTTCCGCACCATGACCGATGAACGCGACGCCGAAGGCAACCTGCTGCCTGACGACGTGCGCCTTACCAAGTTCGGCCGCATGCTGCGTTCCACCAGCCTGGATGAACTGCCGGAAGTGTTCAACATGCTGAAGGGCGACATGAGCCTTATTGGCCCGCGCCCGCTGCTGGTAAGCTACCTGCCGCTGTATTCCGAAGAGCAGGCGCACCGCCACGACGTGCGCCCCGGCCTGACCGGCTTGGCACAGGTGAACGGCCGCAACAGCTGCAGCTGGGAAGAAAAGTTTGCCTACGACGTATGACCTAACCACTGAAAGCCGACCTCTGAAGGATAGGTCAACTCCAATCGAAACGTTTTTGAGATTAGCGGGCAGGGAGTCGAAGATCATACGCTCCTGAAGGTTCATAGGAATGGTGTGACTGTTCATACTGAGTGCAGGGGGCCCTTTCAAGCGACGTATTCTAAGTTAAACACATAAGCAGGATAACCCTAAGGGAGCGCAACCGCATTTGTCTTTCCTTGTCTGAACCTTCTCGCTAGCGGAGTCGCAAAAAGGCAACAGGAGTCCAGGTTCTGCTTTCTTCTAGGTTTTGCTTCTCAGGTGAAATTGTATCCAACAGTGTACATTTATCTGAGTTTTCGATAATTTTTTTGTCTATCATTTCGTTCAGTTTGTCTCAACTCATTTTCAAAATGTGTATTTATGTAGTCTATCTATTCCCTATTTTGCAATAGATGTATTTATAAATAGATCTATATATCACTAAGTTCCTCATTGATTTCAAGTGCTTAATGAACGAGCCAGACCAACAGTGGCATCTTCATTCTCTGCTTGTTTGAAGGTGACAGCAAGAGTGCCTGGTGGATGTTAATCTGCTATCAAATTTCCAAACTCAAAAATATTGCTCCAAAATTTTAGTTTTAAAAAATTAAAGACGGTAGACATACGGGTTGCAGATTAATTGGACTGCTGTTAAAATACGGATTCGGATAAACTTGATGACAAGGAGAAGCAATGAGCTTTCTTGACGGCTTCGAGCCAATAAAACGAATCAAGGGCGTTGCAAGCATGAGCGTTTCGAAAGATGGTGTGTCTTTCACTACCGCAGTCATCGAGAAGATGGGTAAGCCCAGATACGTTACTCCTTTAATCGACAGGAATACCCAAAGATTTGCGATTGTTTCCAGCGATACCGAGACGGATGATACACGATTATTCTACAAAGAAGGAAGGAAATCGCAATACGGAATTCGATGGAGCGACCGCGACATCAGGTCTACGTTGGGCGAAATGATGGGTTGGAACTTGGAAGAAAGCGGGTATCGTGTTGCTGGATTCTTCGACTATGACGACAACGCGTTTATATTCGACCTGAAGGAAGCAAAGCCTTACGGTAAAGGCGCCGCCAAGGGGGAGGAGGACTAGAAAGAAGCGCCACCAGCATAAGAACGCGCGACGTTACTGGAATAACGCCGCGCATCCACAAGCGGGGTGCCATACTAATGACTTCCCTAGCAACAAGTCATTATATGGCACCAGCCGCCCGATTGGGGGAAAATCCCCGGAAAGGTTGGTGCCATTATGCGCACGCCTACTGAGCCGTGCCCGGATTCGCCGTCTGGGCGCGTGTCCAAGGACCTGAAAAAGTTGCTGAACCTCAGCTACCTCAGGTATACCAACAAAACCCGTGCGGAGGGGATCCACGACCTGCCGGCCCTAAGCTGCAACACATCGGTCCTGCCCGACTACATCGCGTTGTACAACCACCCGGCCGACTACCATCGCACGCCGCTCACCGCAGTCGCCTTTTATCTGTACGACAGCGAGTTCGACGGCAAGGACGGCCTGTACAACGCCATTTACTACGATGACGCGAAGCGCCAGCAGTTCTTCAGGGAACGCTTCGCCGGGGTGAACTTCTTTATCTCCCCGGACGTGTCGCAGTTCGGCGACTTGGACGACTTGGAAAACCATTACCGCATCAAGAAGTCACGCGTGATCGCTGTCTGGCTTGCCATGGAGCTTGGCGCGGTGGTGATACCCCACATCACGTTCCCCACCATGGCAAGCATCGACTTCTCGCTGGACGGGCTTGAGGATTGCAGTGTGGTGGCTTTCAGTACCAAAGGCTACGTCAGCGACCCCGTCGAGCGCGCGATCCTGGAGGAATCCGTTCGCTACACGGTGGACAAGCTGAGTCTGAAGGCCATCGTGGTCTACGACGTGTGCGCCACGGATGAAAACGCGCTCGAGATTTTCAAGTATGCTATCGAGTCCGGCGTAGAGGTGGTTGTTCCCAACAACATGCTGAAGGAGCGCAATGCTGCCATGAAAGGCGGTGCTTCAGATGAGGGGTAGCAGCAGCGGCCTTGCGCAAGGCACCAACGGCTCTCCGCAGATTTCCTTGGAGCAAGACGAATATAGGCTGAAGGTTAAGAGGAACGAGGAGAAAATCAAAAAGGCTTCCAAGGATTCCCCCTCCCCTTCGTTTAAAAGCGTTACTATCAGGGGGAAAGATAAGCTTTACGGCTACAGCCTAAACCCAGCGCACCCGACAGGAAAAAACAAGGCAAGGGTTTTCAAGTCGGCTCTCGGGATGGAACAGAAAGACTACCGGCGCCTTGCGGCTCAAATCAGAAGCAAGGCGGCTAAGTACGAAGCTGTTCCCGGCGAGGTTGACAAGTACGGACGTAGGTACACCATCGACATGCCGATAAAGGGTCCCAATGGGAAGACGGCCGTCGTTCGGACTGCGTGGATTGTCAGAAGCGGCCAGACGAAGCCCGATCTCGTCTCGGCGTATGTGAAATAGGAGGTTGACAATGTTTCAAGAGAACGACGTGGTTGCCGTGAAGGGCGATTACCCTGATAGAAATATTTCCGCTGGTCAGGTGGGCACCGTTATCTGCTGCTTTACGGTCCCAGACGAGGCCTACGAGGTTGAATTCGCCGATGAGGAGGGCCGTCCGATCGCTCAGTTCGCGCTTCGTGCCGATGAGCTTGTGCGTTGTTGTTTGTAGGTCCGTCCTTCGATGGGATAGTCTTTTGGGGGGCTGAGGCCCGGATGGCGGGGCGTAAGCTGTGGGACGGTGCCCGTTTAGCGGCTTGCGCGCCTGCCGACCCTGCTGCAGCAAGACGGGTGGTGTCCTTTTGCGGGGATGCCGCATGCGCGATGGCCTGGGGCACTTTCTGGCGCTGCGCTCGTTTCGCCCGTGTGGCGTTTTTGACGCAACTTTCGCGTTTGCTGAGCAAAATTTGCGTTTTTCAGCGTTGGCCTGCCCGAATCGCCTGTGCTTGATGGGACCCAAAGCGGCCTGGAAATAGAAAGCCCCTGGTCAGGAGCATGGCTCTAAAGCAGCCGGAAATCCGCCCAGACCAAAATGGCCCCGTCAACCTTCCAGCAACCCTAAATCTACGCTGAAAAGCGTAGATTCTGCCCACGAATCCCGAAAACTGCGACAAAAACGCCCAGCCCTGAAGCCGCTGCAGCCGGACGCAGCGCAGCCGCAGGTCGGGCCGCCCCAGGAAGCCCAGCCAGCAGTTGATGGCCTGGATGCGCTGGTTCACCGTGCATGGCTTGCAGCCTGCCATCAGGTTGCTGCGGAAGCTGGCAAGCGTTTGCTGGTTGGGCTGGCCGTTCTCCGCCGTGAAGCGGCCCACCGTGCGAACGTACGAGCTGATAGTAGCCTGCGCCATTTTCAAGGCTAGTCCCGCTTTCCGAAATACCGGGTCGCCACGACGCCGCTTGCTATCTGGTTGTCGTTCTTTTTCGCTTGTGCTTTCAGATGCTTATAGCGCCATTTGTCAGCCTGGTCCTGGTAGCGGAAGGACAGGCTGGGCACGAATGTTTTCTCCATGTCCAGCGCCCAGTAGATCAGCTCTTTGGCGTCGCCTAGCAGGCTGCGCATGCGGCCTAGGTCGGCTCGGGCCTCCCATGCCTGGCTGGTGCCTTCCGGGGGGCAGTTTTCGCAGGCTTCGGAAATGAACCGCTCCGCGGTTTTCCCTGCATGCTGGTAGCTGAAGCCCAGCTCCTCTGTGGCTTTCTGCAGTATGTCCGGGGAATCGAAGCTGGGCCAGACGTCGAAGTACCAGTCCAAGAAGCTGTGCCAGAATTCCCGCTCGCGCTTTTCGCGCTCAACGTCTTTGGCGCCCTGCGCCTCAACCGTGAAGGGGAGCTTCTTGTTCTCCACCACCTGGCGCAAAAACATTTCGATGCCCAACGACATGGGCAACCCCATGTCGTCGAACACTTGGTTCGCCTGCGATTTCAGCTCTTCGTCCACGCGGACACCTATGGTTGCTGTTTTGGCCATGATGAGATCCTTCCTCTGGGTTAGTTGTCTGCTGTCGCCGTTGCATTTGCAATTGCAATACATTGTTGAACAAATGCAAACATATTGTAGCTAAAATAATCTAGCGCGTTTCTCAACACCGCCATCGCAAAAAAGCAAGCTTCCATTCGCGCCATTTACTACGAAGGGAAATTTGTCAAGCAGCATAGCCAGGATGAGCAAGTGACCCCTTGGGCGGTGTATAAGTCGCTGAAGAGGGCTTATCCCATTCTTCTTGAGATCATTCTTGAGGAGTTGGAGGAGTTGAATTGGCTTGCCGCATTTTCAACCAATGTGCGGGCTTGTTCCGAAAAGAGCGGCATCGGTTCGCTGACGTTGCGCCCAGCGTCGTACAAAGGAAGAGCCCCAGGCTGTTGCCCGAGGCTCCTCCGTTGGGCCGCCTCCACATCTCGGATATCGTCCCAGCCGATGCGCATTATGCCGCTAAGGCAACCATGTCTTCAGCCAAAAGCACTTGCTGAATATTCCATAACACCAGCAGCCACCGCGGCACGCTGCAGCGGTTGCCGCCAAGCGGAATGTACACGCAGTCGATGAAGAAGTTGCCCAGCGACATTGCCCGTCGCTTCGTACCGCTTCACCCAATTGCAGAGGGTGTGCCGGTTGGGATAGCTTAGCTGGGCGATGGCGTCCACGCAACGGCGGCCAAACCTGAGGAAGGTCTCAATCGCTCTCATCCTCTGTTCTTGGCTGTGCATTCGGTGTTCCTCCTGCCCTGTTTTGGTCCAGGATTTCCACCGCAGTCCCAAGTGTCGACTTTTATTTGACTACATACAGAAATAGCGCGGAAGTACCTCTAGCATGTGGCGGCTCCGGTTCTCCAAGAAGGCCGACAGACAGCTCTCCAAGATGGATGCCGGCGTGCGGCGCGTCATCCTTGCCTGGCTGATGAGGAACATCGACGGCTGCGACGACCCCCGGGCCTGTGGCTTGGGGCTGACCGCCGACAAGTCGGGCATCTGGCGCTACCGGGTGGGAGACTACCGCGTCCTGTGCGACATCCAAGGCGAGGAGCTGGTGGTGCTCGCCATCGAGATCGGCCACAGGCGGGACATATACAAATAGAGTAGATGGAGGCCCGGAGGGGCGCACGGCACCTGAAGCGTAGCAGCCTCGCCAGTAAAAAATTCCATGCATCTGGTACCGTTATGGCAGGTCTACAAAAGCCGTCTCAATGGGAAACAGGTGCCAATGATACGGTTTTCGGGGTTGGGATAGGGGCGCGAATCACCCCGGATCGCACTGGCTCGGAGTGCCCTTCGCGGCCGTCTTCCGCCGCCCCTGCGGCCCTACGCCGCGCCTCCCGGCGCCTACCGCTCACCGATGCCCTCGCGCCCCACCTGCGAATACGTGTGTTTTTAACTTGACCAAAGGGATCCGCGAAGGCGGGCCGGTCACCATCACGCACAAGGACATCACCCGCTACTTCATGACCATCCCGGAGGCGTCCCGCCTGGTGATCACCGCCGGCGCGCTTGCCAAGGGCGGCGAGATCTTCGTTTGAGGGCGCTTCGCGTCCCTCCGCGCGGCCCCGCGATGCCCACCCCGCTCACCTGCGCAAACGCAATCGACCCTGCAGGTGGCCTTTCGGGCCTACGCGGAAAAACGTAAATTTTGCCCACGAATCCCGAAAACTGCGACAAAAACGCCCAGCCCTGCAGCTGCCGGTCCGCTCGCGGGGAAAGTCACGGCCAGCCCTGCGGGCTGACCCATGTTGCGGCGCATGACCTTGCCGGGACGGGAGCCGCCTTGGTCCGGCGGCGTGCTCCCAGCGCAAGGAGGGTCCTGTTCGCTGGGCATGCGCCGTTCCCGCCTTTCGCCTCATTCGCAAGGCGCGCCCTGCCTGCCTTCCGCCGAATCCAAAAATTGTCCTTGATTTTCAAACGTATGTTCGCTATTATGTAAGCCACCGAGGCCGGGGGCAGCACCGCCCGGGCGCCTGCGCGGATATGCCAGCGCGCCGTCTTCTTCAGCCTGCCGGGCGCTTCGGGGAAATCGTTGAATATATCCGAACGGACGCCTTCACGCTTGCATTGCGCGATGGGATCGACTCCTTGCATGCACGGCGTTGACACGGCTAGCATTAACATATATGATAATTACCTGAGAAAGCGAATACGCATGTTCCAGATTGACTATTGCCAGGTGGACGACGGGCACAGGCCTGCCGAGGAGTTTATCGACGGGCTGGAGCCGAAGATGAGGGCGAAGGTGTTTGGCCGCTTGGAACTGCTGGAGGAATACGGCAACCGTCTGGGGATGCCGTACTCTCGCCATCTGGGCGACGGCATCTACGAGCTTCGCACGGTGCAGGGCAGCAACATAACGCGGATTCTGTACTTCTTTTTCGTAGGGAACCGCATCCTGCTGACGCATGGTTTCACCAAGAAGACACAGAAGACGCCGAAACGCGAGATAAACCGGGCGAAGCTTATCCGTGCGGCTTGGCGGCAACAGCACAGGGAAGGGGAGCGAGATGAGCGATTTTAGGGAGCATTTGGAGAGGTCTTTGCAGGACCCTGCGTTCAAGGCCGAATGGGACGCCCAGGCCGCCGAGCGCGACGTCACGCGCAAGATCGTGCAGGCGCGCCAGGAGGAGGGCCTGACCCAGGCCGAACTGGCGCAGCGCTGCGGCATGAAGCCCGCCAATCTGTGCCGTCTGGAAAACGGCAACGGGAACCCCTCTGTGGCCACGCTCGCCCGCATAGCGGCAGGCCTGGGCCGCCGCCTTGAAATCAACTTCTCCTAGGGGCAAGTCCTGGACGGCGGCCCCGAAGAAACACACCCGTACTTGTGCCTCCTCCGGAGCGGGCCGCGTGACGCAGGTTTCGCCTACCGTGGACAAAATCTTAGATGTACTTCGGTCCTGGAGCCGCTGGGCCGCCTGTCCGCCCAGGGACCGAAGGCAAACCCCCAGGTCAGGAGTACGTGCTCCAGCGGGGCCTTCCGCCGGCGCCCAGCGCGCCCCCGCGAAACCGCCCCGCCCGCCGAGCGAGTCAAGCGAGTCACGAGCGAGTCGGGTGCCGTAGCCCTTTTTGACTCATTTTACTCGCTGCCTGTGGCCGCACTGCTATACTGTGGCTAAACAATCGTCCCTCACGAAGAAGGCCTCATGCCCAGTCCGCGCAGACGCGAATGCGACTCCCAGATTTATCACATAACCGCTCGGGGCGTCGGGCGGATGAACATCTTCGAGGACGATGACGACCGGGGGGAGTTCCTTCGGCTCCTCTCCGCAGCTCTGGAGGCCACGACGGTTGAAGCGTACGCATGGTGCCTCATGTCCAACCATGTCCACTTGCTGCTCCACGGGCCGCTCGAAAGCATATCCGAGGCCATGAGGCGCACGCTGGGGCGCTACGCCGTTTTCTTCAACAAGAAGCATGACCATGTGGGGCACCTGTTCCAAGGGCGCTTTTTCAGCGTCCCCGTCATCGACGACCCCCAGCTCATGGAGCTGGTGAGGTACATCCACCAAAACCCCGCCCACGCCGGCGCTCTCGGATGCGGGGGGGTACCGCTGGAGCAGTTACGGGGCCTACATCGGCGAAGCGGCGAAGGCGGGCGGGGCACCGTTGCAGGCGGGGCTCCCCTGCAAGACCGATTTCGTGCTCGGCGTGTTCGGCGGCGGGGATGCGTTCGCGGCGTTCCACGCATGCGAAGGCGGCACCGACCTTGGTTCGGAGAAGGCGGCGACGAACATTGCTTTGTCGGAGGCGGCGGCCCGAGCCCGCGCCGAGGAGCTTATTGGTGCGAAGGCGCTTGCGGCTTTGCCCTCGGTGAGCAGGGCCGACCGCGATGGGGCGCTGGCGCTTCTGAAGGAGGCTGGACTCTCGGTGAGGCAAATCGAGCGAATCACCGGAATTGGCAGGAACATCATCCAGCGCGCGACGGCGAAATGAGTCAAAAAGGGCTACGGCACCCGACTCAGCG
>JAUNIP010000052.1 GCA_030523425.1 Coriobacteriia bacterium
GTCCGAAACGGTGCCGCCGATGGCAGAAACCTCCACAAACGTGGCTTTCGTAGTTTCAGCAATGATGTGCGCCAGCGATGTTTTGCCCGTGCCGGCCGGGCCGTACAGAATGATGGAGCTCAGCTGGTCGTTTTCGATGGCGTTGCGCAGCCAACTGCCCGGCCCCACAGCAAGCTGCTGGCCCACCAGTTCGTCAAGCGTGCGCGGGCGCATGCGAACCGCCAACGGGGCGACGCTGGATTTCGCTTGATTTTCCATGTCGGTGAAAAGATTATCCATGCATACAGGATAACAGGCACACACCGCTTTAAGCTTCGCAGTCTGAAAAGTAATTGTCAAGACTTGTTCTTATTTCATGCTGTGGGTACAGTAAAGATGTTCCGCTTCTGGTCACGTAATAGAGATGGACCGACGTTTTATGTGAAGGAACCCCAGATTGCCTGCGGAATGGAGATTCGTGCCCGTTGGCACGAAAGCCAGGAAGCAAGCTGCGGGTACCGCCCTGTAGTGGCGGGTTCATCCTTCTGACCGGGAGCGGATTTATTGCGCCCACAGGAAGACAAATTGTGGCATTTCTCCGTTCCCGAACGAAAGCACCATGTCATGCGGGCCATCCCCGACACAGACCTGTTTTATTCGAAGCGCCTTTCCCCGCCATGCCCAACGGGAACACGAAAACGTTCCAGACATAGTATGACTGCCTGTGGAACAGATACTTGCCAAAGCCGCGAAGGGGGCGCATCCGCATGGAACTGGGGTTGACGGGAAACGTGCAGAAGTTGGCGAAGGCGAAAGGGCTGCCCGAGCCGTCCTAGGCCGACGCTCTGCTGACGTGGGACTGCAACCGCATAGAGGTTGACGGGCGCAGCTGCGCCGTCTTCCGCAACGTGGGCACGGGATTCTCGGCGGTCACGGCCATGGGCGGCCACGACTGGAAGCGCCTGGACCAGGTGTTCGAGCACGCGCTGGAGTGGGCTATGAGGACCAGCGGCTTCGGCATAGAGCAAATAAGCGGGCTGGCCGACGTGCTGCTGTATTCGGGGGACGCGCGGGCGCGGCCGACTAAGACCCACGGGCGCAAGGCCATGGGTAACCTCAACCAGGCGGTTTTCTACACATGGGATTGCCCCGCCAACCGCCAGTCGCAGTTCCAGTTCTAGGCCACCTGGCACATCAACCGGTTTTACACCAACTGCACCCTTCACGGCGACTTCACCAACCCCAACGAGAACCTGGCCAAGGAGCTTGTCAGACGCGGCATAGTCCCCGAAGACCCCGCACTGCTCTCCCGCTTCGAGCGCGGCGAGCCAATCTAAGCCCAGCAGCCCCGGCGCTCACGGCGTCGTTGCCAACGCACAACCCACACTGCCGCGTCCTTCGCCAGCGAAGCCGCAGAAAGGGTAGAGGTGCAGGTTGTGTTTCGCCCGCACCCGCGAGCCAGCCGCGGCGGCAAACACATTACGCCCAAACCGCTCCTGTACGCATGTTTGGGCGTAATGAAATTCCCTTAGTCAGGGCAGATTACGCCCAAACTGCTTCTCGGGGGCATATCTGGGCGTAATTTTCTGAAGGGCAGGTGCTGCAATTGCGCCCAAACAGCTTGCTCACATGCCTTTTGGGCGTAACACCAACCGCCTGAGCAACCTGAGATTACGCCCAAAAGACAACGAAAAGTGCACTTTGGGCGTAATCGCGCCCCAGCGGATTCGAATCTTTACGCCCAAATTGAAAAGATAGCGCGGTTTGGGCGTAAAACGCCTCCGCCCTCGGCAAATTCTTACGCCCAAACCTCCCGCCTAACTGCCATTTGGGCGTAATGACACAGAAGAAGCAGGCGCGCAGCCCGCCGCCCGGGGCGCACAACCCGAGGCGCGCAACCCGCATTGTTGCGCCCTTCGCGGCCTCCGCGGCCCTGCTAGCGTTGTGTGAACGACGACGGGGGTCAGCCAGATCGTTTCGCCTCTCGGCAAAAACTTGTGTGAACGACGAAATCGCCGATTTCGTCGTTCACACGTTGAAAATCGGGGGTTTTTCGCATTGTGTGAACGACGACGGGCTCGGGGCGGCACAGCGTGACAGCGGCGGCGAAGAGAGGAGCTGGAAGGGCACTTCGCTGAACTGGAGCTTTGCGAACACCGCCAGATTATCCGGCACGTTCGTCGTTCACACAACGAGGCCGCGAGGGCGCAGAAACACCCTGCGGGGTCCCCGGGGGAGCCTTCGTCGTTCACACAACGTCCCGAAGGTCCCATTTCGCTTGTGTGAACGACGAAATCGCCGATTTCGTCGTTCACACAAATTCCCGACCGGAAACAGGAGTACGGGTTGCGCTTCCCGGGTTGCGCTTCCCGCGCCGCCGACTTCGCAGCCCTGGTCAAGATGACGCGCGTCTGCGGGCTAGTCCTTCGGCGGGTTGCAGTAGGGGGCCACGGCGCGGATTATCGTGTCTTGGATCAAGAACAAATCCACGGGGGGTTCCACCCACACCACCACGGTGCCGGAAAAGCCGTATTCAGTGGCGGCGTCAAACGTGATGATGGGCTCCTTCTCCAACGTGGCAACGCCTTCGAAGGCCGCCAACACGTCTGCCATCATGCACTGTTTCAGCGTGGTAAGATCAACGTTCCCCTTGCTGACATTGATGTTCACGACCACCTTTTTCTGCGGGGGCAGCTTCGTGAACGACGCCTTGTTGATGACCGAATTGGGCACCACAATGTCGGCGCCTGTGGCTGTGTGTATGAGCACATGGCGCCACGTGACGTCCTTCACCGTGCCGCGCGTGCCGTTGATTTCCAGGTGGTCGCCGGGCTGGACAATGCCCATGACGGAAAGCTGCAGGCCGCCTATCAGATTAGAAAGCGTGTCCTGGAAGCCCAACGAAAGCGCGATGCCGCCAACGCCTAAGGCCGTTACCGCGGCCGAAACATCCACACCGCAGCAGGTGGAAAGCACCACGCTTAGCCCTAAAGCCCACATGACCACGCGCAAAATGTTCACAAAGATGGACGACGAAGGCAGCGGCGAATTGTCGCGGGAAAGCAGACGCCGCAGCGCTTTCACCGCCAAGCGGCAGATGATGGCCGTGGCAATCAGTATCAGGACAGCCGTTACAACCGAAGCAACCTGCGCAGAGCCCAGCACTTCGCTGAGCCACGAAAGCAGCTGCACTGACGCATGAGGTGTTGCGGAGGTTTCCATGCAGGCAAGGTTACCAGTTGCTGGGAATCTGCGGGACGAAGCCGTAGGGTTCCCACAAAACCACCTTGCCTTGCGCACGGGTGGCCTTCATGTCTATCAGGCGCTGGTTCGCGCTGCCGCGCCACTTCAGTTCGTAGGAATGCATGTTGTCCACGTACGGGCCGTCTACCAGCACGTCTATGGTTTCCAGCAAGGCAGCCACGCCTTCGGCGTCTAAGGCTTGCCAGCTTTCGACGGGTAGGGCGCCCACGTGTTGGGCAACGGAAGCGTCCTGGGAATGCGTGGCGGCGCGCTGCAGGTCTTCGTAGATGTAGCCGGAATACGCCCACACGTTTTTACCCAGCGCCTTGCTTTCGCGCGCCAGGACGGCGCAAGCCTGCGCTTGCTCAAAGGGTTCGCCGCCGGAAAGCGTTACGCCTTCCACCAGCGGGTTTGCGGCTATCTCTTCCATGATGGCCGCCGTGGTGGTGGCACTACCGCCCTGCGCGGCCCAGCTGCCCGGGTTGTGGCAGCCTTCGCAGTGGTGCGAACAGCCCTGCACAAACACGGCATAGCGCAGCCCCGGCCCATCCACTATGGAATCCGGCTCCAGGCCAAAAACGCGTATGTCCAACGAATCGCTCATGGTGTGTATGGTAACGCAAAACCTGCGCAGAAAAAAGGAGGCCCGCCGCAGCGAGCCCCCCTATCAACAACGTTGCGCGTGTGCGCAGGCTATTTCTGGCCCGGAACCTGGTGCTTCACGCGGTCGGATTCTTCGGCGCGCTTAGCGTCGTTGAAGCGATCAAGCGTGCCTACCAGATAACCTGTGATGCGACGGATGCGCTCAAAGCCCACAGCGCCTTCGTCTTCGTGGCGGCCGCACTTGGGGCAGGTGTCGCCGATAATGCCGTTGAAGCCGCACACCGGGTCACGGTCTACCGGGTGATTCACCGAACCGTATCCCATGCCGTTTTCCTTCATGCAGCGAATGACCGACTCGAAGGCTTCCAAGTTTTCCGTGGGATCGCCGTCAAGTTCGATGTAGCTGATGTGACCGCCGTTAGTAAGCGCATGGTAGGGCGCTTCGATGGCAATCTTGTCGAAGGCGCTGATGCTGTAATACACCGGCACATGGAAGCCGTTGGTGTAGTAGTCGCGGTCCGTCACACCGGGGATGGAACCGTAACGGGCACGGTCCATGCGCACGAAGCGGCCGGACAGGCCTTCGGCGGGCGTGGCAATAAGCGTGTAGTTCATGCCGCGCTCACGCGAAATGCGGTCGCAGTAGCTGCGCATGTGACCCACAATTTCCAGGCCCAGCTTCTGGGCTTCGGCGCTTTCGCCATGATGGGCACCCACCAGGCACTTCAGGCATTCAGCCAGGCCAATGAAGCCCGTGGTCAGCGTGCCGTGCTTCAGCACTTCGCGCTGCTCGTCTTCAGGCTTCAGCTTTTCGGAGTCAATCCACACGCCTTGGCCCATCAAGAACGGCGCGTTGTACACCTTCTTGCGGCACTGGATTTCGAAACGTTCGTCCAGCTGGCCAGTGACCAGCGCCAGCTTGCTGTCCAGCAAGTCGAAGAACAGGTCCAAGTCGCCGCGGGCGCGGATGGCCAAGCGGGGCAGGTTGATGGACGTGAAGGACAGGTTGCCGCGGCCGGGCGACACTTCGCGGTCGGGGTCGGAAACGTTGCCCATCACGCGGGTGCGGCAACCCATGTAGGAAATCTCGGTTTCCGGGGTGCCCTTGTAGTACTGCGCGTTGAACGGAGCGTCCACGAAGCTGAAGTTGGGGAACAGGCGCTTGGCGGAACAATGCATGGCCAACTTGAACAGGTCGTAGTTGGGGTCGCCCGGGTTGTAGTTCACACCTTCCTTCACGCGGAAAATCTGCACGGGGAAGATGGGGGTTTCGCCGCCGCCTAGGCCCTCTTCGGTGGCCAGCAGCATGTTCTTGATGACCATGCGGCCTTCAGGGGTGGTGTCCATGCCGTAGTTCACACTGGAAAACGGCGTCTGGGCGCCGGCGCGGGAATGCATGGTGTTCAGGTTGTGCACCAGCGCTTCCATGGCCTGGAAGGTGGAACGGTCCGTGTCGTTGGTGGCGTTTTTCACGGTGTAGGCGAACACGCGCTGCACGGTGGCGGCGTCCATGCCGGTTTCGGCCAGGGCGTCCATGATGCAGTCGGTGTATTCCTGCGGCATGTCAAGCGCGGCAATCTGGCCCGTCTTCGCTTCGGCGTCTAACGTCATGCCTTCAGCGGTGGCGCGGGAATCTTCCACGTCGGACAGCAGATCCAGCGCTTCGGCCAGATGCTTCTTGAACAGGCGGCGGTAGGTCTTGCGCACGCCGTCGGCCAGGCCGTAGTCGAAGTCGCAGATGGCCTGCCCGCCGTGCTGGTCGTTTTGGTTGGACTGGATGGCAATGCAGGCCAGCGCCGTGTAGCTGGAAATGTCATTGGGTTCGCGCAGCACGCCGTGACCGGTGGAAAAACCGCCCTTGAACAGCTTCTTCAGCTCAATCTGGCAGCAGGTGGTGGTCAGCGTGTAGAAGTCCATGTCATGGATGTGGATGTCGCCTTCGCGATGCGCGCGGGCGAACTTCGGGTCGATCACGCACATTTCGTAGAACTGCTTGGCGGATTCAGAGCCGTACTTCAGCATGGTGCCCATGGCGGTGTCCGCATCGATGTTGGCGTTTTCGCGCTTCATGTCGGACTCAGATGCCTTGGAGAAGGTGATGTCGCGCAGGGTCTGGATCAGGCGGCTGTTCACGTCGCGCACGCGGTTGCGTTCCGCGCGATACAGGATGTAGGACTTGGCGGTCTGGACGAAGCCTTCCTCGATGAGGGTTTCTTCCACCAGGTCCTGGATGCCTTCCACAGAAGGAATACCTTCGATGGCACCGGCTTCAAGCTTGGCAACAACCTTGGCGGAAATTTCTTCGGCCATGGCGCGATCCTGCATGGCTCCGCAAGCTTGGAACGCTTTTTCAATGGCATCGGTGATTTTCGCCTCGTGGAATTCAACCGTACGGCCGTCACGCTTGACGATGCTGGTGATCATGGGGCCCTTTCCTTTCTGCGCATACACGGCGAAGCGCTGTTGGTGCAACACAATTTTTCTTTATCCAAGTCCAGCTCGAAACTAGCGGTGCTGCCTTGGGTTATTCCTTAATTGCAGGTTTCTTTTGCATGCGGTTTTCAGCGTTTAACCACTATATATTGTGGTCATGGTTCTTTTGACCGCGGATATATAGTATCCCAGCAAATTTTTTCAACAAGTCTTGACATTAAGATTTATTTATTTTTTCGCCAAGAATGGAGAAATCTCCACAAGCTGAAAATCCGTCTGTTGCCGAAAGAGCAAAAAAGCGCAAAATTATACCGAGCGCACGTTACACTCCCCCGCCCAGGGGCATGCAGTTCCGCCTAGCTCAGGGTGGGAACGTTTTACTGGCCCAGGTGTTCCTTCACAGCAGCCGCTATGGTTTCGGCATGGCCTTGCGCAGCTTCGGCGGTTTCGGCCTCCACCATTACGCGAATGACCGGCTCGGTGCCAGAACAACGCAGCAGCACGCGACCGGTGTCGCCCATGGCGGCTTCGGCGGCACGCACGGTGTCCCACACGGGTGCGCAGTCGTCCAAGCCTGCCTTGTTCACGCCACGCACGTTGATGAGCACCTGCGGGAAGCGGGTCATAATGGCGGCGCATTCGTCCACCGACTTACCCGAACGCTTCACGGCCACCAAGAACCGACACGCCGTCATCAGGCCGTCGCCGGTGGTGTTGTGCTCCAGCAAAATCATATGGCCGGACTGCTCGCCGCCAATGGCATATCCCTTCGCCAGCATTTCTTCTAGCACGTAGCGGTCGCCCACCTTGGTCTGCACCACATCAATTTCGGCGTCGCGCATGGCGTGCACGAAACCCAGGTTGCACATGACCGTGGAAACCACGGTGTTGCCGGGCAGCTTGCCTTCGGCTTTCATTCCCACTGCCATCACGGCGGCCATGATGTCGCCGTCGATTTCGTTGCCTTGCGAATCCACCATCATCACGCGGTCGGCGTCGCCGTCATGCGCTATGCCCACGTTCGCGCCCGTTTCGGCCACCAGGGCACGCACGGGACCTAAGTTGGTGGAGCCGCACTCCACGTTGATGTCGGTGCCGCAGAAGTCGTCGTTGATGGTGATCACTTCGGCGCCTAGCAGCTTAAGCGCACGGGGGCTGGTCAGGCTGGAAGCACCATGGCCGGTGTCTAGCGCAATCTTTAATCCGTCGAAGGTGACGCCCGCCGCCTTCACGGCGTCAACCGCATGCTGAATGTATAAGTCGCACGCATCGTCCACGGGCAGAATCACACCCACAGCATCGCCATTGGGCAGCTGATCGTCGGAAGGGCCACGTCCCACGAAAGCCTCTATTTCGTCTTCCACGGCGTCTGGCAGCTTGAAGCCCTTACCGTCGAACAGCTTGATGCCGTTGTATTCCGGTGGGTTGTGCGAGGCACTGATGACAATGCCGCCGTCGCAGTGCAGCTGGCGCACCAGCAGCGCCACGCCCGGCGTGGGGATAATGCCCGCCTGCAGCGCCGTGCCGCCCATAGAAGTGATGCCCGCGCACACCGCCGCTTCCAGCATGTCACCCGAAAGGCGGGTATCCTTGCCCACCAAAACGGTGTTTCCCATGAAAGCCACCGAAGCTTGGCCTAGTTTGAAGGCCACTTCGCACGTAAGTTCCTTGTTGGCAACGCCGCGAACGCCGTCGGTGCCGAAAAGTCTTGCCATGATCATTCCCCTATCAAAGTCAGACTGAAAATCCCGTTGCAACGCGGGGCAAAAGGGCCCCACACGTAAGTGGGATAGCAGATACTCCTGCTATCCCACTCATTAAACCATGTTTGAGCAGCGCTTACTCTTCGTCGGACTGCTGTGCGGCGTTAGAGGCAGCCTCTTCGGCCTCAGAGGTAAGGCCAAAGCCGTAAGAGCCCACCGTACCCAACAGCGCGTCAAGTTCTTCCAAGTTGCGCTGGTAAGAACGCGGCGGCAAGGCTTCGCCTAGCATGTCTTCGCCGTCCGTGTTGAACACGGCCGGGGAATCCCCGCCTAACAGCACGTTGTCGTCGGGGCTGAACACCATGTCAAGCAGCTGCGACATGTCGTCGTTGGAAGCCTGCAGGTCGTCTTCTATCACGTAAGACAGCTCGCGTTCGGCCAAGCCGGCCTTCAGTTCCTCCAATGCCTTCGCGCCTATGCCCTCTATGCGCAGCAGGTCTTCTTCGGTGCGTCCCACCAGGTCAGCCACCGTTTCAATGCCCGCTTCGCTGAACTTGTTGGCCCAGCGCTGGGAAACATTCAAGTCGTCGTAGATGTACAGGCGCGCATCTTCGTCGGACAGGTTGCTGTGGGCGCTGAACGGACCGCCGGCGTAGTAGTTGCCGAAGCCGCCCGCGTAGTTGCCGTCGGCATCCAAGGACCATTCGGCCGGCTGCGGCAGCAGCTCTTCAATGTCGCGCAAAGCATCCGGCGCGCTGTCAGGCAGCTCGTCGCCGTCTGCCTTGCCCACCGGTTCGCCCCGGTAGGTAAGGCCCACTTCGTGGTAGCGCGAAAGGCCGGTGCCCGCAGGAATGGGCTTGCCGATGATGACGTTTTCCTTCAGACCCATCAGCGAATCCCGCTTGCCTTCGATGGCAGCGTCGGTAAGCACCTTGGTGGTTTCCTGGAAGGAAGCGGCCGACATCCACGAATCGGTGGCCAACGAAGCCTTGGTGATGCCTAGCAGCAGCGGCTGGCCTACCGGCGGGTTCTTGCCTTCGGCAATCAGTTCGTTGGCAACCTTTTCGAATTCGAAGCGGTTCACCTGGCGGCCAGGCAGCAAGTCGGAGTCGCCCGCGTCGGTGACGGCCACCTTGCGCAGCATCTGGCGCGCGATGACTTCGATGTGCTTGTCGTTGATGTCTACGCCCTGGGACACGTACACGTCTTGCACCTGAGAAACAATGTAGCGCAGCGTGGTGTTGGGGTCGGTCAGGCGCAGCAGGTCGTGCGGGTTCAGCGAGCCCTTGGTAATCTGTTGGCCCATCTTCACTTCGCAACCGTCCACCACGTCGTTCATCAGCTGGGCGCGGGCGGAAACCACGTATTCGCGAATGTTGCCTTCCTGGTCGTGCACGGTAAGGGTCTTGGAATTCTTGTCGCCCGTCACCTGCAGCGTGCCGGCAATTTCGGCCAAGACGCCTTGGCCCTTCGGCCGGCGGGCTTCGAACAATTCCTGAACACGGGGCAGACCATGGGTGATGTCTTCACCTGCAACGCCGCCGGTGTGGAACGTGCGCATGGTCAGCTGGGTGCCGGGTTCGCCAATGGACTGGGCGGCAATGATGCCTACCGCCGTGCCCACGTTCACCGGGCGGCCGGTGGCCAAGTCCCAACCGTAGCACTTCTGGCACACACCGTGGCTGGCATGGCAGGTCATGATGGTGCGAATGGTTACCTCTTCGATGCCGGCTGCGTCAAGTTTGCGCAGTTCAGCCATGGAAGCAATATATTCGCCGGCCGTCATGAGCACCTTGCCCTTGGCGTCGGCGGCATCTTCCAGCAAGCAGCGGCCAATCAGGTTGGCGTCCAGGTCGCCCTTTTCGTTGCGCAGCGGATACGGCACGCCTTCGGTGGAGCCGCAGTCCAGTTCGCGGATGATGACGTCTTGGGCAACGTCCACCAAGCGGCGGGTCAGATAACCCGAGTCAGCCGTACGCAGGGCGGTGTCGGCCAAACCCTTGCGCGCGCCGTGCGTGGAAATGAAGTATTCCAAAACGGACAGGCCTTCGCGGAAGTTCGCTTTAATGGGACGGTCGATGATTTCGCCCTTCGGGTCGGACATCAAGCCGCGCATGCCGGCAAGCTGGCGAATCTGCTTGATGTTACCGCGAGCGCCCGAAAACGCCATCATGTAGATGGGGTTGAACTTGTCGAAGTTGTCGGCCATGGAGTCGCCCACTTCGTCGTTGGCATCGTTCCACACGTCCACAATCTGCTTGTGGCGCTCTTCCCCGCTCATCAGGCCCATCTCGTAGTCTTCGTCGATGATGGCAACCTTTTCGTCGGCCGCAGCCAAGATATCTTTCTTGTTCGGCGGGATGGTGGCGTCATACACCGAAACGGTGACGCCGGCCAACGTGGCGTAGTGGAAGCCAGCGTCCTTCAGGCCGTCCAAAATGGGTGGCACCTCAGACATGCTGTAGCGGTTCGTCACATCTTCCACCAAGCGGCTGATTTCCTTCTTGTTCATTTCGTAATTCAGGAATTCGTAGTCCATGGGCAGCACGCTGTTGAAGATAATGCGGCCGATGGTGGTCTGGATGCGGTCGCCGGGCATGTGGTGCTCGAACTTCTCGTAGGCAACCGCCACGTCGCATTCCACGCGCAAGCGCACCCAAATCTTGGCCTGCAGGTCCACGTCGGCACGGGCCTCATAAGCGTTGCGCGCGTCGTCGATGTCTATAAACACGCGGCCTTCGCCGGGGAAGCCATCGCGGGCAGCCGTTAGGTAATACAGGCCGATGATCATGTCTTGCGTGGGCACGGTCAGCGGGCGGCCATGGGCCGGGGACTTGATGTTGTTGGCGGAAAGCATGAGCACGCGGGCTTCGGCCTGGGCGGCGGCACCTAGCGGCACATGCACGGCCATCTGGTCGCCGTCGAAGTCGGCGTTGAAGGCGGTGCATACCAGCGGGTGCAGCTTGATGGCCTTGCCTTCAACCAGCACGGGCTCGAAGGCTTGGATGCCCAAGCGGTGCAGCGTTGGTGCGCGGTTCAGCAGCACCGGGTGTTCCTTGATCACTTCTTCCAAAACGTCCCACACGTAGCTGGCGCCGCGGTCCACGACGCGCTTGGCAGCCTTGATGTTGCTGGCATATTCCAGTTCCACCAGGCGCTTCATCACGAAGGGCTTGAACAGCTCCAAAGCCATCTGCGAAGGCAGGCCGCACTGGTGCAGCTTCAGCTGCGGGCCCACTACGATAACCGAACGGCCGGAATAGTCCACGCGCTTGCCCAGCAGGTTCTGACGGAAGCGGCCCTGCTTGCCCTTCAGCATGTCCGAAAGGCTCTTCAGCGGGCGGGAACCGGGGCCGGTGACCGGGCGGCCGCGGCGGCCGTTGTCAAACAGGCTGTCAACGGCTTCCTGCAGCATGCGCTTTTCGTTGTTCACGATAATCTCAGGCGCACCCAAGTCCAGCAGACGCTTCAGGCGGTTGTTGCGGTTGATCACGCGGCGATACAGGTCGTTTAAGTCCGACGTGGCGAAACGGCCACCGTCAAGCTGCACCATGGGGCGCAGGTCGGGCGGGATGACCGGGATAACGTCCAAAATCATGTCGGAGGGATTGTTTTCCGACTTCAGGAAGGCGTCGACCACCTTCAGGCGCTTGATGGCCTTCGCACGCTTTTGGCCCTTGCCGGTGGCGATGGTTTCGCGCAGCTCTTCGGTGGTGGCCTCCAGGTCCATGTCGTCAAGCAGATCGCGCACGGCTTCGGCGCCCATGCCGCCCTTGAAGTAGTCGCGATAGTTGGCACGCATTTCGCGGTACAACGCCTCGTCAGGCACCAGCTGCTTGGCTTCTATCTTCATGAACAGGTCGAAGGCGTCTTCGCGCAGCTGCTTGCGCTCTAAGAACTCCTCGTGGATGTCGGCGATTTCCTCTTCCACCTCTTCGGGGTCCATCAGCTCGTCTTCATCGTACTCGTCCACGAATTCGTCGTCTTCGGGCACGTAAGCAGTAGACATGCGGCGGGTGGCCTCAATCAGACGGTCGCGTTCGGCGTCCAACTCTTCCAAGTCGGCGGCCAATTCGTCGCGCAGCATGTCGGCGTCTTCTTCGCGGGCTTCCGTGTCCACGCTGGTCACAATGGAGCTGGCGAAGTAGAGCACCTTTTCCAGTTCCTTGGGCGGAATGTCAAGCAGATAACCCAGGCGCGAAGGAGAGCCCTTGAAGTACCAAATGTGGCTGACCGGCGTGGCCAGTTCGATGTGGCCCATGCGTTCGCGGCGCACCTTGGAACGGGTGATTTCCACGCCGCAGCGTTCGCACACAATGCCCTTGAAGCGCACGCGCTTGTACTTGCCGCAGGCGCATTCCCAGTCCTTGGTGGGACCGAAAATCTTTTCGCAGTACAGGCCGTCCTTTTCAGGCTTCAGCGTGCGGTAGTTGATGGTTTCGGGCTTCTTCACTTCGCCGCGGGACCAGCTGCGGATATCTTCTGCGCTGGCTAAAGAAATGCGCAGGGCGTCGAAATTAGTAACGTCAAACTCAGTCGTCATGTTTACTCCTCCCCGCCGATCAGTTCGTTTTCAGTGGAATCAACCAAGCCGCCCATCAAATCGGAAAGCTCGGCCGCCAAGCTGTCTAGCACGCTGGCCGTGTCTTCCTCTTCGGTCTTGCGCGCGTCGGCCTCCAAAGCCGCAAACAGGGCCTGGTCGTCGTCCATGTCTTCTTCGGTAACCGCCGGGGCATGGCTTTCCAGTTCCACATTCAGGCACAGCGATTTCATTTCCTTGATGAGCACCTTGAAGGATTCAGGCACTTCGGCCGCAGGAATGTTTTCGCCCTTCACGATGGCCTCGTAGGACTTCACACGGCCCGACGTGTCGTCGGATTTCACGGTAAGGATTTCCTGCAGCACGTTGGAGGCGCCGTAGGCATACAGCGCCCACACTTCCATTTCTCCGAAGCGCTGACCACCGAACTGCGCCTTGCCGCCTAAAGGCTGCTGGGTGATAAGGCTGTAGGGGCCGGTGGAGCGGGCATGGATCTTGTCGTCTACCAT
>JAUNIP010000007.1 GCA_030523425.1 Coriobacteriia bacterium
CGTCGCCGAAGGCGAGGGTCCATGCCCCAAAGCAGCACGCCTCCTTTTCCTTGCCTAAACCCCCAGCGCAGCGCCCCCATCGCGCCTCGTGCGCTCGCCCAATGCAAGCGGTCCACTCCCCGGAGCAGTCCTCTCCACTCCGCGTCCTGCCGCGGCTCCGGTCCAGGTGACACGGGCGCGTCCCCTTGGGGCCTCCGGTCGGAATGGTGTGCGCGCGTGGTTTCCGCAGGTCAGGGCTTCGGGATGTTCCTATGCTGTTGGAAGTGGCATCCCCTTGTTGCCCAAAGTATCAGTTTGTTGACAAAACGCTTGTTGTTGCATGTTAGAGGCTAATAATTACGCGAAAAATGGTAGACTAACAGCGATTATATTGATACGTATGTTGGCGGCTGCCCGCTTGTGTGTTGTAGGGGCGGTGCGGCTGTACACCGCGGAATGGTTGCGCCTGATGGGGCGCTTGCATGGAAAGACTGGCTTGGGCTGGTCGGGAAGTGGCGGAACGGCATGTTTGCACGGCGGCAACAAACGCATACGCGCGGCGCGAAGCGCCAGGCGGCCTCGCGGCCCGCGGCGGCCCCGCGCGCGGCACGCGGCCGGGCGGGCTTTACGCTGGCCGAATTGCTGCTTACCGTGGGCATCCTGGTCATCTTGTTTGCCTTGGTGGCCATCAACGTGGTGCAGTGGCAGAAGAACCTGCGTCAAACGGAGCTGGACGGCAAGGCCGAGGTGGTGTACACCGCGGTTCAAAACGCCCTGTCCAAGAAGATGGCCGCTGGTGCCACCAGCTGCTATGATCCCGACTTAAGCGAATCTAACGGCGTGGCGCCCTTCCCCAATGCCGAAGACATCCCCAGCGACGCCGATCCTGATGTGGATCTCATCAAGCCGGGGGACATTTACTACTTCACCTCTAACGACAAGGACAGCCAAGGCCATGCCGCCTACGTGCTGGTTGACGACAACACCATCGATGGCAACGCCCACTGGGTGGTGGAGTTCGACCCTGCTAGCGCCACCGTGTACTCGGTGTTCTACAGCGAAAACTTGGCGAACTGCGCTACTGGCTACGCGTACGACGCCTTCGGCGAATACAACACCAGCCTGCGCTATCGGGACAACCGACTGAAGGACGGCGCTCGAGTGGGTTATTACGGCGGCGGATCTGCCAATTCCGGCGACGTGACCAAAATTACTCCCAGGATTACCGTGATCAACGCGGAAAAGCTGGTGGCCAACCTGTCGGTGAGCGTGCCATCCTCTGCCGGAACTAGTTCGCCGGTATTCGAAGTGACGCTGAAAGACGCCGAGGGCAACACCTACATTCAGTATTTCACCTACGGCCAGCCCACGGTTGAAGGCAACACGAAGAACTATCCTGTCAACAGCGCCTCTATGACAAAGCTAGGCCGCACCTACAGCGTGGCGCTCACGTTGGACGACCTAAGCGAAGAGGCCACCCGATTTGTGAACCAGTACGGTAGCAAGGCAACCATCACGGGCGATGGCAACAATGCGCTTGATGCCGGCACCGAGCTTACCATCACGCTGAAGGTTTCTGTCCCCAGCGACTGGAAGCTTGATTCCGGCACCGCCGATGAGTCCATAACCAACAGCCTGTTCGCCGATAAAAGCACGGCAAATGCGGCTTATGTCAGCTGTGTTCGCCACCTGCAGAACCTTGACAACAGCTCTGGTGTAACCGATGCCATTACTACGGCCGTCCAAACCGACAACCTGTCCTTTGTGGCAAGCGCTGATAAGGAAGGCCTGTGGGATTGGGCCGAGACCTACTGCGGCGCCGGTAGCGAAAAGGCCGCATACTTCAATGGGCTGTCGGAGGGTAAAGCCAACTTCAAGCCCATCAGCAACAGCCATTTGGGTAGCACTAACCCGAACACCTTCTACGACGGCGGCGACCATATCATCAAGAACTTCTTCACTGATGCCTCGGTGAAGGGCGATGAATACACGGGCCTGTTCGCCAGCGCCTACGGCAACATCAAGGACCTGACCATGACTGGCACTCGCGTGCTGGCGGGTGCAAGCACCAAGGCTGCGGCCGCGCTGGTGGGCCATGCCACCCGGAACGTGGGCATCAACAACGTGCAGGTGTACCTTGCGGCCGAAGACATCAACGGCATCCCTGGCGCTGCGGCCGACAAGTACCAATACACCTGGATTGGCGATAACGGCAGCAGCAGCCTGAATGTGGGCGGCCTGATTGGCGAAGTGACAGGCGGAACGGTTTCCATCTTCCGCAGCAGCGCGGCCGCCACGGTCGGCGCCTTCAACAACTCGGCCAACACCGCGGGCGGCCTGGTGGGCAACGTCACGGGCGGCATTGTGGAAATTAGCGAATCCTTCGCCGACTGCTATCTGCGCGGCACAAGGGCGGGCGGCCTGGTGGGCGTAGCGCCTATCGCGTCGTCGGTTTCCACCGTCGACGACACCTCGACCATGGCAAATGCCAGCTCGGCCGTGCGTATCCAGAACAGCTACGCCGCGGGCTTCATTACCTCTACAGACGCGGGCGCCGGCATGGTGAACGGCGGTGCCTGGGTAAAGAACAGCTACACCATCTTGGGCTTCTTGAACAACGGCACGAGTACCTACCAAGCTGTCACTGCCAGCGACGAGGTGCAAAATCGCACGGTGTTCTATTTGACGCAGGCGGCAAACGGCGGCAAGAAGCAGGGCACCTCTATTACGAGCGATACCATGACCAACGTGCTTTCTACCTTGGGCAGCGGTTTCCGGATGAAGAGTTCGCCGGGCCCTTACAACCTGATGGGCCAGACGCTTACCGCCTACACGTACCCAGAAACGGCGGCGCTGGCGCACCATGGTGACTGGGCGGCCGACTTCCAATCGGGCGCGCTGGTGTACTACGAAACCTACGACAACAACACCGTGGGTTTCTACGGCGGCAACGTCGACTCTAGCCTGCGGTCAGACAACGGCGTAAAGGCCACGGGCGACGGCTATGGCCTGGTGTACAGGCTTAACTCCACCAACCTGCCAGATTCGGTGGAAGTTATCATCCCCGACATCAACACAAGCGAAACGCTTGGCATCAGCGGCGTCACCCCCGCCTATACGAAGCAGGTGGGCGATTACACCTATGGCATCTATCCGCTTTCCACCGCAACCGTCAATGCTGCTACTACCAGCGGCGAATTCTATATGCGCGCCACACTCAACACCATATCTGGCGGCCAGACCATCGATACCGCGTGCTACGACTTCAACCCCTACTTCGCGCACACGCAGGTAGGTCCTGTGGATGCCGATCGGCCCCGCACCCAGATTACGACCGACAACAACACCATCGCAGTGCGCACGGCGCGCCACACCTACGACCTTAGCATCTACTACGACCAGTATGCGGGTGCCACGGCCGTCGCCACGTTCCTGCAGGGGCGCGACATCGACTACGCCACCTACAACTGGGACGGATTTAGCCTTGCGGGCTCAAGCGTATCCAGCCAAGATCCCATCGCGGGCGGGAAAACGCCCTTCCAGGCCATCTACGACGGCCAGTGCCACTGGATCCAAAACGTCAGCTTCATCAGTCGAGACGGCAATTATATAGGCATGTTCGGCCGCAACCAGGGCACCATTCAGAATGTGGTGTTGCTGGCTGCCTACGACCCCGACAAAGCCACCAACTATTACGTGCAGCGTAAGCAAAACCTAACGGGCGAAACGGTGTACATGGGCATCTTGGTGGGCTTGAACGAGCGCACCGAAAGCCAAACGGGGCGCATCAGCAACTGCGCCGTTTCTGGCTACTACGTTGCGGGGTCTGACGCCACCCTGCACGCCTATTCCAACAGCACCCTGTATGTAGGCGGCCTGGTGGGCCAAAACGCCGGCGTCGTTTCCACCAGCACCGCTGACTGCCCGGCCATCCGCCTGTCTGCCCTGTACGCCAACGTGGCCATCGGCGGCCTGGTGGGGCGCAATACCGCAGCCGGCACCATCGACCACTGCTACGACCTGGGCTACATAGAAGTGGCCGAATCCAAGGGCGGATCGGTGGCCATCAGCGGCTTTGCGGGCGTGAATGCGGGCGTTATCTCCAACAGCTACTGCGCCACGGCTCTCACCGCCAGCGGCGAAACCGCCGTGGCGTATGGCTTCGCCCCCCGCGGCGGCCTGACGTCGGATTCTGGCTATCTGAACAAGGGCACCTACACCTATGTGGGTCAGATGCACGCCTTCGACTTCACCAGCCCCGCCGGCACCAGCCGCACCTATTCTTGGCTGCGAGATACGGCCGATAACGATGGCGTGAAGCCTGATATTAGCTATGACTTCAACCTGTCCACAGACGACCAATATCCGTTCCCCGCCGTGGTCACCAACCGCGCTGGCCAGCTGGTGCACTATGGCGACTGGCTGGAAAACAAGGCCTTAGGCACCATGGGCGTGTTCTACTGGGAGCACGAAGAGTACGGCACCAACAACGGCTACCACCTTACGTTTATCGGCACAGATGGAGGCGATAGCGCAGGCGGCACGTCGCTGTGCACCGCCCACGATGATGGCGGCATCGTCACCGAATATGGGTACGGGTATTACTATCAGGACGAAGGGTCTGTTGAAATTACGTCCAACAGTGGCATTGCGTACTCGGGCGACACCTTCAACACTACTGCTTCTGATGCTTTGCATGAGCAGATGGACGGCTATTACTTCCATGCATATACCACACGCACTGCGGCTGAGGCCCGCAAGGCCGATTACATCTGCCTGACTGGTGACGGCAACCAAAACGGCACGTTAACACTTACGTATACGGCCAACACTTCGGGCATTGGCACCGACTACACCTACACGGTGTCGCCGTTCTTCGCCAACGCTATGAGCACGCTGGGCGGGCCTACGCTGACGGCATCTGACGGCACTTCAACCGACTACTCCGTCACTCCGGGCAAAGCCGACAACAAGTACGAGATCCGCAGTGCCACCCAGCTGCAGTACCTGAACTGGAACAGCAAAGAAAATACAACCAGTGAGTGGCTGAATTACGCGGATTATGTAAGTAACGGCAATAAGGTGCCAGATAAATGGTCTGCCTTTACTTACCTTGGCTATGTGCCAGGCAAGACAAGCGGAAGTCAGGCAAAGTATTACTTTAACCAGACACACGATACGAATGCCGATATGGCAGTCAACTCTGGCACAACAGCAGCCGGCAGTGAGTTTACGCCAATCGGATCATTCTGTGAATTGAATCCCAACAATAACGCTACAGTCGCTGCGGCATATTTTAATGGCACCTATAACGGAAACAACTACCAGATCAAGAATGTTGAGATCTGCAGTAGGTCCCAGGGTGTGGGATTATTTGGCATCACAATCAGTGCCGATATACAGAACATCATCCTGTATTCCGACAAGGGGAATAAGATACAGACGAGTTCTGATTCGAAATATGCATCCGATGGAACCGGTAACAGAAACTGGTACTGTATGGGTGGTCTGGCCGGTGTAGCGGCCATTGGCAACAGCTCTACCGGCGGAAGCGCCGTCTTTAAGAACTGCACCGTTTCGGGATATGTGATCCGCGATAACCGTAATGACTGCGGTTACGGCGGAACCAATATGGGCGGCTTCGTTGGCCTTACCAATGTGGGAATCAGTGCCTGCTCTGCTGCGACAGATATTCAAGTTCAGCCGAATTACTCTAACAGCAGCAGAAATATTCGTGTTGGCGGCCTGGCCGGCAATTTCCGGGGAGCAACCCTGGAAAACTGTTACTCAGGCGGCTCGATTTCATCTACAACTGCCAACAGTACCAGCATCCATGTAGGCGGCCTGGTGGGCGGATGGTTCATGAGGACGAATGGAAACCTGCCAAATACGAGTAATGGCCTCTTTGGCGCCCTGACTGCGAAACCGACAGTAAGCAACTGCTACACCTATGCCGACCTTTCGGGATGTACAGGGTCCAGCGTGAAAACCATATGTCCGGTGGTTTCCAACTGCAACAACGAGAACACCAACAACAACTTCACGGTTTCCAACTGCTATTATTATCCGCCGAAGACGGTGGCGTATAAGCAGCGCACGGTGGACAACAACAATACATTGGCTATACCGGTCACCTACGACCAGCTTGCCGGCACAGCCAACCTGACCTCCGGCAGCTATTCGGGCCGGGACATCTTGACGGCCCTCAACGTTGGCGCGGCGGCGGCATCTGGCGCATGGGATTGGGTTACCAAAGTTGACAACGCTGGTGTCGCCATCGACGGCAAGTACAGTTTCCCGGCGGGCAATGCCGCGCTCGAAGGCAAGAATTACCCGTTCCCCACGGTGGTGCGCCAGAAAGACCTGACGTTCAGCACGGTCGACAGCCCCGTGATGGTGAACGTGCACTACGGCGACTGGCCAATTGATGGCCCGTACTGGGAAGACGGCCGCACCACGCTGGATATCTTCGATGATATGCACGTTGACGGCTGGGCCAAGCAGACCTTCTACTTGAACCCCAACGGCAAGACCATTGACTTGGAGCTGGCCGATATCAAGGTTGACGACTCTTCGAAGGCTGAAGTGGAAAGCGTTACTTGGAACGCCGACACGGGACTTTGGGAAGTGGTGGTGCGCGCGAAGAACGTGGGCGTGACCGATCTTACGGCTTCAGGCAAACTTAGCGACGGCACTGACTGGTCGTCTGTCTTCACGCTGGAAATTACGGCCAACATAACGGTTGAGGCCGATCCTTCTGCGCCGATTATTGCCGACGGGGCTTCCCAGGACGTCGCGCTGACGGCGAAGTCCGCCAACGACACGGCCTACGAGACCAACAGAAACACCACCTGGAAGGTGAGCGTGCTAGATCCAGACTTGGCGGACTTGCTGGATCTTACGCAGAAGGACGAAAGGGATAACAAGAACGTCTGGAATGTGAAGCGTGAGGGCAACGGCGAGGTGCAGGTACGAGCCACCTTCAGCTACAAGTACAATGACGTAACCATCGAATCCGACTGCTTCATAGAGGTGCTGCAGCCCGACGCCGTGGGCCTGTCTAACGGCACTACCTACAACGCTGCCGACCTGGTTGATGCCGGCAACGTGGCTGGCAAGGGCACCTCATACGCCGTGGACATCCCCAAGCCCACCGCCGAAGGCTGGGACTACTTCCTGTACCTAAGCCAGGGCCAGGACAAGGCCAACCACTTTGCCGACTACAAGGTCAACAGCGTGACGGCAAGCGCCGGCCTGCTTGGGCCCACCGAGACGTACACCGCTGCCACGGGCGCCACCGACACCACGAATGTGTACGACCAGGGCAACGACGACGGCTTCCACATCGAACTGGCGAAAGATGCTACCCACGATGACTTGTACGAATACCTGACGGGCACCATCTATTACCGCTCGACAAGCTCCAACGCCTCGGAAATGAGTGTGGATTTGACCTTCGAGCTGCAAAAGGACACGTCTGTCTATACGCTAACCATCCCGCTCAGCGTGCGCGTGGTGAAGCCCGTGACGGTGACGTACCAAGTTGATGACACCAGTGGGGCAATAGGCGACAATATCGTACGCTCTGCGTTTAGCGGTTCCTACACGCTGATTACCGGCGCCGAACTGGGTAGTTGGACCTTCCCCAGCGGCCAGTGCTTGGCAGGCTGGGTGAAGCGCGGCGGCGACGGCACCGTCTACCAGCCCGGCGAAACCGTCCAAATAGACGGCGACACCACCTTCACGCCCACCTGGAAGAACTTGGCGGCCACGTTCTATGGCAATGGCGCGCTGATTAACGGGCAGGAAACGTACGAGTATGTGTTTGATCAGTGGACACCGAGTGTCAGCTTGGCGACCGTTACCGATATGATGACTGCGCCCGAGGGCTATACCCTGTCTGGCTGGAATACAGCGGCGGATGGGCGAGGCACCAGCTTTAAAAATTATGATTACGTTGCTGCGTCTTCACTTGCGCCTGGGTATGCGCTGTATGCTCAGTGGACGCCGAAGACCTACACCATTGCCTTGCAGAGCGAAGAGGTATCGCCTTGGTATGTTCGGATGCAGAATGCTGCCACATACGACAGTCCTGTGTTGGATGCTTCCAGCTACACCAACCATTTCACCAGGGCGGGCTACAAGCTTGTGGGCTTTGCCGATGCTAAAGAAAACGGCGTGATGGTGCTTTCTGTGGGTGACGATGGCAGCCTTGGCTATATCCCCGGCGTGGCTGGCTACACCAATGCAAACGGTTGCTGGGTGCATGACAGCGACTGCAATCTTTACACGCAATGGGAGCCTGTGAACTACGAGCTCAGCTTCAAAGGCAACGCGCCCAACGACACTGCTACGGTGGATGGCGTGCCTGAAACCCAGACGATTGGCGAGACAGGCACGTTCAGCGGCATCACTGATCCCACCTGCGAAGGCTACAAGTTCGCTGGCTGGGCTACCAGTTCTACGGGCGATGTGGCGTACAGTTCTGCCGACCTGAATGGCAAGACGCCTTCGCAGCTAGCCGACTGGTCAACCGATTCCACCATGACCCTATACGCCCGCTGGTACAAGACGCAGAATGCGTTTGTGGATGTGACCAGCGGCGGCCTGGTGGCTGGGCAGATGTATTACCTTTCCAACAACAATGATGTTGACACTGTTGGTACCCTGCTGGGTCATGCGAACGATGCGGTTTCCAGTTCGTACGTTACTTACGCAGCTGTCAACGGGGTAAAGCGCGCCAGTGATGGTAGCGATGTTACCAACGCGGTGCTGGTGACCGGCAATATTTCCGACTGCGAATGGACGGTGTTGGGAAGCGGAGACAACCGGCAGATTTCCTACCGCGACGCAAATGATACAACGCGCTATCTAAGCTATAACGGCTCCAGCATGATTAACGCGACCACTGCTTGCAACTGGAGGCTGGCCAAAGGCTACAAGCTTCGCAACTATTCATTCATGATTAACAGCACAAACCCCTATTTGTGGCGCGACGACACCATTGGTTGGTATCTAAGCGATACAAGCAATGGCTCTGCCACTATTACGCTCTACCAGCTCGTGGAAGTCTACGACCCCAACACCCTGGTCTAACCATGCGCAAACTTCGCAACATACTGACTGACCAGCGGGGCGCGTCTATCTTCTTCGCCCTGTTCGCCTTCCTGGTGATGGCGATGGTTTCGTGCTTGATTGTGACTGCGGCGCTTAGCGGCGTCACGCGGGTGAACAGCGACCGCGCGGCGCAGCAGGCGCACCTGCAGCTAACGTCCGCCGCCCAGCTGGTGGAAAACCAGCTTGAAGGGGCAACCACCACGGTGGTGTATGACATAAACTCCACCACTAAAGCCAGGGAGCTTAACAAAGTTTCATCCGCCGGAACGTTTCTAGCTTCGGAGCTGGATGACGCCGTGGAGTATGTCATCACCCATGGGAAGACCTATGAGTCAAAAGGTTCGGTGTTTTCGCTTACATCGGACAACCAAGATTTAGGTACCGTGAAGGTGTCTATGACCTTAAGCGATGAAAATGCCACAGCGGTGGACTTCGATCCGCAGTACAAGGCCATTTTCACCCTTGCGCTGGAAGGTTCGGACGACCAGCTGTATCTGGAGGCAGATGGCAACAGTGTGAAGCCAACATCGCAAGGATCCACTGAAACATGGGAATACGACTGGGGTTCCCTCAAGATCAACACGGCGGGGGTGTAGTATGCGCACGTCTTTCAACATACCTGCACCGCGCCTGGGCCGCCCTGCCGCCCGCGGTTTGCGCGCTCGCATCGCGGCGCTGCGCACTAACACGGCGGGGGAGACCATAGTGGAGGCGCTGGTTTCCATGCTGATTGTGTCGGTGGCCTTCGTGATGCTGTGCACCGCCATTGTGTCTGCTGCTAATGTGAATGCCAAGCTTGACAACCAGGATACCGCCTTTGTGGTGGATGCGTCCGCAACGCCTAACGCTGCGCAGGTGACTATCAACCACGCTGACCCGGATGCCGACGACGCGAACGTGGCTGTGGACGTGTACACCTCTGCTGACGAAAACCACTACGTGTACTACACCGTCAACAGTGATACGGGGGGCAACTAAATGCGGCGTGTGCGTGAAAAGCTTCGCAGCACAGGCGGCATGTCCTTCGCGGAGATGCTGATTGCGGTGCTGCTGGTGGGGCTGGTCAGCATGTGCATGGCCACCGGCGTATCCACGGCGTCTCGCAACTTGACCACGTCTATGCGCTGGTCAGAGTCGAAAACGCTGAGTTCCACCCTGATCACCGTGATTGAAGACGAGCTGGCTTATACCACCCGCGTGCAAATGAGCGACAACACGCTGTACTTCCAAAGCCAGCACCATGCCAACCAAAAGCCGGTCACCTTTGCCACTAACGATGACGGACACTTGGTGCTGAAGTCCGAAACCGACGAGATGAACCTGGTGGGACGTGCTGCCTACACCAACGGCCTTTCGGCGCGTGTGACCCAGCTGGAGTACGACCAAGATGCCTGCCGTTTCACGGTAACTTTAGAGCTGTACTGCGGTAACGATGAATATCAAACCACCACCTTCAACGTCCTAAACGTAAACAACGCCACCTTCCCCACAACGTAGGGGAGCGCTTCGCGCCTTTGCAACAGCTACCGTAACCCTTTTTGACACACACCGAAGCATGGATCGCTCCCGGTGGGCGAACGCATGAGGCGCGATGGGAGCGCTGCGCTGGGGCTATTAGGGCAAGGAAAAGGAGGCGTGCTGCTTTGGGGCCTGGGCCCTCGCGTTCGCGACGCGGGGTTTTCGCAGGCCGCGGGTTCGCGCGCACGAGGCGGAATGCGAGCGCTACGCTGGGGCTATTAGGCAAGGAAAAGGAAGTGCCTTGCTTTGGGGCTTGGACCCTCGCGTTCGGCGACGCGCGGTTTTCGCGGCCGGGCGGCCCCAGGTGGCAGCAGAGGCCGAAAGACGGAATCAAATTCCGGGAAGATGGCAGCGGAAGGCGAAAGGCGGAATAATTTGGCCCCGTTGGGGCGGGCCGGCAGCGACATCCGCCGTTGTCCGCGGATCCGCGAAGGAGCACCCTGGCATTTCGCCTGGTCATCGGGCAGGGCGGGAATGCGTCGCTTCGAACCGGGCGCGCCGGGCGGCGCCCGTGTTCCGCTTTTCGCCTTCCGCTGCCACGGGCCGTGAATTCGATTCCGTCTTTCGCCCTGCGCTGCCAGGGCGCACCCGGGGCCGCCTTCGCCGCGCACAAGGTTGTGCGTTCGGGGCCGACGAAGGGGGCTGATTCCGGCGTTTTCGCGGCCTTTTTGCACCATGTTGTGCGTTCGGGGCCGACGAAGGGCGCGCACTGGCGCGGGGAGGGCTGGCCGTCAACCTGCGTTCGAAAGGCCACACGGCCCTGACCTGCGGTTTTCCTTGGGAGGCGAATGGCAGCGCGCATGCGGGCTCTGGAAGTGGGCCGTTTCCGGCAGCCCTGGAAGGCCTTCGTCGGCCCCGAACGGAAGGAAGCGTGCAGGAGGCGGCCGAAACGGCCGGTTTCCGCACCCTTCGTCGGCCCCGAACGTACAACCTTGTGCGGGACGTCTTTCGAGCTGGCCAACTGAAGTGGGCGTGCGCGCGAGACGGAACGGGGAGCGCTGCGTCGGAGGGTTCGCTCTCACCCGACGCCCGCGGCCTGAATACACGCGCGTCGCGAACGCGAGTGTCCATGCCCCAGCCTGCCCGCCCTCCTATTCCTTGCCCTAAAACCCTAGTGCAGCGCTTCGAAATTTTTACCAAACATATGTTCTTTTATAGAAAAATCTGCTAGAGTATTCGCACGGTCGGCGGAGTAAGTCCCGCGCGCTGGCAGCGCCTTCCTTTCAGAAGGGAGGTGAGCGTTATGGGCCTGGTAATTGAAGTGCTGCATCTGGTGGCTGCGCTGCTAGAGCTTGTCACGGCGGTTGTCGGGGTCCAAGCACTGCCGCCCGGGCTACGCCTGAGGCGAAAATTGAAGAACCGCAAGCATTAGGCTTACGGTCCTTCTAACATCCAAACGGCGCTGCCCAGCGGTCACTCACGCGGGCATCCGTCGACCGGTAGTATACCACATGGCTTCGCTTAGGGCGGCGGGGGCGTTTGATTTCCCCCGCCCCAGGCGTAAATTGAAGAGCCGCAAGCACTAGGCTTACGGCTCTTCTGAAATCCAAACGGCGCTGCCCAGCGGTCACTCACGCGGGCATCCGTCGACCGGTAGTATACCACACGGCTTCGCTTAGGGTGGGGCGCGCGTTTTCCCGCCTGCGGCTTTCGGCTGCAAAACGTCCCTTTAGCGGGTATACTACGAAGTTGCGAAAAACTGCGGGCCCCGCGTTGCCCTGCGCGCCGTCTGGCCGTCTGGCCGCCGGTCGCCACACGCGCCCGCCATCACACGTACGAAAGGATGCTCTGGCCATGAAGATTGTGTACAAAGACGGCACCGTTGCCGAATGCCCTGAAGACGAGGAACTGCAGGTCATTCGCCATACTGCCGCGCACATTATGGCGCAGGCGGTCAAGCGCTTGTACCCCCAGGCAGACTTCGGCTACGGCCCCGCCACCGAAAAGGGCTTCTACTACGACATCGACCTGGGCGAAGAGAAAATCTCCGACGAGGACCTGCCGCTCATCGAAGCGGAAATGCGCAAGATCGTGAAGGAGAACCTGCCGCTGAAGGGCTACATCCTTCCGCGACCGGAAGCCATTGCGCTTATGGAAGAGCGCGGGGAAAAGTACAAGGTGGAACACATCGCCGACCTGGCTGAAGACGTGGAGATAAGCTTCTTCCAGCAGGGCGAATACATTGACATGTGCACCGGCCCGCACCTGCGCTACACCAAGGCGCTGAAGGCGTTCAAGCTGATGAGCATTTCCGGTGCGTACTGGAAAAACGACAACAAGAACAAGATGCTCACCCGTATTAACGGCACGGCTTTCCGCACCCAGGCTGAACTGGACGAATACCTGAAGATGATAGAAGAGGCCGAAAAGCGCGACCACCGTCGCATCGGCCGCGAAATGGACTTGTTCATGCTGCGTGACGAAGCCCCGGGCTTCCCGTTCTTCCTGCCGAAGGGCATGGAGCTGTACAACGCGCTGGTGGCGTACTGGCACAAAATCCACCGCGCCGCGGGCTACCAGGAAATCAAGACGCCGCTGATTATGTGTCGCAACCTGTGGGAAACCAGCGGTCACTGGGACCACTACAAAGACAACATGTACTCCACCGAAATAGACGATGAGCCGTACTGTGTGAAGCCCATGAACTGCCCCGGCAGCGTGCTGGTGTACGCGTCCAAGCCGCATTCGTACCGCGAACTGCCCATTCGCATGGGGGAACTGGGCCTGGTGCATCGCCACGAAATGCGCGGCGCGCTGCATGGCCTGTTCCGCGTGCGCGCCTTCACGCAAGACGACGCGCATATCTTCATGCGCCCCGACCAGATTGCCGACGAGATTGAAGGCGTGGTCAACCTGATTGACGAAGTGTATTCCACCTTCGGCTTCGAATACTTCATAGAGCTGTCCACCCGCCCGGAAGATTCCATGGGTTCGGATGAGGACTGGGAAGCCGCCACCAACGGCCTGCGCACCGCGCTAGAGCGCATGGGCAAGGAATATACCGTCAACGAAGGCGACGGCGCGTTCTACGGCCCCAAGATTGACTTCCACCTGCGCGATTGCCTGGGCCGCACGTGGCAGTGCGGCACCATCCAGTTGGACTTCCAGATGCCGCTGAACTTCAACCTGGAATACGTGGACGCCGACGGTTCGCGCAAGCGCCCCATCATGATCCATCGCGTGTGCTTCGGCAGCATCGAGCGCTTCATTGGCATTCTGACCGAGCACTTCGCCGGCCGCTTCCCCGCGTGGTTGGCGCCCGTGCAGGTGAAGGTGCTGCCCGTTTCCGAAAAGAGCATGGACTACGCCCGCAGCCTGTACCAGCAGCTGATAGACGCCGGCGTGCGCGTGGAAATTGACGAGCGCAGCGAAACCATCGGGTACAAGATTCGCGAGGCCCGCCAGGTGGACCGCGTGCCGTTCATGCTGATCATCGGCGAAAAAGAAGCCGCCAACAACACCGTGACTGTGCGCGAGCTGGCCACCGACGAAAGCAACACCATGTCCATGGTAGCCTTCCAAGCCGACCTAATCGCCAAGGCCACGAAGTAGGCTTGTGGCAGGGGGGCCTGTCCCCCCCCCCTGACTTATGGCCCCCCTCGCTGGCGTGCCTTACTTGTTGTAATACCGCCGTTGTTCGAACTTGGGCTCACAGCATACGTTTATGCCTAGTTGGCGGTAGATGCGTTCATCGGCGCTGCCTAAGATCACGCTGAAGAAGGCGTCGCAGCCGCGCAGCTGGGCCGTGGCGGCCACGGCGGCTTCGGCAAGCGAGCTGGTAGAAGCACTGCTGGAAAGCGCAATCAGCATTTCGTCGGAATGCAGGCGTGGGTTTTTCGCACCCAGGTGTTCGGTCTTCAAATGGCAGATGGGCTCAAGCGCTTCGTCGCTGATCACGTACGTGTCGTCGTCTATGCCGGCCAGCTTCTTCGCGGCGTTCAGCAGCACGCTGGAAGCAGCGCCCAGCAGATCCGACGTCTTGCCGGTGACCATGGTGCCGTCGGGCAGTTGCAGCGCGCCCGCCGGGCAGCCGCTGGTTTCTTCCTTCCACAGCGCGGCGCTGCGGCAGGGCAGCAGGTTCTGGCCGATGCCTGCCTTTTCCATCAGCATTTCCAGCTTGGACACCTGGTCTTCGCCCATACCGGTGCGCTTGCAGTCCACGGCGGCCTTGAAGTAGCGCCGCACGATTTCGGCGTTGGCGGCTTCTTGGCACGCAGCGTCGTCCACGATGCCGAAACCCGCCATGTTCACGCCCATGTCGGTGGGGGACTGGTAGGGGCACGTGCCCGAAATGCGTTCGAACATGGCGCGCAGCACGGGGAAAATCTCCACGTCGCGGTTGTAATTCACCGTGGCTTCGCCGTAGGCGGCCAAGTGCCACGGGTCAATCACGTTCGCGTCGTCTAAGTCGGCCGTGGCGGCTTCATAGGCGATGTTCACGGGGTGGTCAAGCGGTAGGTTCCAAATGGGGAAGGTCTCGTACTTGGCGTACCCCGCCGCCACGCCGCGCGTATGTTCGCCGTACAGCTGCGAAAGGCAGGTGGCCATCTTGCCAGAACCGGGCCCCGGCGCGGTGACCACCACCAGCTTGCGCGTGGTGGGCACGTAGTCGTTTTTACCCATGCCGTCGTCGCTGACGATGTGCTCGATATCGGTGGGATAGCCGGCAATAGGGTAGTGCAGGTAGCTGTTCACGCCCAGCGCGCCTAAGCGCTTGCGGAAACCGTCGGCGCCGGGTTGGCCGGCGTATTGCGTGATGACCACGCTGGGCACGTAAAAGCCCATGCCGCGGAAGATGTCCATCAGGCGCAGCACGTCTTCATCGTAAGTGATGCCCAGGTCGCTGCGCACCTTGGACTTCTCGATGTGGTTGGCGTTCACGGCGATGATGATTTCCACGTCATCGACCATGCTTTGCAGCATGCGAATTTTCGTGTCGGGCTCAAAGCCGGGCAGCACGCGGCTGGCGTGGTAGTCGTCGAACAGCTTCCCGCCGAATTCCAGGTACAGCTTCCCGCCGAACTGCTCGATGCGCTTGCGGATGTTTTCCGCTTGCAGCGAAATGTACTTCTGGTTGTCAAACCCCTTCTCCATGCGCTGATCCCTTCCCGTGAATCTGTGGCCGGCGCGCGGAACCGGGCGGATTCCTGCGCGTTTTCTGCATTATATATGCTTTGTTAAATCGGCGTGAATAGGCGAAAAATATGGGCGGAAAACGGCGGTTTTGCGCCTATAATGAAAAAGCGTGGACAGGCGGTTCAATACGGAAAACCGCGGCTGAGCGCTTTTTTTATGCCTGGCTTTGACCTGCGGTTTCTTCGGTTTGCCCCTGGGGTTTGGCGGTGGACTCACATGACGGGAGGCGCAATGGCAAAGCATATTTTCGTAACGGGCGGCGTGGTTTCTTCGCTGGGCAAGGGCATCACGGCGGCTTCGCTGGGGCATTTGCTGAAGGCGCGCGGGTACAAGGTGACCATGCAGAAGATGGATCCGTACCTCAACGTTGACCCGGGCACCATGAGCCCGTTCCAGCACGGCGAAGTGTTCGTGACCGACGACGGCCACGAAGGCGATCTTGACCTGGGTCATTACGAACGCTTCATCGACGAAAGCCTGTCGCGCGAATCCAACTTCACGCAGGGCTCCATCTATCAAAGCCTTATCGCGCGCGAACGCCGCGGCGACTACCTGGGCGGCACCGTGCAGGTGATTCCGCACGTGACCAACGCCATCAAGGACCGGCTGTACCGCATTGCCGAACAGTCCAACGCCGACGTGGTCATTTCCGAAATCGGCGGCACCATCGGCGACATCGAAGGCTTGCCCTTCATAGAAGCCGCGCGCCAGTTCAAGAAGGAAAAGCCCGCCGGCGACGTGCTGTTTGTGCACGTCACGTTGGTGCCCTATATTGCCGCCGCCCACGAAGTGAAGACCAAGCCCACGCAGCATTCCGTGAAGGAGCTGCGATCTATCGGCGTGCAGCCGGACTTCATCGTGTGCCGTTCCGACCACGAAATCACCGACAAGGTGCGCGAAAAGATTGCCCTGTTCTGCGACGTGGCGGCCGACGAGGTGCTGGCCTGCAGCGATGCACCTTCCATCTACGAGGTGCCTATCAACCTGTACGACCAGCACTTCGACGTGAAGGTGCTGCAGCATTTGGGCCTGCCGGTGCCTGAAATTGACCTTGCGCCCCTGCGCGGTTTCTTGGCAAACATGGAAGAGTGCGTGGACCCGGTGGATATTGCCGTGGTGGGCAAGTACGTCAGCCTGCCGGACGCCTACCTTTCCGTCATCGAAGCGCTGCATCATTCCGGTGTGTACCACAAGCGCAAGGTGGAAGTGCACCTGATAGACGGCGAAGAGCTAAGCGACGCCAATGCCGCAGAGGTTTTGGGCAGCATGGACGGCGTGCTGGTGCCGGGCGGCTTCGGCCAGCGAGCCTTTGAAGGAAAGATTGCCGCCGCGCGGTACGCACGCGAAAACAACGTGCCTTACCTGGGCATTTGCTTGGGCCTGCAAGCGGCGGTGTGCGAATTCGCGCGCCACGTGGCCGGCCTGGAAGGCGCCACTTCGGCCGAGTTTGACGATGCGGCGGAATACCCCGTGATCGATTTGATGCCTGAACAGGAAGACGTGGAGGACAAAGGCGGCACCATGCGTTTGGGCGCCTATCCCTGTAAGGTTTTGCCTGGTACGCGCGCAGAAGCGGCCTACGGCGAAGCGGTCATCTACGAGCGGCACCGGCATCGCTACGAAGTGAACAACGCATACCGCGACACGCTGACGGGTGCGGGCCTGGTGATCAGCGGCCTAAGCCCCGACGAGCGTCTGACCGAAATGGTAGAGCTGCCCGACCACCCATGGTTTGTGGCCAGCCAAGGCCACCCCGAATTCAAGAGCCGCCCCATGCGCCCCCACCCCCTGTTCAGGGACTTCGTAGGCGCCGCCATAGCCAAGCGCGGGTAACGCGACAACTGGAGCAGTACCCAGGGCCGCCCCAGCGTACTGCTCCGTCCCCCTTCCACCTTGCTTAGAAAATCTTAGTGGGTTGTTATAAGATTTTTAGCACTCGGGGGTTGACAGTGCTAAAAATGCGTGCATAATGGTACCTGTAACACAAACCTAAGGCGCACGGTTGGCACGCAACGCACGTAAGCACGTAAGATTCGCTGAAGCATTTCATTTCGCATACTCCAAGTTAACTCGGCGGACCCTGGGCACCTCCTCCCAGGGTCCGATTTTTGTGCGCTTGCGGGGCAAGACAGGCTTCTGCGTCAGGGGCTTGGTTCTGGCTTGCTACGTCTAAAAGATGCAATTACAAAGATTTTGGACGTAATGGCCCTTTGCGCGCTTGCGGGCGCGGCTGTGTTATGGTGGTTCTCACACATTTTGCAAGCTGGCAGCGGGGAAGGGAGGCCCATGGAAACCGTTGGCAAGGTCAGCACGTTCCTAACGCGCAACATTGCGGTGTTCATCATCTTGTTTTCCGTGGTTGCTTTCTTCGTGCCGGGGCTGTTTGCGTGGTGCACCAGCTACACCACCATCTTCTTGGCGGTGGCCATGTTCGGCATGGGGCTTACCATCAGCTTCAAAGACTTCGGCGTGGTGTTCAGCCACCCCAAGGAAGTGGTTTTGGGCTGCGTGCTGCAATACACGGTCATGCCCTGCGCCGCGTGGCTGATTGCCACGGCGCTGCAGCTTGACGCCGACCTGGCGCTAGGCGTCATCTTGGTGGGCTGCTGCCCGGGTGGCACCGCTTCCAACGTCATAGCCTACATTGCGAAGGGCGACGTGCCGCTTTCGGTAGGCATGACCATCGTCAGCACGCTGCTAGCGCCGCTGGTCACGCCGCTGCTGGTGTTTGCGCTGGCAGGTGCCTGGGTGGAAGTGTCCATCTGGGCCATGATGCAAACGGTGGTCCAGGTGGTGCTGATCCCCGTGGCTTTGGGCATTGCTATCAACGCCTTCGCGGGGAACGTGATCCGCCGCGTGGAGCCCGTGCTGCCGCTGGTTTCCGTGGCGGCCATCGTGATGATAGTGGCGGGCATCGTGGCGGTGAACAACCAAAAGATTGTCCAGTGCGGCGTGCTGGTGTTAGTGGCCGTGATGCTGCACAATGCGTGCGGCATGGGACTGGGGTATTTGGTGGCGCGCCTGTTCAAGCTGGACTACGCGAAGACCACCAGCGTGGCCATAGAAGTGGGCATGCAGAATTCCGGCCTGTCGGTTTCGCTGGCCACGGCGAATTTCGCGGCGAACCCGTTGGCCACGCTGCCCGGCGCCATCTTCAGCGTGTGGCACAACATAGCCGGCTCGCTGTTCGCCAGCTGGCGCGCCCGAAACTGCGACAAGTGAAGGGTGTGCGTTAGCGACCGCGTTGGCGGGCGTTTTTTAGGGCCTCAAGCACGTTTTTCACTACGTCTTCGTAGCGCCATTTGGTGCGGCTGTGCTGGGGTTTGTTGCGGTAGTGGGGGTGGTTTGTGCGGAAGCGCCAGCGACATACCAGCGTGATGCACAGCGCCACGGCTGAAACTATCAGCAGCGCGGCGAAGAACCAGGCGGCGTTTTCGTTGCGCTCTAGCACGCCATACAGCGTGGCCAACAGCGTGATGGCGGTAAGCACGCCGGTCAGCACCAAGAACAGCTTGATCAGAATTTCCTTCGCCCGCAGGGGAGACTTCGCCCACGAAACAAACACGTACACCACCACGGCCAAGACCACCAAGACAATGACCAGGGGAATGCTTTGTATCAGGCGGACAATCAGCTGCATGGGCACCTTCCAACTTGCTTTGCATAAGCATAACCCAAATGCCCGCCGCTTCAGAGTGGGATATACTTTTCCTACACACGAAACAAAGGGGACAGGAGCCGCCATGACCACCACACCAACCATCGAAGTGCTGCGCGAATACTACGCCGGCAAGCAGTTCGAATTCGGCTGGGCCAGCCTGTGCTGGATGAACCTGCCGGACAACCTGGAAGGGCTTAAGGTGCTAGACATAGGGTGCCGTCGCGGGAAGGGCGTGTTCAAGCTGAGCGACCGCGTGGGTGCGCGTGGCCGCGCGGTGGGCGTGGACTGGTGCGAAGACTACATTAGGGAAGCGCAGGAGCGCTGCACGCGCGCGTGGCAGCACACGGGCCTGCCGGAAAACAACATGGCGTTTGCGGTGGGCTATCCCGAAGACTTGGCGGCCGCGGGCATGGCGGACGCCAGCGTGGATGTGGTGTACATCAACAGCGTGATCAACCTGACGTATGACCCCGCGGCTTCGCTGGCCGAATGCGCGCGGGTGCTGAAGCCCGGCGGGCTGTTGGTGGTGGAAGCCGTCACGGCTAACGTGCCGCGCGACGCGCAAGTGCTGCAGCAGGCGCGTGCCATGGGCAACAGCGTGCAGTCGGCGCCGCTTGCTGCGGACTTCGCAGCGTGGCTGGCGGCGGCGGGCTTGGCGGTGGAGCGCACCTTCGAAGAGCACGAAGTGTTCGCGGATAGCGGCTACAAGCCGGACTACCAGGCGCCGTGCGTGGAAACCGCCGAGCAGGTTACGTTCACGGCGGGGGTGTTCCATGCGCGCAAGCCGCTGTAGTGTGAGGGCTGCCGGTGGGCGGCTGGCGCTGGCGCTGGCGCTGCTGTGCACGTGCGCCGCGTGCCTGGTGCTGGCGGGCTGCGGGGGCGTCAGCGCGCCGAAGGACCGCGTGAGCCCCTACAACTGGGAATACCTTACGTGGGAAACGCAGTACCCTTCCTACGAAGACGGCACCTACGTAAGCAAGTGCGGCATAGACGTCAGCGAAGAGCAGGGCTGGATTGACTGGCCGGCCGTGGCAGATGCGGGCGTGGACTTCGCGTTCGTGCGCGTGGGCTACCGGGGCATCACCGAAGGCGGCCTGTATGCGGATGACTACGCGGAGTTCAACCTGGCAGCTGCCGCCAGTGCGGGCCTGCAGGTGGGCGCGTACTTCTACAGCCAAGCCACCACTGAACAAGAGGCCCGCGAAGAAGCGGACTTCGTGTTGGATCTGCTGGACGGCCACAAGCTTGACCTGCAGCTGGCCTTCGACTTGGAAGTGGGGGACGGCAATCGCCTGACCGGCATGACCGCCGAAGCCTGCACGGCCGTGGCGCGCACCTTCTGCGAACGCGTGGCGGCGGCCGGTTACCAGCCCTGCTTGTACGGCAACGCCGGTGACCTGGGCTACTACGACGACGCCCTGTTGGACGCCTACCCGCTGTGGTTTGCGGCCTACACTAATGCGGCGCCCACCACGATGCTGCCCTTCGTCTACTGGCAATTCGCCAGCGACGGCGCCCTGCCCGGCATAGACACCCAGGTAGACTTAGATATCCAGATGGAAAAGATTTCCTAGCGGGCTTCGGCCCTACAGGTTTTCGTCCACGTAGGCGCAGAAGTCAGCCACGGTGGTCAGGCCTTCGGGTTCGCCCAGCTCAATATCCAGGCGGTCTTCCACTTCGCAGATCAGCTCAACCATGTCCAGGGAGTCAATGCCCAGCGAATCGATGGTGGATTCCTCCGAAACGCTTTCGGGGTTGATGTCCAAATTCTCGGCCAGAATGTCCCTGACGGTGTCGATGGTGGCCATGCGGCGCTCCCTTCGTTTGTGCCGCGGCGCGGCGGAGTGTTCAAGTGGCACCATTTTAGCGCTTGCGCGCCGTGTGCGCTACAGCCGCCAGGCGCGAATGCCTTCCACGGTGATGTCCTTGATGCCCAAAAAGCTGCGCAGGTCGAAGCGGATGTCGTCGTCGTATTCCAGCGCGCGGGCGCATACCAGCACGTCGCAGCCGTTGGTGGCCAGCCTGCGCACCACGCCGGGTTCGGCCAGCGCGGCCCCCTTGGCGTTCACGGGGCGGCATACCACGTCGGCAAAGCCGCTGGTGCTGGTGGCGGAATCCACCAGTTCCACCACTATGGCGGCGTAGCCCTTCTTGGCAAGGTAGTCCTGCAGCTTGGGCGAAAGCTGCGCGTCCACGGCTACTGCCATTCCTTGTCGGCTGCGTCTAGCAAGGTGGTGGTGGCTTCAATCTTTCGGCGAATGCCGCCCATGCGCTGGTCAAGTGATTCGCAGATGTCGGCGCATTCGCGCAGCTCGCCGCCTAAATCTTCCAGCAGTTCAGGGTCTAGGCCCTTTTTGTAACGCAGCCGGTGCTCTAAGTTGGCCCAAAACTCCATGGCGATGGTGCGCAGCTGGATTTCCACCTTCACCAGGGTTTTCCCCTGCGGGGTGAACACCGGCGTTTGCACGATTAAATGCAGGCTGCGATACCCGTTGCCCTTCGGCTTGGCAATGTAGTCTTTCTTTTCCAGAAGCTCCACGTCGTCCTGCATAAGCAGGTAATCCGCCAGCAGGTAGATGTCCTCCACGAAGGGGCAGATCACGCGCACGCCGGCCACGTCGGTCAGGTTGTCTTCCGCGGCTTGGGTGGTCAGCGGCAGCCCGCGGCGCCGCAGCTTTTCCACTATGCTTTCGGGCGTTTTCAGACGCGTTTTGATGGTGTCTATGGGGTTGTAGCTTTTCGACGCGTTGAACTGGGCGTTCAGCACGTTGAACTTCGTTTCCACTTCCATGATGGCACACGCGTAGCGGCTCATGAAGGCCACCATGTCGCCCATGTTTTCTGGGCTTATGGTGATGCTTTCGCCGGAATCGGCGGTCACGCTGATGCTTTCCATGGTCACCTACTGCAGGTTCACGGTTTCCCCCGGCTGCACAATCAGGCGCCCGGGCGCGGTGAATTGCTCGGCCACTTCCTGGCTGAAGAACTGGTCGGACGCGTCGAAGTGCACGGGCACCAGGTGCACGGGGATGTAGTGCTTGGCGCCAATCAGTTCCGCGCACGCGCTGGCCTCTTCAGGACCCATGTTGTAGAAGCCGTCGCCGGGCAGGGTGGCGTAGTCCAGGTTCATAGCGGCCAACTTGCCGCTGGTCATGTCTTCGGTGGTGCTGGTGTCGCCCGCGGCGTAAAAACGCAGGCCGTCGAATTCCAGCACCAGGCCCACGCATTCGTCAATGTTGTGGTTAGCGTTGTAAGCCTGAACAGGGGTTATGGTAATGCCATGCGATGTGAGCGTGGTGTAGTTGCCTGGGCTTGGCAAGAAATTTGCCGCGCGCAGGATTTCGCAGCCTGCCGCGTGCGGCATCAGGTCGGTGCGGGTGTGGTCGGCGTGTTCGTGGGTTACCAAGATAAGGTCGGCGGGCACGTCGTAACCTGCGCCGGCGAAGGGGTCCACGTAGATGACCACGCCTTCGGCGGTGGTGATGCGAAAGCTGCCGTGGCCAAGGTATGTCAGGGTGGGCATGGCGGTCTCCTTTGCTTGGTTGGTGTTGGCTGCAGGCGCGGTTGCAGGTTCGTTACTGGCGTTGGCGCCCGCATTGGTGTTGGCGTTGGTGCTGGTCTGGCCGCCGCCCCCGCACGCGGCAAGGGCGAAGGCGCAACACGCCAGTAGTCCTGCTGCTGCCAAGGCGACAAACCGCTTAGCACGCTTACTCAGTTCCATGATATTCCCTCCAACGCGAAAAGCCGAACAAGTTGCTACGCATACTATATCGTGTTGGGTTTTCCCGCGGGCGGCGCAACCGTCAACTTGGTCGCAAAAAAACCGCGCCACGGGGGCGCGGTTGACACCTGGGAGTTAGTACCAGGTGGTAACGCTAAAGTGAAGAGTGCTTACTTCTTCGGCCTGTTCTTCCAGTTCTTTTCCGCGGAAGCTTTTTCTTCTTCCTTGGAAATGGCCCACTCGTCGGAATTGACATGAACGGCATCGGCAGTGGAACGACCCTTGATTTCACCTACGCTGCCAGCAAAAATTCTTTCCTGATGAATCATGTGCGCACCTCCCTTCTTCCTTTTTCCTCTGTTCGAATAACACGACCATGAATTATAGTTCATTTGCTTTATTCTGCAACCAAAATATTGGTGTATGTCTACTAACGGAAACACAAAAGCAACGGGCCTGTGACAGAACGGCGGCAAAACGGGGGCAGTGTGACGAAAGCAACAGTTTTGGCAATTCCCGTTAGGCGCAAACAACCTCTCCCTCTTCGTTTATAATGGCTGAATATAAGGTGCTTTTGCGCCCATCATAGGCGCGCCGTTTACCAGAAAGGGCAGCTTTGGACCAGCAGGTATCGCAGGTAGCACAAGCCTTGCTGCAGTCGTATAACAAGGTGCTGAAGGTCAACCTGACCACAGATGCCTATGTCCTGATCCACCTGAAGCCCGGCGAATACTGCTTCGGCCAGGAAGGGTCCCTTTCGGCATGGCTGGAAGACTTCAACCGCCAAGGCTTTGTGCACCCCGACGACCAGATTGAATTCGACAACTTCACTAACCTGGGGTATCTGCGCACCTTCTTTCAGCAAATGAATGGCACAGAAGACCTGCAGTATATGTATCGGCGTCTGGTAGACGGTGCCTACGTGTGGACGGTGATGGACATTGTGCCCGCCGTGGATTGGTCGCCCGAAGACCAAAAGGCGTTTTTGATAGTCAAGGACATGGCCAACGAAAGCCCGCGCGACATTCCGCCGTTTGACCAGGCCGTTCGTGCGCTTTTCGAAGTGCATGAAGCCATTTTCTTCGCGGATACGGAAGAAAACGTGTTGGTGCCGTATCATATGTCGCCCTTCTACGACAAGGTGTACAACCAGTTTTTCTGCCCGGCGAACAGCCTGAACGAAGCGCTGCAGAACTTTGTTGCCGCTTACGTGGCCGCGGGTGACCGCGAGTTCATGACGAAGGTGGCCCGCGCCGGCTTTCTGACGGCAGAGCTGCAACCGCGCAGTTCTTTCTCGTGCGATTTCCGCCTGGACGTGGACGGCCAAGCCATGTGGGCGCGCATGGAGGTGGTGGCCCTTGACGGCGCCGGCAACGCCAAGCGCTTGGTGCTGTGCTTCACCGACGTCAGCCACGAACGCGCCCAGGACACCGACTTCCAGGGCGTGGGCAACACGCTGTTGCTGGTGGAAGACAACGAACTGAACATGATGATGCTTACCGCCATCTTGGAAGACGACTTCACCATTTTGCAGGCGTTCAACGGCAAGGAAGCCTTGGCTGTTCTGGAAGAAAACGCGCGCGACATTGCCCTGATTGTCACCGACCTGCAGATGCCCGAAATGGACGGCTTCGAGCTGCTGCGCGCCCTGCAGGGCATGCGCAAATACGACAGCATCCCCATAGTGGTGGCCACCGCCAGCGACGAACTGGAAACCGAACTGGAATGCCTGGAGCTGGGAGCTTCGGACTTCGTGGCCAAGCCGTACAACCCGGCGGTCATCTTAAACCGCGTGAAAAGCTTCGTGCGCCTGCGCGAATCCACCATCATGCTTGACACCTTGGAAAAGGATTCGCTGACCGGGCTGTATGCCAAGGAATTCTTCCTGCGCAACATGAAGATAGAATTCGACCAGAATCCGCAGCGCGCGTACACGCTTATGGTGTTTGACGTGGTGGGATTAAAGACCATCAACGAAAAGTACGGCGAAAAGACCGGCGACGAGTGCCTGCGGTATTTGGCCCTGCGCTGCCCGCAGTATTCGCCTAACGTGGTATGCGGCGGCCGCCTGACCGGCGACAAGTTGGCGTTTTTGCTGCACGACGTGGACATGAGCGTGGATGCGGGCAACCAGATGTGCCTTGACATTGCCAAGGGCGCCCCCGCACCGAATTTGGCCGTGCGGGCCGGCGCCTACCAGGTGAGCGACCAGCTTTCCGCCCAGATGGCCTGCGATCGCGCGCTGTTGGCGCTGGAAAAGGTGAAGGGCGCCTACAACCAGTTCTACGGCGAATACGACGACGCGGTGCGCGAAGAGATGATGAAGCGCCAGATGATTCTGGACACCATGGAACAGGCGCTGGAAGAAAAGCAGTTCCAGGTGTGGTTCCAGCCCAAGCACGACCTGCACACCGGCGTGACCGGCGGGGCCGAAGCGCTGGTGCGCTGGATCCATCCGGAAATGGGCTTCATGAACCCGGGCATGTTCATCCCGCTGTTCGAACAGAACGGCTTCATCGCGCGCGTGGACCACTACATCTTGGAGCAGGTGTGCGATGCGCTGCAGGAATGGAGCGCGGCGGGTAGGCGCGAAATCCCCATCTCTGTGAATTTTTCACGGCGCGACTTCGAAAATCCGCACTTGGTGGACGACATCATAGAGCTGGTGGATTCCCGCTCCCTGAAGCGTTCGCTGCTGCACGTGGAAGTCACGGAATCCATTTGCTCCGACAACCCGGAAATGGTGCCGGCGGCCATCAACCGTCTGCATAACGAAGGCTTCGTGGTGGAACTGGACGACTTCGGTTCCGGCTATTCTTCGCTGGCCGCCATGGCGGACATGGACATAGACGTTATGAAGCTGGATATGTCGCTGGTCCGGCAAGACAGCAGCGAACCCGGTGCTACCAGCGCGCTAGAGCTTTCCATGCAGATTGCGAAAACGCTGGGCGTGCGCACCGTGGCCGAAGGCGTGGAAACCGAGGCCCAGATGATGCGCGTGAAGTCCCTAGGCGGCGACTTGGTGCAGGGCTACTACTATTCGCGCCCGCTGCCCAAGCTCGATTTCGAGGCCTACCTGGACGCCGAAGAAGTGGCCCTGAAGGCTAACGCGGCAAAGTAGCGTGCTGACGCCCGAAGAGAAGCGCTGGAAGCGCATCCAAGAAAAGCTGCTGGCAGAATCCCGCGGCGACGCCCCCGCAACCTTTTGTTCCCAACGAACCCTGTTCGGCATCAAAAGCAGCGTAGAAGAAGTGATAGACCGCACCGTAGCCGAAGAGAACGCTCGCCTGGAAGCCAAACTTCACGAAGAGCGGGAGTAAGCCGCGTGGGGCGCTAGGACTGGTTTTCGCGGTCTACCAGGTTTTCGGCGCCGTATTGTTTGCGCAGGGCGGGCTTTTCTATCTTGCCGGTGGCGTTGCGGGGCACCTTCGCGAAGATTATCTTGCGGGGACGCTTGTAGCGGGGCATGCCCAGGCAGAACTGGTTGATGTCGTCTTCGGTGGTGCCCGCCGCTTCGGGCTTCAGTTCCACGATGGCGGTGCAGATTTCGCCCAGGCGTGCGTCCGGGGTGCCTATGACGGCCACGTCTTTGATGGCAGGGTTGGCGGCCATGAAATTTTCAATCTCTACGGGGTAGATGTTTTCGCCGCCGGAAATGACCACGTCTTTCTTGCGGTCTACCAGCCAATAGAAGCCGTCTTCGTCGCGACGGGCAATGTCGCCGGTCAGCAGCCACCCGTCCACCATGGATTCTTCGGTGGCCTGCGGGTTGTTGTAGTAGCAGGTCATCAGCGCCGGGCCCTTCAGGCACAGCTCGCCGGTGGCTTCCATGTCGTGGATTTCAGCGCCGGTGCCGTCTATCAGCTTCGCCTGCCAGCCATAGCCGGGTATGCCGATGGCGCCTACCTTGTGGATGTTTTCCACACCTAAGTGCACGCTGCCGGGGCCCATGCCTTCGGAAAGGCCATAGTTGGTGTCGTAGTCGTGGTGCGGGAAGATTTCCTTCCACTTGGAAACCAGGCTTTTCGGCACGGGCTGCGCGCCTATGTGCATCAAGCGCCACTGGTCAAGCTGGTAATCTTCCAGCTTCAGGCGGCCTTCTTCTATGGCCAGCAAAATGTCTTGGGCCCAAGGCACCAGCAGCCACGCCACGGTGCAGCGTTCAGCGCTGATGGTTTGGAAGATGGTTTCGGGCGTCACGCCGCGTAGCAGCACCGAACGCGAACCCACCAACAGGTGCCCTAACAGGTGAATCTTCGCGCCCGTGTGGTACAGCGGGGGGATGCACAAGAACACGTCGTCGTGAGTTTGGCTGTGGTGGGCCTGCTCGCAGCGGGCGGCGTGCAAAATGGACATGTGGTTGTGCAGGATGGCCTTCGGGAAGCCCGTTGTGCCGCTGGAAAAGTAAATGGCGGCGTCGTCTTCGTCGCAGATGGGCACATGCGGGTCGGTGCTGGAACAGTCTGCGGTCAGCTCGCGGTAGTCTTCTGCGAACGGCGGGCAGTCGTCGCCCAGATACACCAGCAGGCGGCCTTCCTGGATTTCCGGCACAATGTCTTCCAAGCGCCCGATGAATTCCGGCCCGAACACCAACATGTTGGCCTCGGACAAGTCGATGCAGTATTTGATTTCTTCGCTGGTGTAGCGGAAGTTGAACGGCACGGCCACGGCGCCGCTTTTCAGCACGCCGAAGTAGATGGGCAGCCACTCCAAGCAGTTCATCAGCAGAATGGCCACCTTGTCACCCACACCAATGCCGCGGCTGATCAGCAGGTTCGCGAAGCGGTTGGCCTTTTCGTCGAACACGCGCCACGTGATTTCATGGCGAAACGCCGGGGCGGTGGAGCCTTCGATCAGGTCGTAGTCGCGCCACGTGATGCGGCGGGGCTCCGCCTTTTCGGGGTTCACTTCCACCAAGGCAACTTCGTCAGCGTACTGGATGGCGTTGCGGCGCAGGTAGTCGGTTATAGGCATGGGTCCTCATTTCGCTTTCACATTCCCGTGGGTGCACGCAAGCAGCGCGCACGCGCGAAAACCCATTCTAGCACTGTGCGGCCCGCTGGCGGCAGAAAACCCGCCCCGCCTGCGGCTTAAGCGGCGGCTAAGCGGCAGCTTCCTGTTCGCCGGCTTCGACGGCGGGCTTGGCGCTTTCGACATTGATGCCCACCGTGCGTTTCAGCACCACCAGCGTGGCCACCACCAACACCACGCCCACTATCAGGCTGATGGGGGCGCTTTGCGTGAAGCCGGCCACCACGAAGCACACAAACGAAATGGCCACCATGGTCAGCACGTAGGGCAGCTGGGTGTTCACGTGCTCCATGTGGTCAACGTTGGCACCCGCGGAAGCCATGATGGTGGTGTCTGAAATGGGGGAGCAGTGGTCGCCTGCTACGGCGCCGGCCAGGCAGGCCGAAATGCCAATGGTCAAAAGCGTGGGTTCGTTCGCAAAGATGGGCAACACGATGGGGATCAGTATGCCGAACGTGCCCCAGCTGGTGCCCGAAGAGAAGGCCAAGAACACGGCCACCAGGAAGATGATGGCCGGCAGCATGGCATACAGGCCGGAAGCCGCGCCTTCCATCAGGCCCGCCACGAACACGTCGGCGCCTAGCAGGCTGGTCATGTTCTTCAGGGCCACCGCAAAGGTGAGGATGAAGATAGCAGGGCACATGGCGTGGAAGCCCGAAGTCAGGCATTCCATGGCAACCTTGAAGCCCACCACGCGGCGGCACAGCAGGTAAATGATGCTGAGGACCAGGGCAATCAGCGCGCCCCACGGCAGGCCCACAAAGGCGTCGGTGTTGCCGAAGGCGCCAATGATGTCGCCGGCGTAGTCGGTGGTGCCTTCCAGGTCGGCCCCGAAGAAGCCGCCCACAAACAGCATACCCACGATGCAGCAGACAATCAGCAAGATGACCGGGATCAGCATGTCCCACATGCTGGATTTTTCTATTTCGACGGTCTTTTCGTTGCCTTGGCTGCCCAACTCACCGGTTTGATAGGCCTTCATTTCAGCCTTCGCCATAGGGCCGTAATCAAAGCCCATAGAGACGATCACAATCACAAACACCAAGGTGAGCAGCGAATAGAAATTAAACGGGATGGCGGAAATGAACAGCGTGATGCCGTCGGCGTCCAGGTCGGCCGCCACGCCGGACACGGCCGCCGCCCACGAAGACACGGGGGCAATCATGCAGATGGGCGCCGCAGTGGCGTCAATTAAGTAAGAAAGCTTCGCGCGTGAAACCTTTTTGGAGTCGGTCACGGGTCGCATGACCGATCCTACGGTCAGGCAGTTGAAGTAGTCGTCGATGAAGATGAGCACGCCTAAGATGAAGGTGGCAATCTGTACGCCGCGGCGGCCCTTGATGTGCTTGGCCGCCCACTTCCCGAAGGCCGCCGCCGCGCCGGTGACGTTGACCAGCGCCACGGTTATGCCCAGCATCACCAGGAATATGAAGATGCCGGCGTTGTCGGCCACGGCGGGGATCAGGCCGTCGTTGATGATGCAGGTTAAGGCGTCTATGGGGTTGCAGCCCGCCACCAGAAAGCCGCCCACCACAATGCCTACGAACAGCGAACTGTAGGCTTCTTTGGTGATGAGCGCCAAGATGATGGCTACCAGCGGGGGGACCAAGGCCCAAAAGGTATTGACGAATTCCATGATGCTCCTTATGCGTAGGCGGCTGGGGTTTGGGTGGTGCCGCGGGTCCGGCAAAGTGCCAGTTGGGGTAGTGCTTGGGTTTCGGTAGTGCTTGGGTTTACAAAACAGTGACCTATTTTATGCCTAGGATTGACGTTTTGGGGGCAGAAGGCCATATACTAACCTGCACGAAACACTTTAAGGGGGCAATGGCGTGAAATACCGCTTGTTGATAGTGCTGGCTACCGTTATCTGGGGCAGTTCGTTTGTGATTGTGAAGGGAGTCACCGACTATCTTGACCCGGCGTTGCTGTTGGCCGTGCGCTTCTTGGTGGCGGCGCTGGTGCTGGCGGTGGTGTTCGCGGGGCGGCGCAGCCTGTACCTGCGTCGTGAGTACGTGGGCATAGGCCTGCTGTTCGGCGTGGCGCTGTTTGCGGGCTACTACCTGCAGACGCAGGGCATTCGCTTCACCACGCCGGGCAAAAACGCGTTTCTGACCGGCACCTATTGCGTGATGGTGCCGTTTTTGGCGTGGCTTGTCACGCGCAACCCACCCACGGTGTTCAACCTGGTGGCGGCCGCGCTGTGCGTGGGCGGCGTGGGGCTTATCAGCCTGGGCAATGAGGCTGGCGTCAACGTGGGCGACGCGCTGACCTTGGCCTGCGCGGTGTTTTACGCCATCCATATAGTGCTGGTGGCGCGCCTGAGCGTCGGGCGAAACATCTACGTGCTGACCATGTGGCAGTTTGCGGGCGCGGGCGCCTGTTCGCTGGTGGTGGCGCTGCTTACGGGGGCCAACTTCGGGCAGCTGGCTGTGCTTGAGTCGGGGCAGGTGGGCGCGCTGGCGTACCTGGCGCTGGCCTGCACCGCCTTCGCGCTGCTGCTGCAAAACGTGGGCCAGGCAAACCTGCCGCCCGCAACGGCCAGCCTGCTGCTTTCGCTTGAGTCGCCCTTCGGCGTGCTGTTCAGCGTGCTGGCAGGCGCCGAGGTGCTGCAGGTGAAGACCGTCCTGGGCTTTTGCCTGGTCTTTGCGGCCATAGTAGTGTCCGAGGTGCTGCCCGGCTTGCGCCAAAAAGATGCCTTGGGGTAGGGTCTCTTGCCATCTTTTTGGTTGGTGACATAATAGGGCTCATCCGATTGAACAGGGGGTTCTTATGAAGGTTCTCATTCTTAATGGCAGCCCGCGCAAGGGCGGTAACACCAACATTGCGTGCGCTGAACTGGAAAAGGTGTTTGCTGAAGAAGGCGTGGAGTGCGAAACGGTGCAGGTGGGCGCGCTAGACGTGCGCGGCTGCATTGCGTGCGGCAGCTGTTCCAAGCAGGGTAAATGTGCGTTTGACGACGTGGTGAACGAACTGGCGCCCAAGTTTGAGCAGGCCGACGGCCTGATTGCCGCCACGCCGGTGTACTACGCATCGGCCAACGCCACGTTGGTGGCCGTGTTAGACCGCCTGTTTTACAGCACGCCGTTCAGCAAGCGCATGAAGGTGGGAGCCAGCGTGGCGGTGGCGCGCAGGGGCGGATGCAGCGCCACGTTTGACGAACTGAACAAGTATTTCACCATCAGCGGCATGCCCGTGGCGTCTAGCCAGTACTGGAACAGCGTGCACGGCCGCGAAAAGGGCGAAGCCGCGCAAGACGGCGAAGGCCTGCAGACCATGCGCGTGTTGGCTTACAACATGACCTTCCTGATGAAGAGCATAGCCCTGGGCAAGGAAGCCTACGGCCTGCCCGCCGAAGAAGACCGCGTGTTCACGCACTTCGTGCGGTAGGGAACGGGGCGGCTTACTCTGCCGCCACGTATACGTTGTAGTTGAACAGCATGGCGGCGCATTCGGCTCGGGTGGCGGACGCTTGCGGCTTTATGCGGCCGTTCGCGCCGTTGATGACGTGCATGAACGTGGCCCAGCCCACCGACTGCCGCGCCCAGCTGCTCACGCGCGCGTTGTCGGGGAAGGCGCGCAGGGCGCTGTCGTCCACTTGGCTTACGTCTAAGCCCTCCATTAGGGCGTAGTTGCGCAGGAAGCACGCAATCTGTTCGCGGGTTACCTGCTGGTCGGGGCCGAAGGAGGTGGCGTTCAGACCGCTGGTCACGCCGGTGTCGTAGGCCCAGTTCACCGACTGCCGGTACCAGCTGGCGGTCAGATCCTGGAAGGGGGCGTCCTCGGCCACGGCGGGACAGCCCGCTTGGCGCCACAGCATGGTCACGAACATGGCGCGGTTGGTGGTGTCGTCCGGCGCCATGGTAGTAGCGTTGTAGCCGGTCAGCAGGCGCTTCGACCACACGTAGTCCATGGTGGAGTGGTACCACGCGCTTGGGCTGACGTCAGTGAACACCTGCGCGGCGCATTCAGTCAAGGCGGGTATGGTGCGCGGCGTGCTGGACAGCACTTCGCCGCAGCGGGAGCAGCGCACCACCAGGTTGTAGCTGCCGGGCGCGGCGCAGGTGGGGCTCACGGTGTCCTCCGCGCGCGCCAGCCCGCTTTCGTGTCCCAAGTCCGTGCAATCCAGCGGTGCCACCACGGCGCCCGTCACGGCGAAGCCCACGTTCGCGTACGTGGCGCCCGACTCCAAGTGGCCGTTCCAGTCCAGGTTGCCCAGCGTAAGCGTTGCGTCGCCCGCTTCGTAGGTGCAGCACCACGGCGTGTCGGAAAGCTGGAAGGCCCCGGTGAAGGGCAGGGTGAAGCTCCAGCTGTCCACGGCGGCGCTGCCCACGTTGGTTACGCTCACTGCATATAGCGTGGTGGTGGCGTTGCCCGAAGACCACGTTTTGGCCACGGTGCAGGTAACTTCCAGCTGGCCGTAGGTGCGTGTGACGTCGGTGGGCGCCTTGCCGCCCCCGCCGCCGGTGTCGTCATCGTAGCCGGAAAGGTCCAGCGCGCCGGTCAGCATTTCCAGCAGCCACTGCCCGGCCGGCGTCAGCTCCGAAACGTAGAACCCGCTGACCTTCGAGCAGCTGCTATCAATAATAGAAGCGCTTTCAGCCTTGTTGCACAGGCTCCAATTCACGTAGCTGATGCCGCGCGCGTTCAGCGTGGCAATCCACTGATTGGCCTGGTCAAGATCCAGCGCGCCGTTGCCCGAAGCGTCGCAGATGCCATATTCGCTCACAAAGATGGGCAGCCCCGCGTCCTGCGCGGCCGCCATGGTCTGGCGCAGCGCGCCTGTGTGCGTGGCGGCGTAGAAGTGGAAGGTGTACATCAGGTTGTCGAACGCCAGCGGCGCGGCGGCGGCCTTGTCCACTTCCTGGCACCACGTGGGGGTGCCCACCAACACCACCGCGTTGGGGGCGTTTGCCCTGATCACGGGGATGACTTCGTTGGCGTAGGCCACCACTTGGTCCCAGGTGGTGCCACTGTTGGGTTCGTTGCATATCTCGTAGATGACGTTGTCGTTGCCCGCCAAGCTGGCGCTCATTTCGGCGAAGAAGGCTTTTGCCTGGTCAAGGTAGGTTAGGGGATTGCCATCGCTTAGAATGTGCCAGTCCACAATCACATACATGTCGGCATGGGTGGCGAAGTTCACGCCGGAGCGCACCAAATCTTTCAGGGCTTGCTGGTCGCCGCCTTCGCAGTAGCCGCCGTATTCGGCGGTGTACAGGGCCAAACGCACCACGTTGGCGTCCCATTGGGTGGAAAGCTCGTCGAACAGCGGCTGGTTCACGTATTGCGGGAACCATGCCAGACCGTGGGTGCTCACGCCGCGCAGCTGCACAGGATTGCCGGCGGCATCGCATAGCTGGGTGCCCACCACCTGCAGCTGCCCGCTGGTGGAAGGCCGCGCCAGGTACGTAGACGCGCTGGCGGGCTGGGCTTCCGCGGCTGCAGGCGTGCTAGTGGCCTGGGGCGCGGCCGCAGCGGCGTCTGTCGGGGCCGTCCAATGGGCCACGGCTGCAAGGGCTAACGCGGCCGCAAGGGCAACCGCGCACGCAAGCGCAGCAAGCGCAACCTTGGAAACCTTCACTGCCGCTCCTTTCGCCGGGCCGCCGGGACTCTTGTTGCATTCTACTACGTCGGTGCGCAAAAAGGGCGCCCCGCAGGGCGCCCGAAGCAACCGGTTGACGGCCCGCAGCCGCCCGCTAGTCCTTCTGCTTCAGCAGGCCGTAACCGCCGTTGTTGCGACGGTACAGCACGTTCACCAGGTTGGTGTCGCGATCGGTGTAGGCGAAGAAGTCGTGGCCCAACAGGTCAATCTGGATGAGCGCCTGCTCTTCGGTCATGGGCACGAACTCAATTTCCTTCACGCGCACAATTTCTTCGTCTTCGGCGGCCAGGTCGGCCATCAGGGCGTCAAGGTCAAGCTCTTCGCCGGCTTCGCGGCTGCGCGATTCAATGGCGGCCTCCTGCTGCACCTGCACGCGGCGGTCCACCACCTTCGTCTTGAATTTGCGCAGCTGGCGCTCCACCTTCGCGGCGGCCACGTCTATGGCGGCCAACATGTCTTCGTCGCTTTCCTCCACGCGGATGATGTGGTTCTTCGCGCGCAGGGTGACTTCGCAGCAGCACAGCCGCGGGTTGGAACGGTTCTTTTCCACGTGCAGGACCACTTCCGCATCCAGCGGGTCGATGTCCATAACCTTGCAGGAATCCCCAATCTTTTCCAGGGCGTAATCGCGGGTTCTTTCCGTGACGGCCATCTTGCGGCCCGTAATGGTGATATTCATGGATCACTCCTTTTTCCGTAGGTTGCCATGACATGTCCAGCATAGCGCATAATGGGCCGCAGCGGGGCAGCGCAGGCGGCACACTTGTCCGGGCGGTGCTACGCCGAAAAGCACATGACGTGCGCAAATGAACAAAATAGCCCGTATGTTACAGGTGAAAAAATTATTCCACAAAGCGGATGTTTTGGGGCCTGCACGCACCGCGGAGTGTGGAATAATACGCCTTGCGTTTGTTACTGGACTAGATATGCAACAGGGGGTGTTGCAGATGGACGACGAAACCACGTTCGGCTGGAAAAGCGATTTGTCGTTGCTTGACCAGGCCGTTTCTGAATACGGCGGCAATCCGAACAACCTGATAACCTTGCTTCAGGCCGCACAGGACATCTATGGCTATCTGCCGAAGGACGTGCTGTATTACCTGGCGGACCAGGTGGGCGTTAGCCCCGCCGACGCCATGGGCGTGGCCACGTTCTATTCGCAGTTCAGGTTGCAGCCCATAGGGAAGTACCTGATCATGTCGTGCCAGGGCACGGCCTGCCATGTGAACGGGTCGCAGGTTATCAGCCGCACCATCCAAGAACATTTGGGCATCGAAAGCGGGCAGACCACCGAAGATGGCCTGTTCACGCTGGAAGACGTGGCGTGTCTGGGCTGCTGCAGCTTGGCGCCCGTCATAACCATCAACGGCGAAGCGCACGGCAACTTAACGCCTTCCGCGGTCATTCGCATTCTGGACGACATCCGCGCGGCCGAAGCCGCCGCGCCAGCCGTCACCACGGAAGGGGGTGCCCCATGCGCGTAAAGATAGGCGAAGGATCTTGCGGCATTGCCGCGGGCGCCGGCAAGGTACACGCCGCCCTGCAAGCGGCCATGACCAGCGAAGACACCTTCACGTTAGGCATCGTGGGCTGCATTGGCATGTGCTACTTAGAGCCCATCGTAGACATCTACGCCGACGACGACACGCTGAAGGCGCGCCTGGTGCACGTGACGCCCGAAGACGCGCCAGCCATTGCTCAGGCCGTGCGCACGGGCAACCTGGAAGGCGTGCAAGACCTGTGCATCCAAAGCGATGACCAGGAGTTTCTGACCAAGCAAACCCGCATAGCCCTGCGCCACTGCGGCCTGATAGATCCCACCAGCCTGGAAGCTTACCAACAGGCCGGCGGCTACCGCGCCCTGCGCCACGTGCTAGGCAAAATGACGCCCGAACAGGTCATCGAAGAAGTGAAGACGTCCGGCTTGGCGGGCCGCGGCGGCGCGGGCTTCCCCACGTGGTTCAAGTGGAACGCCGCGCGCAACAATCCGGGCGAAAACAAGTACCTGGTGTGCAACGCCGACGAAGGCGACCCCGGCGCGTTTATGGACCGCGCGCTGCTGGAATCCGACCCCCACAGCGTGCTGGAAGGCATGCTCATAGGCGCCTATGCCATCGGTGCCACGCACATGCTGGTGTACGTGCGCGCGGAATACCCGCTGGCCATCAAGCACTTGCAGATTGCCATCGAACAAGCCCGCGAAGCCAACCTGCTAGGCGAAAACATCCTGGGTTCGGGCTTTTCCTGCGACATGACCATCAAGCAGGGCGCCGGCGCGTTCGTGTGCGGCGAAGAGACCGCCCTGATAGCTTCCATGGAAGGCGAACGCGGCATGCCGCGCGTGAAGCCGCCCTTCCCGGCCGAAAACGGCTATCTGGCAAGCCCTTCTAACATCAACAACGTGGAAACCTACGGCAACGTCACGTGGATTATCAACCACGGCGGCGAAGCGTATGCGGCCATGGGCACCGAAACCAGCAAGGGCACGAAGGTGTTCGCCCTTACCGGCAAAATCCGCCGCGGCGGCCTGGTGGAAATTCCCATGGGCGCCACGCTTGGCGATGTCATCTTCGGCATAGGCGGCGGCCTGAAAAATGACGGCCAGCTGAAGGCCGTGCAGATGGGCGGTCCGTCCGGCGGCTGCGTGCCGGCCAGCCTGATGGACACCGTCATAGACTACAAGGCCCTTTCCGCCACGGGTGCCATCATGGGCTCGGGCGGCATGGTGGTCATGGACCAGTCCACCTGCATGGTGGGCATGGCCAAGTTCTTCTTGGACTTCACCGCCAGCGAATCGTGCGGCAAGTGCGTGCCGTGCCGCTTGGGCACCCAGCGCATGCAAGAAATTCTGACGCGCATAGTGGAAGGCGAAGGCCAAGAAGGCGACATCGAGCTGCTGGAAGAGCTGTGCGCCATGGTGGGCAGCGCTTCGCTGTGCGGCCTGGGCCAAACGGCTCCTAACCCGGTGCTGACCACCATTCGCTACTTCCGCGAAGAATACGAAGAGCACATCCGCAACAAGAAGTGCCCGGCGCACGAATGCCCGGCGCTGCGCACGTATTCCATCGATCCCGAAAAGTGCACGGGCTGCACGCTGTGTTCGCGCAAGTGCGCGGTAGGCGCCATATCGGGCGAAAAGAAGCAGCCGCACGTGATTGACGCGGCGGCGTGCATCCGCTGCAACCAGTGTGCGGAAGCCTGCCGCTTCGGCGCCGTGGTAGTGGAATAGGAGGGCGTACCATGGAAACCATAACCATTACCGTCGACGGGCGCGAACTTACCTGCAACGCGGGCGACATTCTGCTGAGCGTGGCGCTGAAGGCCGGCATTGACATTCCGCATCTGTGCTTCGAAGAGGATCTGGGCCGCTACGGCGCCTGCAGCCTGTGCGTGGTGGAGGTGGAAGGCCGCCCCAAGCTGATGCGCGCGTGTGCCACCACCGTGTGGGACGGCATGGTGGTGCAAACCAACACGCCCCGCACGCAGCAGGTGCGCAAAGTGGCCATGGAGCTGCTGATGGCCGACCACACCGGCGACTGCAAGGGCCCCTGCGAACTGGAATGCCCCGCGCACACGGATGCCCAGGGCTACCTGCGGGCCATCCGCGAAGGCAATGACCGCGAAGCCGTGCGTATAGTGAAGGAAACCAACCCGCTGCCGGCGTCCATCGGGCGCGTGTGCCCGCATCCCTGCGAAGGCGCGTGCCGCCGCGGGCTGGTGGAGCAGCCGCTAAGCATCGCGTTCTTGAAGGCCTTCGCGGCCGACAACGACATGAATTCCGCGAACCCCTTCGTGCCCGAAGTGGCGGCTGACACCGGCAAGAAGGTTGCCATTGTGGGCGGCGGCCCGGCCGGCTTGGCCGCGGCGTACCGCCTGCGCGTGGCGGGGCACGCCGTGGATGTGTACGACGCCATGCCCGAAATGGGCGGCATGCTGCGCTACGGCATTCCCGAATACCGCCTGCCGGCCGAAGTGCTGGCGCGCGAAGTGGCGGCCATCGAAACGCTGGGCGTGGGCATGCACACGGGCGTGCGCGTGGGCACCGATGTGACGCTTGACGCGCTGCGTTCGCAGGCCGACGCCGTGCTGATTGCCGTGGGCGCGTGGAAGGCCGGCGGCGTGCGCTGCCCGGGCGAAGACCTTGAAGGCGTGGTAGGCGGCATTGACTTTCTGCGCGAAGTGAACGAAGGAACCATCCCCAACCTGGGCAAACGCGTGGCTGTGGTGGGCGGCGGCAACACCGCCATGGACGCCTGCCGCACGGCGCTGCGTTGCGGGGCCGAAGAAGTGTATGTGGTGTACCGCCGCACGCGCGAACAGGCGCCCGCCGAAGACATGGAAATCCAGGACGCCATCGACGAAGGCGTGGTGTTCAAGTGGCTGACCAACCCGGCTGAAATCCAGGGCGAAGGTGGCCATGTGACCAACATGAAGCTGCAGATCATGGAGCTAGGCGAACCCGACGCTTCGGGTCGGCGCCGCCCCGTGGCCGTGGAAGGCGCCTTTGAGGACCTGCCTGTGGACACCGTGATTGCGGCCATCGGACAGGCGGCCGTACTTGATGGCTTTGAGCAGGTGGAAGCCAACAAGTGGGGGTGGCTGGTGGCCAACCCCACTTCCGGCGCCACGAACCTGGAAGGCGTGTTCGCCGCGGGTGACGTCACCAACGACGGCGCTTCCATTGCCATCGACGCCATAGCCGAAGGCAACCGTGCGGCGGCGGGCATTTGCGCCTACCTGGCCGGATACGACCTACCGGAGTTCGAGCCGTACTGGTCGAAGACGGAAAAGACCGCCGAAGACTTCGCCGACGAGCCGCGCCGCCCGCGCGCCGAAATGCCCAAGCTGGACGCCACTGCGCGTGCCCGCACGTTCGACGAGGTGATCAAGGGCTTCAGCGAAGAAGACGCCCGCGGGGAAGCCGACCGCTGCCTGCGCTGCGGCTGCCACGACTTCCATGAGTGTTCGCTCATTCGCTGTGCCAACCTGCAGGCCATCCAGCCTGAGCGCCTGGCGGGCGCCAAGCATGCGGCCTACAAGGAACGCAAACTGGTGGCCATCGAACGCGACCAGGGCAAATGCATTCTGTGCGACGTGTGCGTGCGCACGTGCAAGCACGTGGCCGGCAAGGGCCTGCTAGGCTTGGTTAACCGCGGTTCCCACACCGTGATTGCGCCCGAGTTCGCCAACGTGGACGTGGCCACCGTATGCGCCGACTGCCACCTGTGCGTAGACAGATGCCCCACCGGCGCCCTGAAGCTGCTGTAAATTTTCCGTGCCGAATGACCCGGCTCCGCCCCGCGCGGAGTCGGGTTTTTTGCTGCCCAGCCCACCCCGACTTGCCCTTAGAACGTGTACAATGAAACCGATATTGTTCACACCCCGGGTGAAAGGGCACTTATGAGCGAATCGGTGAATTATCAGTGTCCGGCTTGTAATGGTCCGTTGAAGTTCCAAGCCGAAACAGGCATGTTGGCCTGCGAATACTGCGGGTCAACCTTCACGGCAGAGCAAATCCAGCAGATAATGGCGCAGCGCCAGGCCAAGGCCGATGCCAAGGCCGAAGAAAATGCCGCCAAGGAAGCCGCCCGCGCTGCGCAAGATCAGGCTGGCGCAGAAGGTGCCGCAGCCGCCGGGGCAGCCCCCGCAGCTGCCGCCAACGCCGCCACCCCCCAAGGCGACCCCATCCAGGCCTTCTTAGACCGTGCGCCCTGGACCACGGCTTCCGAAGAGAACATGGTGTCCTACACCTGCCGGTCGTGCGCGGCGGAACTGCTGGTGGACAGTACCACCGCCATCACGGAATGCCCTTACTGCGGCAACCAAGACATCATTCCCAACCAGGTGACGGGCGCCATGAAGCCCGACTACATCATCCCGTTCAAGCTGACGCATGACCAGGCCATAGCGGGCCTGCAGGAACACTACAGGGGAAAAAGCCTGCTGCCGCGCGCCTTCACCGACCGCAACCACATTGAGCACATCCAAGGCGTGTACGTGCCGTTTTGGCTGTACACCTACAACGCGCACGGCACGGTTACCTACCGCGGCGAACGCATCCGCACGTGGGTGGACGGCAGGGGCGACACCATGCAGGAAACGTCCATCTTTGATGTTTCGCGCACAGGAAATATGGAATTCCGCAACATCCCGGCCGACGGGTCGTCCAAGATGCCCGATGCCCACATGGACGCCATCGAACCCTACGACTTCAGCGAGCTGCAGCCCTTCAACGTGGCCTACCTGCCGGGCTTTGCGGCCGAACGCTACGACCAAGATGCCGAAGCTATGCAGCACCGTGCCACCGGGCGCATGGAAAACAGCGTGATCACCGCGTTGGCCAGCACCGTTACCGGTTATGACAACGTGGTTCCGGAGCAGAAGTCCATCTCCGCCGACTTGGAGGCCGTGCATTATGCGCTGCTGCCGGTGTGGATGCTGCACACGCGGTGGAAGGACAACGACTACCTGTTCGCCATGAACGGCCAAACCGGCAAGATGATTGGCGACTTGCCCATCGATGGCAAGAAGCAGGCTTTGTTCTTCTTGTTGCCGGCCATACTGCTGTTCATCATTGTGTTCGTCGTCGTGTTTATCTTTTTCAGGTAGGGGGGTGCCAGTATGCAAAAGACGTTGAAATCCGTTTCTTTGGCCGTTTTGGCCACTCTTGTGTCCGTGGCGCTTGCCCTTTCGGTGTTTGCCAGCGCTGCCTTCGCGGAAGGCACGTACGTGAAGGATCGCAAGCAAGCGCTCAGTTCGTCTGAGGCCGCGGCGCTGGAAAGCAAGGCGGCGTCCATTTCTCAGGCATCCGGCGTTGGCGTGTACCTGTATTACATCGCCGACCTGGGCACGTACGCTTCGGCGCGCGAATGCGCCAAGGCCATCTATCAGAAAGAAGGTCTGGGGCTGGGAAGCGGCCACGACGGCATCATGTTCCTGGTGGCGGTTGATTCGCGCGATTACGTGACCATCACATACGGCAAGGGCGTGAATGCCTTCACCGACAACTATATTGGCGTGCTGGAAGACGACGTGACCAGTTACCTGCACGACGACGACTGGAACGGCGCGGGCGAAGCGTATCTGAATCGCTGCAACACCGCGCTTACGTACTACACCCAAAACGGCGAACCCTACGAAGAGCCCACCAGCCCGCTCATGGCCATCATCGCAGGCATCGTGGCGGCGCTGTTCGGCGGCGGTGCCGTAGCGGGTGCGCAGCGTGCGAAGATGAAGTCGGCCGTGGAAGCCACAGAAGCCGACAACTATCTGGATGCCGGCACGTTTGACCTGCAGGATGCCAGCGACGACTTCCGCACCACGGTGGTGGTGTGCATCCAGACGCACGAGCAAAAGGAAGCGGCCAGCCGCTCTACCGTGGATTCAGGCGGTTTCGGCGGGTCAAGCGGCGGCAAGTTCTAAGGATGTGGCAAGCGCGCCGGCCGTATGCGGCGGCCGGCGCTTTTGCGTTAGGGGAAACATATGATCAACTGGACAACGTGGAAAAACCTGACGGTCAACGAATTTACGGCCCAGGTGCTGCAGGAATTCAACCTGGACATTCCCGTGGTGGAAGAAGACGACGGCGCGAACACGCTGTGCTTCATTGACGGCCTGACGGAAAAAGACGAGCAATGGGTGGTGGAACAGGACCCCTACCTGCGCGTTCCGCCCGCAACCACGGCGTTGTACCTAAAGATTGAGCGGTTCAACCCGTCCACCAAGGCGGCGCTGGTGGTGATGAGCGACCTGATTGCCGACCGCATGCCGGAAAAGGCCGTGAAGAAGAGCCGCCTGAAGCCCGACCAGCTGCTGATGCTGTTCATAGTGCTGCACGAAATAGGCCTGTATTTGGATTTCAAAGGCATGCCGCTGGAAGACTATATCCAGAAGGGTTTGGATCGTTTCGCGTACATGGACGATCTTTCCGTGCGCTGTTCGGCCATGCCGACTGCCATGGGACAGAAGGTATACGCCAAGGAAAGCCGTCGCGACCCCTTGGAAGCCGCCGGCGACTCCTACGCCCTGCGCACCCTGAAAGCGTATTTGCGCACGTTCTAGCACGCGTGTAGCCCAAACCGCAGGCGCACCGCATGGGGCGTTCCCCCCAAGTTATTCACCATTTTTCCACAATTGCTTGGAACCTTGGGTTTTCTTCAGGTATTAGGAGTATCATTACCCTCGTATGCGATAATGCGCATTTGGAAGAAGACGTCCTGGAAAGGGAAAGCGGGTGGAAATCCCGCGCGGTGCCGCCACTGTGATCCGGGTTTGCCGGTCAGTCAGAACACCAACCAGGAAGCGTGCTGCCGGCCAAGGCGGGTCACCTTGGCAAGCGCCTGGCGGAAACGCCAGCTGACCGCGTAGCGAAAATGGGCTGCGTGCACATAAGGTTATGTGTAGGCTGCCACTTTTCGCTGTCCTTCTTCTGGTGAAGTAGGACATGCGGAGAAAAGAAAGGAAAAGGGATAATGAAACAACAAACGCAGCTTATGTCCCAAGGCACTTCGTTGTTACACAAGTTGATCGCCGTGCTGGTTTCGGTTGCCTTGGCAACCAGCTTCATCAGCTTCGCCAGCGTTCCGGCCGCCTTAGGCGCGCAAGAACCCGAAGCGCCTGAGGTTGCCGCCGAATCGGCAGCCGCCAACTTGGAAACTGCCAACCTGGCAGAGGCCACCTTGGAAGCCACGCCGGACGTGGTGGAAGCTTCCACGCAGGCGGAAAATGTGGCTGATCCCACAACCAACGAAGAGGCCGTTGTCACCACTGAAGAAACCCCCAGCGCTGAATTGCTGGCCGCAGGGGATACCATCGACGTTGCACTTACCATTGTGGACGCCAGCGGCACCACGGTTTCTGCCGTCTACAACGCCGGTGTGAAAGTGGTCGAACCCGCCACCGTGGCCGGCCTGCTGCAGGCCGCCGGTTTCACCGAGGGGCCGGAAGCTGACTGCAAGACAGGCTCGAAGGTGTACACCGTAGACGCCACGGACTCCAACAAGCTGATCGGGGTTGCCGGACTGCTGCAGGATCCTTCCGCCGATACTCCCAAGGTGTGGTCGTATTCCTCTACCGACACTGGCGTGACCGTGACTGACCTTGCTTCCGCGGTGGAAGTTGGCAAGCATTACGTGCTGGTATACGGTGCCGCGGACTACGCCTTTGCTTACGACACCACCATCAAGGACCCGTTCCAGAAGAACGTTTATGACGCAGAATTTGTTAGCAAGCTAACCGAAAACCTGGCGAACCGCTTCAAGACCGGCGGCAAGGATGCGAACATCCCCGTTTCCACGGCTGGCAGCGCTAAGACTGCCTCCACCGACTATGCCGCTTACGGCCTGTACCACCTGAACTTTGCGGGCGATGTTGACAGCGATGCCATCATCGCCAACTACAAGGCCGCCCGGGCCGCCAACCCCGATGGCATGAGCGCCGGCCTTATCGCTCGCTACATTTTGGCCCTTACGGCTTCTGATATGGACGCTGCAGAGATTGACGAGGACGGCAACTCGCTGGTTGATCCAGAGAACCATCACGACTTGATAGCTGAGATGGAAAAGGCCATGAAGGACGATGAAAGCCTGTATGACTTGGTGTGGATTTTGCCTGTGTACTTGAATTACACAATGGAAGACACAGATGAAAACGAGGCAATGCTAACGAAGCTCATCTCGCAGATGTTGTCTTATTGGAAAGACGCCGCGATTATCGATTCTGGCATGGGCCCTGACTACCAAACCACTGCCCAGGCGGTGTTGGCCTTGGCGCCCTATTACGACAACACCAACTTCACCGCTGACGGAAAGCTGAAGAACACGCTGGACGCCGCCTGTGCGGCTTTCGCGGAAGCCGTTAACTATGACGGCGGCATTGCCGGGTTGTTCAGCGAAGGCGCAAGCGACGTTGACGCCACCGCTGCGGTGGTTACCGCGCTGGTGGCCATGGGCAAAAACCCTGTTGCTTACACCAATGCCGTAACCGGTTCTGACCTGCTGGGTTACCTGGTTGAGCAGGCAGACGCCACGCTGGACGGCTACAAGGCCGTTTCGCAGTACGACGAGCCCATGACCGCCGCCACCGTGTTGGAGGCCTTGGGCGTGTATAAGGAAATGCAGGAAAAGGTGGTGAATGGTTCCTCGTATGCTGAAGCTGCTGTCAACGCGCTTGATTTCGTTCCTGAGGTGAACCCCACCCCCAACAAAAACACCAACACGAACACCGCAAAGAGCACTACGGCTGCCACGGGCGATGCGAATTTCCCGCTGTTCATGACGTTCGGCATTTTGGCCGTCTGCTCGGCGGTGGCCTTGTTCTTCGCTTTCCGCAGCCGTTCTAGGGACAAGGTGAACCGATAGCGTATGGTCGAACAACAGGAGCCGGGGCGCATCCCCAAGGACGCGCTCGATGAACGGATAGCTCCTGCTTCAGTTCGAGAAACCGAAGCGTTAAGCGGGCCCGGTGTTGGCGAAACAGCACCGGGCCCTTCTTCTGTTTCCAGGAAGCAGGGCATAGCTTTAGGCCTTGGCGCCGTGGTGCTGTGCGCCCTTATTGCGGTGGTGGGCTTTGGCCTTGCCAACCCGCAGGCACAGCCTGAAGCGGTTCTCAACCAAGCGGCGGCGGGTGCGGCCCAGGGGGCGGGCGAAGATGTCGCTGCGTCCGCGAATGTCGCTGCGTCTTCGGCCGCGGGCGGGACGCCTGTGGCTGCCACCAACGAAGCCGCGAACGCGAACGCTGGCAACGCCGCTAGCGCTAGTGCGGGTGCGGGCGAAAGCCAGGCAGCTGCTGCGTCTTCGCCGCAAACGACAACGTCCCAGCAGGCCCCGGCGGCCGGTTCCCAGGAATCTGAATCCGCAGGCGCGGCTTCGGGCGGGCATTCCCAGCTGCCTTCCTCGGGCAGTTCCGGCGGCTCTGGCAGTTCGGGTGGCTCCGGCGGCGGCGCAACCCCGCAGCCTGAACCCGCACCGTCTGCCACGCAAACCATAACCGTGACGGTATGCGTTGACAGTTCGCGCGCACCGGGCTACCCGGCTTCCCTGGCAAACGCGCAGGTGGAAGTGCCGCAGGGCGCTTCGGTATATGACGCCTTGCTGGCCACGGGCGTTTCCGTGGGCGGAGGCAGCTCCTACATTTCGTCTATCAACGGCTTGGCCGAAAAGCTGAGCGGATACCCCGGCAGCGGCTGGATGTATTCCGTTGACGGCAGCTTTCCCGGCATGTCCTGCGGGCGCTACATGCTGCAGGGCGGGGAATATGTTTTGTGGGTGTACACCCTGAACATGGGCCAGGACGTGTAGGTGCGCCATGGATGCAGCCTCTGCGCCCCGCAGCGCACCCGCCGTTGCCGAAACCACCCTGTTCGAAGGCTTCCATCCAGCCTTCGCTGCGCTGTATTTTGCGGCGGTGCTGGGGCTTACCATGTGCGTGCTGAATCCTGTGACCGTTTGTATGTCCGCCGTGGTGGGGTTTGTGCTGCACGGCCGCCTGAGCGGCTTTGGCGTTGCGGGGCGGCAGTTGGCGTGGCAGGTGGGTGTGCTGCTGGTGCTGACCACGCTGCTGAACGCCGTGCTTTCCTCGGCGGGATCTACGGTGCTGTTCCGGCTGGGGCCTTTTTGCATCTCCTTTGAAAGCGTGGCCTTCGGCGCCTGCATGGGAGGGCTGTTGGTGGCCATGCTGCAGTGGTTCAGCTGCGCGGCAAAGGTGCTTACGTCAAGCAACGTCATGGCGCTGTTGGGCCCGGTGGCGCCTAACGTGGGGCTGCTGCTTACCATGAGCATGCGGCTGGTGCCGCAGTTTTTGCGCCGCGGCACCCGCATTCATCAGGTGCGCAGCGCCTGCACCGCGGCGGGCAACGCGCCCGTGCGGGGGATGGGCGACCGATTCCGCCAGCTGACGGTGCTGATGAGCTGGGGCATGGAAGATTCCCTGGAATCGGCCGACGCCGTGCGCGCGCGGGGCTGGGGGGCGGCAAAGCGCCGCACGTCGTATGCGTGCCGACGCTTCCGCATCCTTGACGCTGCGGCCTGCGCGCTGTTGGCGGCGCTTGTTGCGCTATGCGTGGTGTGCGCGGTTGCGGCATGCGCGCGCTTTTCGTTCTACCCCGTGATAAGCGGCTTTGGCCCGGCGGTGGCTTACCTGCCCTTTGCGGCGTTGTTGCTGGTCCCGGCGGTGTTGGAGGTGCTGCACCGGTGAGCGTAGCCCTGGAATTCGATAATTTCTCCTTCGCATACCCTGAAGGTACGCCGGTGCTGCAAGGCGTTTCCTGCAGCGTGCCGGCAGGCGCCTTCGTGGTGTTGGTGGGCGAAACCGGCAGCGGCAAGACCACGCTTTTGCGCTGCGCCCACCCGGTGTTGGCCCCGGTAGGAACACGCAGCGGCCAGGTGCGGGTGGCGGGCCAGGCGCTGGAAAGCTTGGGCCCGGCTGCCAGTGGTGCGCTGGTGGGCATGGTGGCGCAAAGCCCCGAAAACCAACTGGTGTGCGATTCGGTGTGGCACCAGATGGCCTTCGGCTTGGAAAACTTAGGGATGGACCCCCAAGAAATGCGGCGGCGCGTGGCCGAAGTGGCGCACTATTTCGGCATTCAGCCGTGGTTCCACCAAGATGTCAACCAGCTTTCGGGGGGCCAACAGCAGCTGTTGAACCTGGCCAGCGTGCTGGTGATGCAGCCGCAGGTGTTGCTGTTGGACGAACCCACCGCCCAGCTTGACCCCGTGGCGCAGCGCAACTTCTGCCATGCCCTGTTCCGCCTGAACCGCGAACTGGGGCTTACCGTGGTGGTTGCCACCCATGCCCCGCAGCTGTTTTCGGCCTACGCCACGCAGGCCTTGCTGCTGCGCGAAGGCACGGTGGTGCCGTGCAGCATGGCAGCCTTCCGCGAAAGGCCCTTCGACGTGCCCGCTGCCTGGCCTGCGCCCACGGATTTGCGGTCCGCGGTGGTAACCCTGCAAGACGTGCACGTGCGCTATGCCCGCGAAGCCCCGCCCATCCTGCGTGGGATGGACCTGCGTGTTCCTGCCGGCAGCATATGTGCGCTGGTAGGCGGCAACGGCAGCGGCAAAACCACGGTGCTCAACACCGTGGCCGGCGTGCTGAAACCCTTCCGCGGGAAGGTGGCGAACACAGCGCTTCGCACTCAGGCGCTGCTGCCGCAAGACCCCAAGGCGCTGTTCGTGAAGGACACCGCCTTAGACGAGCTGATGGAGTGGAGCAAGCCCTGCGGCTATGGGCGCGAAGACGCGCAGCGCTGGTTGGAGCGCCTGGGCCTGCAAGCCTGCGAACACCAGCACCCTTATGACCTTTCGGGCGGCCAACAGCAGCTTTTGGCCTTCGCAAAGCTGGCGCTGACCAAGCCCGGCCTGCTACTGCTAGACGAACCTGCCAAAGGGCTTGACGCCCACAGCACCTTGGCCTTAGCCCAGCTTATACGTCAGTTCGCCACTGAAGGCGGCACAGTGCTGTTCGCCACGCACAATCTTGCCTTCGCCGCCTGCGTGGCGCAGCGCGTGGTGCTGCTGTTTGACGGTCAAGCCGCCTGCGAAGAAGCGCCTGCGGACTTCTTCCGGCGCAACGTGTTCTACCGCCCCGTGGCCGATGCCTTCACCGAAGCCTTCATGGCCGCCGCTTCGGGCGGTGCAGGCGCAAGCGAAGCGGCGGAGGCCTAACGCATGCCCGCCGCCCAGCAAGCTCCCCAACAGGTGGTCCTCACCGGGCAGTCGCGCCTGTGCCGGGCGTTGCGCGCCTTGGAAGTGCCTGCGCTGGTTGCGGTGCCGGCCGCGCTTATGGCCTGCGCTTACTTCCAGGTCCAGCAGGCTGCCGCTGCCACCATGGCGGTGGTGGCGCTGTGCTTGGTGGTGTTTTTTGCCGGTTTCGAAGCCAGCCGCCCGGCCTTGCGTCAGATAATGCCTGCGGTGGTGCTAGGCGCGCTGGCTGCGGCGGGGCGTCTGCTGTTCTTCGCCGTGCCCAGCTTTAAGCCGGTTGCGGCCATCTGCATCATTTCCGGCGTGGTGTTTGGCCGGCGCACGGGCTTTTTGGTGGGCGCGTTGGCGGCGCTGGTGTCTAACTTCTTTCTCAGCCAAGGGCTGTGGACGCCCTGGCAGATGTATGCCTGGGGCCTTATTGGCTATATGGCAGGTGTGCTGGCATGCCGCGGGCTGTTTGAGCGCCGGCTGGGCAAGCTGAAGCTTTCGCCGTGGCTGTATGTGTTCGCCGCGCTTTCGGGCTTGCTGTACGGGTGGCTTTTGAACACGTGGTATGCCATCAGCTTCGTGCAGCCGTTTTCGCCTGCGGCGCTGGTGGCTGCCTATGCCGCCGGCTTGCCGTTCGACGCCGTGCAATCCGGCGCCACGGTGGTGTTTTTGCTGGTGCTGTACGAACCGTGGAAGGTGAAGCTGGAGCGCATCCGCACAAAGTACGATTTGCGCACATGACGTGCTTGCAAGCCCTGCTTCGCGGTGGCATGTGCCTTAAACTAGGATAATGGCGTCAACTGGTTTAAGGCTGCGTTTGCGAAGGCGCATGTTACACTTTTGCTTCAAAGTTTAATCAGGGTTGACCTCTGGACAAGGAAAGGGGGGCCTGCCATGACCATTACGGCATCTACCGTGGATACCGCGGTGCTTTGCTTGCGCGATGGCCAACCGGTCGCCTTTCCTACCGACACCGTGTTCGGTGTGGGCGTTTCGGTGGGCCATGCCCCTTCGCCGCACATTCTGTACCAGCTGAAGCAGCGCGCCGAACGCAAGCCTATAGCGTGGCTGGTGGGCAGCGTTTCCTGTCTGCAGGAATATGGCAGCGGCGTTCCCCCGTTTGCGCAGGTGCTAGCCGAAACGTTTTGGCCGGGGCCGCTTACATTGGTGGTGCGGGCCAGCTCCGCCGTGCCGCAGGCGTTTCGGTCGGACGTGGGCACCATAGGGCTGCGCATGCCCAACAACGCCACGGCGCTGCGTCTGTTGCAGGGGGTGGGATGCCCCCTTGCCACCACGTCTGCCAATGTGGCCGGCCGCAAGCCGCCTGCCAGCTTCCAGGATGTAGACCCCGCCTTCGCACAGCTGCTGGCAGCTGTGGTGGCCTCTGATGCGCCCTGCAGCGGCGTGGCTTCCACGGTGGTGGATTGCACGGGCGACCACCCTCATATCATCCGCGAAGGCGCCATAACCATCGCCGACATTTTGGCCTTGAGCTGACGGGAGAACCGCCATGGCTGCTTCGGTTGAAAAAACTTCCTTCGAACTAAATTCCGCCGACGGCGCTTCGGTGGTGCGGGGGTTTGTCTGGAAGCCCCAAGAACCCGCGGAACTGAAAGGCGTTGTCCAGCTTATCCACGGCATGGCGGAATACATCGACCGCTATGACGACTTCGCGCGCTTTTTGGCGGCGGATGGCTATGTGGTGTGCGGTCACGACCACTTGGGCCACGGCCTAAGCCAGCCTGACCAGGCGCTGCGCGGGCACATGCCCGCAGACGGCAAGGAAACGCTGCTGGCGAATGCGCAAAACGTGCAAGAAAAGGTGGCGGGGGACTACCCCACGCTGCCGGTGTTCGTGTTCGGCCATTCCATGGGCAGCTTCGTGGCGCGTGCCCTGCTGCGCCGCCACGGGAAGAACCTGGCGGGCGTGGTGGTGTGCGGCACCGGGTTTGTGCCGGTGGGAACGTCGAAGGCGGGCAATGCCTTGGCGCGCACCATTTCGCGCGTGCAGGGCGACCAAACCCACAGCAACCTGCTGCATTCCTTAGCCGACGGCGCCTATTCCAAAGGCGTGGCAGACGCGCGCACGCCCTTCGATTGGCTGAACACCGATCCGGAAAAGGTGGACGCCTACATAAACGACCCCGACTGCGGTTACATGTTCACCGCAGGCGGCTACGCAGTTCTAACCGACCTTACCGCCGAAGTGTGCGACGCCGATCTGATGGCCCTTATCCCGCGGTATGTGCCGCTTCTGTATGTGGCCGGCGACCAAGACCCGGTGGGGGACTACGGCAAGGGCGTGGCGGCCGCCGCCCAGCTGGCGCTTGCGGGCGGGGCGAAGGACGTGCAGGTGAAAATATATTCCGGCATGCGCCACGAAATCCTGCAAGAGCCCAACCGCATGCAGGTCTACCAAGACGTCCTTTCCTGGATCAACCAAATAGCGAAGGCGTAAACCGTCGCAGATCACGCTCCGAAGTCCTCTCGGCGGGTGATGCCGGATGCCTTTCGGGCGACCCGTTCCGCTGCTTAAACCCTGCGCTTGGCGCGCAGGGTTTACCGTGCGCTCCACTGCCTCATGTTTTTTTAATTCCGCTGCGCTTCGCGCAGCATTGTTTGCTATCAGAGACGCCCGAAAGGCATCCGCCATCCCCCGCGGGGAGTCTTTAGCAGTTGGGGCATACCGCCAGGGCGCGTGATTTTTGTCTCCCATTGTTGGCAGCGTCGGGCAGTGGCGCCGTTCGTCAGAACGGCGCAACGAAAAGGTTTCACGTGAAACATTGCTGTTTTGTTGGAGCCACGGTATGTGAAATGGGGACGTAGCATTTTTCACATTTTGGGGGAGCAAAATGTGAAAAATGCTACGTCCCCATTTCACATGTCAGGCAGCGCAGCGGGTCGCCCGAAAGGCATCCGGCATCGCCCGCCGAGAGACTTTCGATGCACTATTTTGCCGTTCCGCCGTTGTGGATGCACAAGGCAAATATTAGACGTGACCAACGATGAATTTCGGGTAGCATGGTGCCATCGTTATTCTTTGAGAAAGGATGTGTTATGGCCCGTTACGTTGTAGCCCTTGACCAAGGGACCACCTCATCCCGTTCGATGCTCATCGATCAGAACGGAACGGTGATTGACGTCGATCAAAAGCCCTTCGAGCAGATTTATCCTCAGCCTGGTTGGGTGGAGCATGACCCGCAAGAAATTCTGTCCACCCAGCTTGGCACCTTCGCGGGCCTGATGGCGCAGAACAACTTGCAGCCTTCCGACATCGACTCCATCGGCATTACCAACCAGCGCGAAACCACCATCATCTGGAACCGCGAAACCGGCAAGCCCATTTACAACGCCATTGTGTGGCAATGCCGTCGCACCGCCGCGGTCATCGATGAAATTTGCGGCGACGACCAGGAACTGCGCGCGCGCATTACCGCCAAGACCGGCCTGCTGCCCGACCCGTATTTCAGCGCCAGCAAGGCGAAGTGGATTTTGGACACGGTGCCCGGCGCCAAGCAGGACGCGCAAGACGGCAAGCTGGCCTTCGGCACGATTGATACCTGGCTTATCTGGAACCTGACCAACGGTCGCGTGCATGCCACCGACGTGACCAACGCCAGCCGTACCATGCTCTATGACATCCACAAAGGCTGCTGGGACCAAGAATTGCTTGACCTGTTCGGCATCCCTGCTTCCATGATGCCCGAAGTGCTTCCTTCCGCGGCCAATTATGGGTCTACGTCCAACCCCAACCTGCCCCAGGGCATTCCCATCTGCGGCGTGGCGGGCGACCAGCAGTCAGCCTTGTTCGGCCAGTGCTGCTTCAACGCCGGCCAGGCGAAGAACACCTACGGCACGGGCTGTTTCTTGCTGATGCACACCGGCCACGAAGCGTGCGCTTCGCACAACAACTTGGTCACCACCATTGCTGCCAGCGCTCCTGGTACCGAAGGCATCGAATACGCCTTGGAAGGCAGCGTATTTGTGGCGGGTGCTGTGGTGCAGTGGCTGCGTGACGAAATGAAGATGGTTGAAAACGCGGCCGACACGCAAGAGATTGCCGAAAGCGTGCCGGATACCGGCGGCGTGTATTTGGTTCCCGCTTTCACGGGCTTGGGCGCTCCGTATTGGGATTCCGAAGCGCGCGGCACCGTGGTAGGCATCACGCGCGGCACCAACCAGGCGCATTTCGTGCGCGCCGCGTTGGAATCCATGGCGTACCAGGTGAACGACCTGATGGACGCCATGCGGGCGGATTCCGGTGTGAAGGTGGAAGCGCTCAACGTTGACGGCGGCGCTTCGGCTAACGACTTCCTGATGCAGTTCCAGGCCGATTTGCTGGGCGCGGAAATTCGCCGTCCGCAAAACACCGAAACCACCGCCCTGGGCGCGGCCTATCTGGCCGGTCTGACCACGGGATTCTTCCCCAACGTGGATTACCTGAAGACGCTGCGCTCCAGCGACGACGTGTTTGAGCCCTCCATGGATGACCAGAAGCGGCAGGAAGTCCTGGACGGCTGGAAGGAAGCCATCAAGCGCACGCTTTCGAAGTAAGGTTAACAGCGGAATAAATTACCGCAACTTTTCAAGACTGCACCGCACAAGGGGCGCATGATGCGCTACCCTTGTGCGGTGCGTTCATTCTAGGGCCAATTCACGGGGGATTTCTTATGAAAGTTAGCATTGCAAGTGATCATGCAGGCTTCGAGCAAAAGCAACTTTTGGCTGCTTACCTGGTCGAATGCGGCCACGAAGTCATTGATCGCGGCCCGCAGTCCGCAGACCGGGTTGACTACCCGGACTTCGCCGTGCTGGTGGGCGAAGATGTGGCTGCCGGCACCGCGCAGCGCGGCGTGCTGGTATGCGGCACCGGCATCGGCATGGCCATTGCGGCCTGCAAGGTGAACGGCGTGCGGGCGGCCAACATAGTCTCCACCGAATTCGCCGCGCTGTGCCGCGAACACAACGACGCCAACGTCATCACGCTTTCTGGCCGCTTTGTTAGCTTGGAAGACAACAAGGCCATCCTGGATACATTCTTCGCCACCGAATTCGGCGGCGGGCGCCATACGGGCCGCGTGCAAAAGATCATGGACATCGAAAGCAAGTAAGGTAAGCCGCGCCGCAAAGGCGCTTCACACAAAGATAAGGAACCACCATGCCATTGGAAAACGTTAAGGCGCAAGACCCCGAAATTGCCGATTTGCTGGGCCAGGAACTGGCCCGTCAGCGCGAAAGCATCGAACTGATTGCGTCTGAGAACTTCACATCGCGTGCGGTGATGGAAGCCATGGGCTCGGTGAACACCAACAAGTACGCCGAAGGCTACCCCGGCAAGCGCTACTACGGCGGCTGTGAAAAGGTTGACATGGTGGAATCCTTGGCCATCAAGCGCGCGTGTGAACTGTTTGATTGCGCGTTCGCCAACGTGCAGCCCCATTCCGGCGCGCAGGCAAACTACGCGGCCTATGCGGCTGCCATCACTCCGGGCGACACCATCATGGGCATGAGCCTGGACAACGGCGGTCACCTGACCCACGGCAGCCCGGCGAATTTTTCCGGCAAGCTGTACAACGTGGTGGGCTACGGCGTGGACGACCAAACGGAAGTGATTGACTACGACGCGGTGCTGGTCCAGGCCAAGGAATGCCGTCCGAAGATGATAGTGGCCGGCGCCTCGGCTTACCCGCGCGTCATAGACTTCGCCCGCCTGCGCGACATTGCCAACGAAGTGGACGCGCTGCTGATGGTGGACATGGCCCACATCGCGGGCCTGGTGGCCACGGGGTATCACCCCAGCCCAGTGCCGTATGCGGACATCGTGACCACCACCACCCACAAAACGCTGCGCGGCCCCCGCGGCGGCATGATCTTGACCAACAACGAAGCGCTGGCGAAAAAAATCAACAGCGCGGTGTTCCCCGGCTCCCAAGGCGGTCCGCTGATGCATGTGATCGCTGCGAAAGCTGTCAGCCTGCTGGAGGCGCAGCAGCCCGAATATGCAACCTATATTGGCAACGTGGTGAAAAACTGCGCTGTCATGGGCGAAGCCATGGTGGAAGGCGGCCTGCGCCTGGTTTCCGGCGGCACGGACAACCACCTGTGCCTGGTAGACTTGACCGCGGCTGACATAACCGGCAAGGACGCCGAAAACCTGCTGGGTTCGGTGGGTCTGACGGTGAACAAGAACACCATCCCGCGCGAAACCCGCAGCCCCTTTGTGACCAGTGGCATCCGCGTGGGCACGGCTGCTGCCACCACCCGCGGCCTGACCGCCGAAGATTTCGCGGTGGTAGGCTCCTGCATTGCCAAGACCGTGTTCGCCGCCCAAGATACGCAGGTCCAAGACGACGTGCGCGCCCAGGTGCGCACCATACTGGAAGCCCACCCGCTGTACCCGGGACTGGAATACTAAGGCCTGGCGCCACCCGACCAGGGTGACACTGGCTGCGTTTGCCGTATAATGTCCCTACTGTGCATCGCCTGCGAAAGGGGCATACATGGCTGACTTCCAAGACCGCCCAAGTTGGGACGAATACTTCATGGCCTTAGCCGACCAAGTGGCCACGCGCACTACCTGCATTCGCCGCGCGGTGGGCTGCGTGCTGGTGCGCGACAAGCGCATCTTGGCCACCGGCTATAACGGTGCGCCAAGCGGCCTGAAACATTGCGGCGAAATTGGCTGTCTGCGCCAGCAGCTCAACATTCCCAGCGGCCAAAACCACGAACTGTGCCGCGCCCTGCATGCGGAACAAAACGCGCTCATCCAGGCCGCCCGCTACGGCATCAGCGTGGAAGGTGCCAGCATCTACGTGAACACCCAGCCCTGCGTGCTGTGCGCAAAGATGCTCATCAACGCCGGCATTTCCGAAATCATCTACAAGAACCCCTACCCGGACGAACTGGCCATGTCCATGCTAGAAGAATCCAAGGTGAAACTGCGCGTCTTCGGTGCCTAGGGGACTGCGTGAGCTGCTTGGGAGCGTGAAGTGCGCGTGAGCCATGCGCCCCTGTCGCCTCGACCGCAGGCGGCGAAGCCATGAGCCCGTGTCACCTCGACCGCAGGCGGCGAAGCCATGCGCACGTGTCACCTTGACCGGAAGCCCCGCAGGGGCCGGAGTGGAGAGGTCTACTTCGAAGCGTGGACTGCTCCCATTGGGCGGACGCACGGGGCGAACCCGAAGCGCTGCGCTGGGGGTTTAGGCAAGGAAAAGAAGGGCAGGCTTGTTGGGGCATGGACCCTCGCCTTCGGCGACGCGCGCCGTGGCGGGCTTGGGGCGTGGGCCGGCTGCGGGTTCGCGCGCACGAGGCGCGACGGGGGCGCTGCGCTGGGGCTTAGGGCGAGGAAAAGAAGGGCAGGCGGCTTGGGGCGTGGAGCCTCGCCTTCGGCGACGCGGGGTTTTCGGGTCGCGGGGTCGCGCGCACGAGGCGCGATGGGAGCGCTGCGCTGGGGCTATTAGGCAAAGAAAAGAAGGGCAGGCGGCTTGGGGCGTGGAGCCTCGCCTTCGGCGACGCGGGGTTTTCGGGTCGCGGGGTCGCGCGCACGAGGCGCGACGGGAGCGCTGCGCTGGGGCTATTAGGGCAAGGAAAAGGAAGTGCATTGCTTTGGGGCGTGGACCCTCGCCTTCGGCGACGCGGGGGTTTCGCAGGCCGCGGGTTCGCGCGCAAGAGGCGCAATGTGAGCGCTGCGCTGGGGCTTAGGGCAAGGAAAAGAAGGGCAGGCGGCTTGGGGCATGGACCCTCGCCTTCGGCGACGCGCGCCGTGGCGGGCTTGGGGCGTGGGCCGGCCGCGGCCCCGCCTGGCAGGAAACGCCGAAAGTTGGAACGGTTTTCGGGGAAAGTGGCAGCAGAGGGCGAAAGTTGGAA
>JAUNIP010000053.1 GCA_030523425.1 Coriobacteriia bacterium
GCCGCTGGGCCACTACTTATTCCACGTGTTGCATTCGCATTGAAGATTCAAGCGGAAAAGAAAAGGAAAATTCGGCAGAAAGTCAAACGGGTCGCAAACCCGCCTTTCACGCCGCCGTCACACCCCGCCGCACGGCCGCAAGGAGTACAATGCTGGCATCATGCAATCCCGCAACAGGAGGCCCATCATGGAACTTCAACAAGCCCTGGAACAGCGCTATTCCGCCCGCAGCTTCGTTGCGGAAGCTGTGCCTACCGTCCAGCAAATCACCGCCATCTTGGAAGCCGGCCGCTTGGCGCCTACTGCCAAGAATGTGCAGTCGCAGCGCGTGTGGGTGGTTACCAAGCCGGAAGACTTGGAAAAGATTGACGCCGCTACCAGGTGCCGCTACGGCGCGCCGGCGGTGCTCATCGTGGGTTCGGACGAAAACGTGGCTGCACGGCATAATCTTTGGGGCGGCACCGACTGGTCCTTCGGCAAGGACGACGCCACTAGCGCGCTGGTCCACATGATGCTGAAGGCCACCGACCTGGGGCTTGCCACCTGCTGGCTGGGTGCCTTCGACGACACGCGCGTGCGCGCGGATTTCGCCATTCCGGAAAATGTGGCCATCCACGCGCTGCTGGACCTGGGCACGCCCGACGCCGAAAACGGCGGTCCCAGCCCGCGCCACACCAGCCGCGTGCCGCTGGAAGAAACGGTCACCTGGCTGTAACGCGCCTAGCGCTTCACCGCGCGCAGCAAATATTCCTGGTTGCCGGCGCGCTTGCCGGTAATGCTGCTGGGAACCACGCCGGTCACTTCGAAGCCCGCCGCTTCTAGCGCCTGGCTCACTTCGTCTACCGTGCGTAGGCGCACCGATTCGTCGCGCACCACGCCGGCGTCGGTTTCTTCGTGCTTGCTTTCGAACTGGGGTTTCACCAGGCCAATGAACACGCTGCCCGGTTGGCACAGCGCGGCGAAGGTGGGCGCCAGGCCCGCCAGCCCTATGAAGCTTAGGTCGGTTACCACCACATCGAACGGCGCGCCTAACTGCGCGGGGTCGGCCAGCTTGATGTTGGTGCGCTCGAACACCACCACGCGCGGGTGTTGGCGAATGGCCCAGTTCAGCAGGCCGTAATCCACGTCCACGCAGGTCACTTGCGCGGCGCCGGCCTGCAGCAGACAATCGGTGAAGCCGCCCGCGCTGGCGCCCACGTCTATGCACCGCAGGCCTTCCACGCTTTGCTGGAAGTGGTCCAGCGCGCCCTGCAGCTTGTGCCCCCCGCGAGAAACGAAGCGTTTCGCGCCTTTCACGAAGATATTCGCGTCGGCGGGCACCTTTACGGCGGGGCTGGAAATGTACACGTCGTTGATGCGTACTTCGCGCGCGTACACCGCCGGCGCCACCTGAGCCGCATCCGCGAAGTAGCCCTGCTCCACCAGCAGCTCGTCCGCGCGTATGTTCTTCGCCTTGCCCATGAGTGACAGTATAGGGAAAAAGGCGCGGGGGTTCGAACGGCGTGCAACCCAAAGGGCAGAAGGTCCCATAAGCTGGCTGGCAGCAGAAGGTGAAAGACGGAATCAAATTTGCGCGCGATGGCAGCACAGGCCGAAAAACGGAATCAAGCGATGCTGAAAGAGCCCTTTGCAGAACTCTTTCGCTTTAAGCGGGATATATCTTCCCAGGTCAAAAGCTTGCGTGCTGACGAACGTACTCAATCTTGAAGATTGGCTTGACCTGTTTCCCGCGAACGAGGGTAAGGAAATTCCGTCTTTCGCCTTCTGCTGCCACGAAGTGAAAATTTGATTCCGTTTTTCCCCTTCTGCTGCCACCCCACCCGTGAGCGTGCCCGGCACGGGACCCTTCGCGAAAACAGCTCTTGTTGCGGGCACCTGCCTTGTCGCATAATAGGCGTGCACTCCCATAGAAAGGCAACGCATGGACCCGCAGATTGTATCGTCGCTTATCACGCTTGGCGCGGTGGTGCTTGGCGTTGGCGCGGTGGCGGTCATCGCGCTGGTCATCCGGCGCAAAACGCGCGAAATCTCGCGCATGGCGTTCGGCACCGACAACCTGATGGAAGGCCTGCAGAAGGCCGAAGCGGAATACGAATCCACGCCGAAATCGCTTTCGTCCATGACGTCGCTGGCGCTTGAGCGCATCAAGCGCGACTTCCCGGAGTTCAACTACGACGACATGAAGGCCCGCGCCAGCAACGTCATCGTCTCCTACCTGCGCTGCATCGACGAAAACAACGCGAACCTGCTGACCGAAGGCAACGCGGAGCTGAAGCGTGAACTGAAGCTGCGCCTGGAAATGCTGCGCAACGTGGAGCACGTCGAACAATACGACCGCATAAAAGTGCATCGCCTGGAGATTTCCAGCTATGTGAAGCGCAACGGCCGCTGCATCGTCACCTTCCAGTGCGCCCTGCAAAGCAAGCACGTGTTGCAGGACCAAGCCGGCGAAACGCTGAAGGGCGACACCGAAAAGTGGGAGCAGTCGCGCTGGGAAACCGATTTGGTCTACATCCAAGACCCCGACAAGCTGACCAGCCCGGAACTGGCGGCCCTGGGCCTAAACTGCCCCAACTGTGGCGCGCCCATCACGAACCTGGGCAACAAATCCTGCGAATACTGCGGCACCGCCATCACGGAAATCAACCTGAATGCCTGGACATTCAACGCCGTCCGCGAAGCGTAAGGCAGCGCCCGCGGTTTACAGTTCCAGCCGCATCAGGTTCGCCAGCGCCACTACGTAGATGCGGAAGGCTTCGCGCAGGGTTTCTTCGCTTACGCCTTCGTCGGGGCCGTGCATGCGGCCCACCCAGGCAGGATGTTCCCCGAAAGGGAACAGGGGGCCGAAGCTGGCGGCGTTGGAGAATACTCGGGCGTAGGTGGCGCCACCCATGGTGAAGGGCTCGGCTTCGCGGCCGGTCACCTGCACATACGCGCCCAGCAGCGCCTGGATTTCCGGGCTTTGGGCGTCCACCAGGAAGGGCACCTGGAAGTGCGCGTCTTGCAGCTGCACGTCAAACGGCGCAGCGGCGGCGACAAGCTGTTCGGTTAACCACTCCCCCGTCACGGTTTCAGGATAGCGAATGTCTATGGACTGGGTGAGCACGCCGTTGGCCAGCGTAATCACACCGCCCACGTGCGTGAGGTCCTTCAGGCCTTCACCCCACGAAGCCACGCCCAACGTTGAACCGTCCGTGGAAGCCATCAGTTGCTGTTCGAACTCCAAAAACTGCCGCTCCCCCGCCGCAAGCGGCGCGTTCGCCAGCAGATAGTCAACCATCATGCCAATAGCGTTCACGCCGCGCGCAGGCGTGGAAGCGTGCGCGCTGCGTCCCTGCGCGAACAGGCGCACCAGCCCGGGCGCTTCTTGCGAAACCGTGATGCCGTCGGCCGCCGGGAAGTCCCCCACTTCGCCGCGCACCACGCACTGCGCCTGACCCGCAACCGCGTTGCCCGCCAGGCCGCCTTCGAATTCCGCAATGCAGCCGTCCGCCACCGGCGCGCTTACAAACGTGCCTTCGTAGTGGCCTTTTTCGCCGTTGCACACGGGGAAGTCGGCATCGGGCGTGAACAGGAAGGCCGGGTCGGGCTGAACGGCCTGGTAGTAAGGCACGTCGTCCATGCCGCATTCTTCGCCGGCGCCGAAGATGAAGCGCACGGTGTAGGGCAGCACGCCCTGTTGGCGAAGCGCGTTCACGGCGTGCAAGGCCATCAGCGAAGGCCCCTTGTCGTCCACCACGCCGCGGCCCACCAGGTAACCGTCCTTGCGCGACACCTGATAGGGCGGGAACGTCCACCCCGGGCCAGCCGGCACCACGTCCATGTGCCCGATGATGCCCACCTGCGTGGCACTTTCACCCGGCAGGTCCGCGTATCCCAGGTACCCGTCCAAGTCGGTGGCGGAAAAGCCCATGCGCTGCGCCAGCTCCAAGCCCGCCGTCAACCCTGCGCGCGGACCAGGTCCCCAAGGCGCACCCGGCGCGGCCTTGTCAGCTTCGCGGAAGCTGGGAATGCGCACCAGCGCATCGATGTCTTCCACCATGGCACCCCAGTTGGCGGCCAAGTAATCGTCCGCAATGCGAAGCGCCTCTTCAGGCGAAAAGTACGTGGTAGTCATAGGTTCTCCTAGCCCGCGCCCGCGCCGCACGCCTTACGGCAACAGCAGCTGGGCAATCATTACGGCGTTTAGGGCGGCGCCGCGCAGCAGCTGGTCGGCCACCACCCACAGGGCCAAGCCGCGGTCGTCGGGCACGGTGTGGTCGCGACGCACACGGCCCACAAACGTCTCGAACGATCCCGCGTGCAAGGCGGGCATGGGGTATTCGTTGTTGGCGGGGTCGTCTTCTAGCGTCACGTGTTCGCCGGCTGCCAGGGCGGCCTTGGCGTCTTCCACGCTCACGGGGCGGTCGAATTCCAAGTTGATGCTTTCGGAATGGCAGCGCAGCACGGGCACGCGCACGCAGGTGGGGGCCACTTCCACAGTTTCGTCGCCGAAGATCTTCTTGGTTTCGGCCACCATCTTCCATTCTTCTTTGGTGTAGCCGACCGGCACATCGTTCAGGTAGTCGCCGTCCACGAACACGTCGATGTGCGGGATGCAGTTAAACGCAATCTGGTGCGCGAAGGCGGCGGGCTCAAACGGTTCGCCGGCCAACAGCTTGCCCGTTTGGTCTTCCAGTTCCGCCATGCCCTTAGCACCAGCGCCGGAAGCGGACTGGTAGCTGCTGACCACAATGCGGTCGATGTGCCCTAGCGCGCGCAGCGGCTGCAGCGCCACCACCATTTGGATGGTGGTGCAGTTGGGGTTGGCAATCACGCCGCTGTGCGTGGCGGCCGCAGTGCCGTTCACTTCGGGCACCACCAGCGGCACGTCGGGTTCCATGCGAAACGCGCTGGAGTTGTCAATCATCACCGCGCCGGCGTCCACCACGGCCTGCCGCAGCGCCTTGGAAACGCCCGCGCCCGCGCTGAACAGGGCAATGTCCACGCCTTCGAAGCTTTCGGGCGTCATTTCCTGCACCGTCAGTTCGCCTGCAGGCACAGCCCCGCAGCCCGCAAAGGGCACCTTCTTGCCCGCGGAGCGCGCCGAAGCCAGCGCGCGCACTTCAGAAGCGGGGAAATCCAGCGCTTCCAGGCACTTCAGCATTTCGCGGCCCACCGCGCCGGTGGCCCCGGCAACGGCCACCACCGGGTTCGCGGGCATAATCTTTGTCCAAGCCATGGGAACAACCTCCTGTGTGTTAAATCGTCCAAAAACATAGTAGCACCTCGTTTCAACCCCTAAGAACCGCTATACTTCCATATTCGGGTGACGGTGTCGCCTGACGTTTTGCGCCCACGTGCGGTTTTGCGGCCTGTGCCGCCTACCGCGCGTCCAAAAAACGCCCACTGTTAGGAGAAACAAAACGTAATGTCATTGATAGTAGCCAAATTCGGGGGGACCTCTGTGGCCACCACCGACAGAATAAAGAACGTGGCGCAGCGCTTGGTCCGCATGAAAAACGAAGGCAACCAAGTGGTGGCCGTGGTTTCGGCCATGGGCAAGACCACCGACGACTTGGTGTCCATGTGCGAAGCGCTGAACCCCAACCCGCCCGCGCGCGAAATGGACCGCCTGCTTTCCACCGGCGAACAGGTTTCCATGACGCTGCTGGCCATGGCCATCGAAGCGCTAGGCGTGCACGCCATGAGCTTCACCGGCCGCCAAGCCGGCATCCAAACCGACGGCATCCACGAAAAGGCGAAGATTGTCAGCGTGGACAACGAACGCATCATGAAGTGCATCCACGACGACGGCATTGCCGTGGTGGCGGGCTTTCAGGGCATCGACCACAACGGCGACATAACCACACTTGGCCGCGGCGGGTCTGACACCACCGCGGTGGCCGTGGCGTACGGCCTAGGCGCCGACGAATGCCAGATTTTTTCCGACGTGGTGGGCGTATACACCGCCGACCCGCGCGTTTGCCCCCACGCCCACAAGCTAGATGAAATTTCCTACGACGACATGTTGGAGCTTTCCGCGGCAGGTTCCGGCGTGCTGCAGATGCGCGCCGTGGAATTCGCACGCAAGTACAACGTGGTCATTCATTCGCGTTCCGCCTTTTCAGAAGAGCCTGGAACCCTTGTTAAGGAGACAACCATGGAAAAATCCGTCATCACCGGCATTGCGCATGACACGTCCGAAGTGAAAGTGACCGTGCGCGGCGTGCCCGATATCACCGGCGTGGCCGGCCGCCTGTTCCAGGTGCTTTCCGCGTCCAACGTAAGCGTGGACATGATCATTCAGGGCACCGCCGCTGACGGCCTGGCCGACATTTCGTTTACCTGCCCCGCCAAAGACGTGGCCACCGCGAAGGCCGCGCTAGACGAACTGCTGCCGGAACTGGGCGCGCAGGAAGTGTACGTGAACGAAAACATCGCGAAGGTAAGCCTGGTGGGCACGGGCATGAAGTCTTCGCCGGGCGTGGCCGCCAAGGCCTTTTCCACCCTGGCCGAACACGAGATTAGCATCTTGGCCATCAGCACCAGCCCCATCCGCCTTTCCGTGGTGGTGGGCAAAGACGAATGCGCCAAGGCCGTGCAATGCCTGCACACCGCCTTCGGCATGGACGTAGAAGAAATCTTCGAAGAAAACGCCCTTTCCCCCGAAGAAGTGGAAGCCAAGAAGAACAAGGGCCGGTAAGGGCTGACGCGCTGACAGCGGTGGTACGATGGGGACGGTTCTAATCGTACCACCGCTGTCAGAACCCCGAGCAGATTTGGAGAACTGTTAGCTCAAAATCTGCGGCTTTCTGAGCAAGGCTTGCCGCAAGCAGAGCGGGCATCATTCCCGCTAAAGCAGCAACGGGCACCCAGGGCTGCACGGTCGCTGCATACGCTTCAACCTGGGCCTCCAGCAAGGCAAGCTGCTTGTCGCACTCGGCGATGGCGTTGTAAGCCGCTTCGTGGCCCTTGCGCATGGCTGGGTGGTCCTTGGAAACTTCGTATAGGGCGGTCCCCAGCGGCTCAATCAGATGCTTTCGCCGTTTGACAACCTGGGTCATCTGGCTTTTAATCTGCGCAATCTTAACGACAACGTCAACACACTGTGCGCACTTGCCTGAAGCACTGGAAATACTGTTCAGAATGCCCGCGGTGGTATCTTTCCAGGCAGAAAGCGGCCGCCGATCGAACGGCACCGAAAGTTGAAGTTGGTTTCCGCATTCAACGCTAATCATAATGGCTTCCTTTCCCTTGCAGCCCCGCACGGTGGGTTGCCGAATCTTTGATGAGACCAGATTCACACCCATCAATGCGCATGCATTGCGCAATAGAAAAGTTGCTTGCATCGTTCTAAACAAAACGACCGCACTACCCTTTGGAACGCCTTGTTGTAGAATGGGCAACAAGCTTTTGAAAGGGGGCCCTCATGGCAAAGACTACGCCGATTGGCGTGTTGTACAGCGTGCTAAGCGAAATGACAGGCTCGAAGCGTTATGAGGATTTCGACTATCGTCTGATATCGCGCGAGGTGCCCGCAGGGGCAGACCGCAGCCCCTATGATCGTGTGACGCAGGTGAAGTCGTTCCGCACGCGCGAGATTATCCAAAAGGACCCGCGCCAGCTAAGCCCAAACACTTTTACCAGCCCCTACAAAGCTGCCTGCAACCTTATCAGCTACCTGAAACGCGCAAACTTCACCATCCCTGAGCTGACGGAGTCGTTTTCCGGGCGCTATTCCGACAACATGGTCCAGGCGCTTTCCGACTGGAATTACAACCACCACCTGTACCGCAACATGATGCAGGACATCCTTCGCGCGAACGAAACCCCCACGGTCACCGCCACCGCCGTCCTGATGCTGTTCCTGGCAACCGCGTTCAACGGGGACCCGACTCAAGCTGTGGCAGTCTACGAAGCGGAGGCCAAAAAGAACGGCCTGTTCCTTCGCGCGAAAACCTTCTTCGATCAAGATGAGCCCCTTGAAGAAGACTTCACCCAGCAAGGTTTGGCGCCCTTAGCGCTGCAGCGCCGTTACAAGGACGGCTCCATCGGCAAAACCTATCTGCTCAGCGAAAGCGACGAAGGCACCATCATAGGCAGGACGCAATCAAAAGGCTTCGTCATCAACGACGTAGAGGAAAATGTGTCCCGCAGCCATCTGCGCATATGGTGCGAGGACTCCTATTGGTTTGCCCAGGGCCAAGGTTCCACCAACGGTTCCTGGATCATTCGCCCTGACGGCAGCAGGGAAACCATAGAAGAGCCGTCCAAGACCCGCCCCGCTTCCGCCCTTCCGCCCGTGGTGGAAATACAGCTTGGCGACACCCTGAAACTAGGCACCAGCACCTTCTTCAACGTAGTTTCACTAAAGCGATAGGCTTTTCGCGGGCATCTACGGTTCGCCAGCACTTTGCAGCAAATCGCGCCGTTGCGCAACAAAGGAGCGCGCCGCGTCTGCATGATGACGCCAGGAGCAAATACGCCCGGATAGGTCGGGCGCAGAAGTGAAAGGAGAAAAAGATGACCTTCAGAAACAAGCTGGCCAGATGCGCCCTGACAGCTGTGCTAGCCGCGGGCCTGTGCCCCGCGTCGGCCTTGGCAACCCCTGCCCCGTCGGCGGACGGGCCCGAGTTCGCGATGCAGGAAGTGGTGTCTGGCACCTGCGGCGCCAACCTCACCTGGACCTTGGACACCGCCACCGGCGCGCTAGAAATCCAGGGGACCGGGGATATGACTAGTGGCTACAACAACGTTCCCTGGGGATCATATCGTGACGCCATTAAAACGATTACCATCGCAGAGGGCGTCACCTCCATCGGCAGCTCTGCATTCCACGGCTGCACGTCCCTGGCATCGGTGTCCATCCCCTCGACCGTTACATCCATCGGCGGCTCCGCCTTTGCCGGCTGCACGGCGCTGGCAAGCGTGGACATCCCCTCGAGCGTCACCACCATCGGCGGCTCCGCCTTTTCCGGCTGCACGTCCCTCGCATTTGTTGGCATCCCCGAGGGCGTCACCCGCATCGGCGGCCACGCATTCTACGACTGCACGTCCCTGGCCTCGGTCACCATTCCCGCCAGCGTCACTTCCATCGGCTACAAGGCCTTTCAAGGCTGCGCTTCCCTGGCGTCGTTCTCCGTCGCCGAGAACAACACCGCATACTGGTCCGATGGCCGTGCACTTGTCACCAAGTCCGATGTTAAGATAGAAGAGTCTATAGCAACAATAACGGTATCCGCCGGGACCCTGGCCGCCTACGCCAACGCCAGCGGCGCGAACTACGCAATCCCCGAGGGCGTCACCTCTATCTGGCACTACGCCTTCCAAAACTGCGCGTCCCTGGCAAGCGTCTCCATCCCGGAAGGCGTCACATCCATCGGCACTTGCACCTTCTCCGGCTGCACGTCCCTAACTTCGGTGATCATCCCCGAGGGCGTCACCCGCATCGACGAACTCGCCTTCAGCAGCTGCACTTCTCTGACTTCGGTGAGCATCCCCGCCTCCGCCGCAAAGATTGACAGCTGCCCATTTCTGCACTGCCCGTCCCTGGCATCGATCAGGGTATCCGCCGGCAACGCCTCCTACCGCTCCGATGGGCGGGCATTGATCGCCAAGGCGGATATCGTTTGGCTCGACCACTCCCAGGAGGCAGGGACCCTGCTGGCCTACGCAAACGCCAGCGGCGAAAACTACGCCATCCCCGAGGGCGTCACCCGCATCGACGGCCACGCATTCTACGACTGCACGTCCCTGGCCTCGGTCACCATCCCCGAGGGCGTCACCCATATGTACGACCCCGCCTTCCACGGCTGCACGTCCCTAGCCTCGGTGCGTTTCGCGGGGGATGTTCCCAGCTACTTCGCGGACGCCTTTGACGGCGACACCCTGACCGCCTACTACCCCCAGGGCAACGCCACCTGGGAGGCCCTGCTGAACGACGGACAGGACCACAACTACGGAGGCACCATCACCTGGGTTGCCTATGACCCGGCGCCCACGCCGGCCTTCCCCGACGTGTCCGACCCTGAAAACCAGTGGTTCCACGACAGCGTGTACGCCGCCGTTGAGAAGGGGCTGTTCTCCGGCTACGACGACGGGACCTTCGGGCCCGGGAACGCGCTGACGCGTGCCCAGGCGGCCGTGGTGCTGTGGCGCTGGTTCAACCCAGACGAGGCGGCTTCCTACGACGCCGGCACGGCTACGGACGCCACCGGCATGGCCGACCTGGCCGCGGGGCATGCCTTCTACACCGGTGCCGCGAACTGGGCGGTGGCCAACGGCGTGATCAATGGGTACGCCGACGGCACCTTCGGGCCAAGCGACCCGCTCACCCGCGAGCAGCTGTGCGCCGTGGTGGCCAACGCCGCCGAGAAGCTGAAGGGCGCCGACACCTCCAGCAACCGCAGCAAGCTGGCGGCCATGCCCGACGCCACAAACGTGTCCGGCTGGGCCGCCGCCGGCGTGGCCTGGGGCCTGGACAAGGGAATCATCAGCGGCAAGCAGGCGAACGGCCAGCGCATAGTGGCCCCCGGCGACACCGTAACCCGCGCCGAAATGGCCGCCATCACCGTGAACGCCATCAACGGGGAAGTGCTGTAGGGGAACGACAGGAAACGGCGGCTCGTTGCGCAACGAGGGCCCTATCACCCGATGCACACTTAACGGCAAAGGCAAGAGGCCGCATCCCTTGGCACGGGCCGCCCCGCCTACAAAGGAGGAACACAATGAACAAGCTGACTGCTAAAGCCCTATCCATCGCCATGGCAATCGTTCTGTGCTCAGTGCTAACACCCGCTGCGGCGCTGGCCGCCACGCCGTCCAATAGCGGCAGCACAACCATCGAAACGTTCGTAGACGGGAACGTTTCCGGCTTTTCAAACGCTTGTGCCAGTGCGCAAGCCCCTTCCGTCGCAGTTCTCTCCGGTTCCGCGACCAACGCCGTGACCGATGCCACCGCCGATGCGCTTTCCCCGCCCGACCTGCAAGGGATGGCCACCCAGGCCACGCTTGACGCAGCCGACGTGGCCTCGTACTCCTATCAGGTACGGCCGCTGCTTGCGCCCTTCAACAACCTGGTCTACGTGGAGACCGACAACCCCGACCCGTACAGCTTTCGCATAACCGACGAAGACAGCCGCTATCTTGATACCGACAGCACAGACGCTGAGCGAGCGGGCTTCGTCTTGTACCCGCACCTTTTCATGGACGTGGCCTACGAGGACAAAGACGCCTACCGCGTGCCCGGCGGCTACATCTTCTACGACTGCTATTGCAACACAGACGGCGGCACGCTGCAGGTGCAGGCCAAAAACGACAGCGGCGCCTTCGAGAGCACGGGCGTTACCGTGCAGTGTTCGGCCATGGAAGACAGCATCGACTACCTCATAGACACCTACGCCTCTACAGCGAGCGGCTTTTTCGACAAGCTTGACGCGGTGGCGGCGGCGTTGAACTCGTTGGCGGTTTACCCGAAAGCCATCAAAGACACAAGCAAACCCAGCGCAGATTGGCCGTACCCCTTCCTGGCCGCTTCACCCTACGAAGAGCTTCGCCTGAACGAGCACTACGAGACCATGTGGGAAACCGCCGATGAGGATCTTCTTGCGAAGAGTCTGCACCCCTATGTGCTGCACTCGCTTGGCTTTCCCGGGACCATTGGGGCTGCGGCCAAAAGGCTAAACCCCTCGTGCACGGTCTCTAGCGGCATCTACCATTATGTGGTGGAAGTCACGCTGAATGGAGAGACCAATTTGTACGGCGGCGCCGGTAACGGCGGTACGGAGCCGATTCTGTCGAAGTTCGTTACCACCACCTTCGACTTCTCGGGCTCTGCGGGCGACATGGCCACGTACGCCACAATCGACAGCCTAGGCACTCGCTATCTCGACTATGCGAGCTCCTCTAAGGCCGATCTTGCCGTCTACAAAGACCAGATTGCCGGCGATGTATTCAGGGACACCATCTATGCCGCCCACCAGGGGCGCGGCTCGTGGATCAGGATTCTCATGGAAGGCTGGCTGGGAAGTTCCACTCAGTTTGCCTACGAAGCGTACGGCCCCAACGGACGGCCAACGGCTGTTTCAGATGCCTGGGTGGACGGGCGCTATGTGAACACCCACGAGATTGCAGAGCCTTCAGAGGGCTTCAGCGAACACCCCACCGCTGATATCGTCTTGCGCAACGTGAGCTACACCGACCGCTATGGCAGAGCCCACGTAAACGAGGAAGTAGTATACGAATACGATAAAGCCAACGATCGCTGGTGGGCACCCTATTACTACGCCCAGGCCTGGGCTTACAGCTTGGGCTGGACCATTCCCAGCGAGCTTATTCTTACCCGTGCGCAGGTAGAGGCCATGAGCCTGGACTACGCCTGCAAGAGCCTTCCCGAAGAGGGCCTGATCTACGACGGCACGGCCTTAGGCGCGCCCTTCCGCCACATCTTGGTCACCGGCGTTTCGCTGCCCGACAGCATGACCGTCGAGGTGGGCGTGCGCACCGTGCTAGAGGCCACGGTTACCCCGGCCGACGCCACGTGGGCAGACAGCCTGAACTACACCCTTTCAGACGAAGACAGCGCAAACAGGATTGGTTTCATTTACCATGATCGGGACAACAATCGCTACATTTTCGTTCCGGAGAGGGAAGGGACGGCAACGCTGACGGTCACCACCGAGGACGGCCGCTTCACCGACACGACGCAGATTACCGTGGTGGCGCACACGCACCAGCCAGGTGCACCCGTACGCGAAGAGATGAGGGCGGCTACCTGTTGGTATGAGGGCTACTACTATGAGACGGTGACTTGCACCACCTGCAACGAGCAGCTTTCCCGCGAGACCAAATTCACCGAACGGCTGCCGCATACTTACGTCGACGGGGTCTGCACTGGCTGTGGCGCGAAGGATCCTAACTACACGCCCGACCCCACGCCGACCCCGGACCCGACGC
>JAUNIP010000054.1 GCA_030523425.1 Coriobacteriia bacterium
TCTGCTGCCATCTTCCCGGAATTTGATTCCGTCTTTCGGCCTCTGCTGCCACCCGCCCCGCCCGGCCGCGAAAACCGCGCGTCGCCGAAGGCGAGGGCCCAAGCCCCAAAGCAAGGCACTTCCTTTTCCTTGCCCTAATAGCCCCAGCGCAGCGCTCACATTGCGCCTCGTGCGCGCGACCCAGCGGCCGGCAAACCCCCGCGTCGCGAACGCGAGGGTCCAGGTCCCAAAGCAAGGCGTCTCCTTTTCCTTGCCCTGATAACCCCAGCGCAGCGCTCCGGGTTCGCCTCGTGCGCGCGACCCTGCGGCCCGCAAACCGCGCGTCGCCGAAGGCGAGGGCCCGGTCCCCAAGCCGCCTGCCCTTCCTTGCCCTAATAGCCCCAGCGCAGCGCTCCGGGTTCGCCTCGTGCGCACGACCACTGCAAGTTATTCTCACTTCGAAGTAGACCTTTCCACTCCGCCCCCTGCGGGACCGCCGGTCTAGGCAACACGTTCGCGCACCTGCTGCAGTCGGGCAGCGCGTCATCGCGCTCTACCTCCTGCATTCCCGGCTGCGCTCCCCTGCCGTTTCTCAGGCATAGCATGCACATCGTTCCATCTTCCTGTCCCAAACGCCCGCGCGGTGGTATCTTGTTAGAGTCGCAGAATAAGGAGGGCACATGTCCGAACTTGACCAAAACCTGTACCTGACTGATTTTGACCGCTTCTTGCTTGCAAAGGGCGAATGGTATCGCAGCTTCGAAAAGATGGGCGCCCACCCTGCGCAGCGCGAAGGCGTGGAAGGCTACCACTTCGCCGTGTGGTGCCCTAACGTTGCCAGCGTCACCGTGGCGGGCGACTTCAACTGCTGGAACCAGCAGCAAAACCCCTTGTATCCCAGCGACGACGGCATGTGGGAAGGCTTTGTCCCCGGCGTGAACGTGGGCGACTGCTACAAGTTCATCATCACCACCCACGACGGACGCCATCTGGAAAAATGCGACCCGTACGGCCACTACGCGCAGGTGCCGCCCTGGACCGCTTCGCGCATCTTCGATCCCAGCGTGTACGAATGGCACGACCGCGAATGGATTACCCAGCGCGTGATGAACCCCCACATGCAGCGTCCGCTGAACATCTTCGAGGTGCATTTGGGCAGCTGGCGGCGCCACAACGACGGCGTGGCGGGCAACGGCGACCCGAATTCGGACGACAAGTCGGGCAGTTACCTTACCTACGACGAGCTGTCCACGGAATTGGTGGATTACGTGGTGGGCATGGGATACACACACCTGGAACTGATGCCCGTGATGGAGCATCCCTTCGACGGGTCGTGGGGCTACCAAACCACCGGGTATTACGCACCCACTTCGCGCTACGGCGACCCGTGGCATTTCAAGCAGTTCATTGACCGCTGCCACCAAGCGGGCCTAGGCGTGATATTGGACTGGCCCGGCGGTGGCTATTGCGCCGACGAGCAGGGACTGGCCAACTTCAACGGCGGGTACCTGTACGAAAACATAGTCCATCCCACGTGGGGCACCCACAAGTTCAATTATGCCAGCGGCCATGTGCGCACGTTCTTGGCATCTAACCTGGTGTGGTGGGTGGAAGAATACCACGCGGACGGCATACGCATGGACGGCGTGACGTCCATGCTGTACCTGAACTTCGACATCAGCGACCCCGCGCTTAAGCGCTTCAACCACAACGGCAGCGAAGAAGACTACGCCGCCATCGACTTCATCCGCCAAGCCAACAAGATGATGGGCACACAACACCCCGACGTGATGATGATCGCCGAAGAATCCACCGCGTGGCCGAACGTCACGCGACCGCCGGAAATGGGCGGCCTGGGCTTCCACTACAAATGGGCCATGGGCTGGATGAACGACACGCTGCGCTACATGCAAGAAGAGTATATGTATCGCAAGTACCACCACAATCTGGTCACGTTTTCGCTGGATTATGTGTTTGACGAAAACTTCGTGCTGCCGCTTTCGCACGACGAAGTGGTGCATGGCAAGCATTCCCTGATAGGGCGCATGCCTGGGGACTACTGGCGCAAGTTCGCCTGCCTGCGCGCGCTTATGCTGTTCCAGATGACGCACCCCGGCGGCAAGCTGAACTTCATGGGCAACGAAATAGGCCAGTTCATAGAATGGCGCTACTACGAAGGCATCGAATACTACCTGGCTGACACCTTTGACTACCATCGCAACCAGCGCGAATTCGTGCGCGCCCTGAACAAGTTCTACCAAGATAACCCGGCGTTGTGGGAAAAGGCCTACGTGCCCGAAGGCTTCGAATGGATTGACGGCAGCAACGCCGACCAGTGCATCTTGAGCTTCGTGCGGCATGGTGCGAACCCCGAAGACGACCTGGTGGTCATCATCAACTGGGACGTGAACACCTACTTCGATTACCGCATAGGCGTGCCTACCGCCGGCACGTGGCAGGAAGTGTTCAACAGCGACGATGCGCGCTGCGGCGGCAGCGGCAAGGGCAACCCGCAGCCGTTGGTCACCCAAGACGTGCCCGCCCATGGCAGGGCGCAGTCGCTGACGCTGACCATCCCCCCGCTGGCGGGCATGATTTTCAAACGCATACCCGAAGCAGTTCACAAAGATTAGCCACCCTGAAGTGGCAAACGCGCCGCACCAAGGCGGCAAGAAAGGAAACCATGAGTATCAACGATAACGCAGCCCAGCATTTCTTCGGCTACCGCAACGAGCCCATGACGCGCGCTGCGGACCTGCACATATTTACCGACCCCGACCGCTTCCAAGAATTCTTGGACCAATACTGTCAGTTTTCCTACGGCAAGCCCTTCGCGGATTGCTCGGATCAGGAACGCTATACCGCTTTGGCCAAGATTGTGGCATCCCGTTCGCGCCAGCTGTTTTCCACCACGCACGACCTGCAGGAAAAGAAGGTGTACTACTTTTCCCTGGAATTCCTGATTGGCCCTTTGCTGGATAACTACCTTATGAACCTAGGCGTGCGCGACGTGGTGTCGGCCGCGCTTGAGAACATGGGCTCTTCGCTTGAAGACCTGTGCAAGCAAGAATGCGACCCGGGCCTGGGCAACGGCGGCTTGGGGCGCTTGGCTGCGTGCTTCTTGGATTCCATGGCACATGAAGGCGTGGTGGGCTTCGGCATGGGTATGCGCTACCGTTACGGCCTGTTCAAGCAGGAAATAGAAGATGGCGCCCAGGCGGAAAAAACCGACAACTGGCTGGCGAATGGCTACCCGTGGGAAACCCGCATGGCCGAAAGTTCCGTGGTGGTGCAATTCGGCGGACATGTGGTGCGCCACGAAAACGAAGACGGCCGTTTCTGGTTTACCCAGGAAGGCGGCGAAAAGATTTTAGCCGTGCCTTATGACGTGCCCATCGTGGGCTACGGCGGCAAGCTGGTGAACAGGCTGCGCCTGTGGAGCGCAGAACCTTACACCGAAGACTTCGACTTGGACGCCTTCAACGCCGGCGATTATGCCGCAGCCAACAAGTTCCGCACCGACGTGGAAGCCATTTCCACCATCTTGTACCCCAACGATTCGGGCGACCACGGCAAGCTGTTGCGCTTGAAGCAGGAATACCTGTTCGTGACCGCCGGCCTACAATCCATCCTGTTCTCCTACGAACGCGAATTTGGTCCCGATTGGGAAAACCTGGGCAAGCACGTGTGCATCCACACCAACGACACCCACCCCGCCATGTGCGGCCCGGAGCTGATGCGCATCCTGGTGGACGAAAAGCGCGTAGACTTCGATGCGGCCTTCAAGATTGCCACCGAAACGCTTACCTACACCAACCACACCATCATGCCGGAAGCTTTGGAAAAATGGCCCATCAGTCTGTTCCAAAGCCTGTTTCCGCGCACCTACATGTTCGTGGAGGAAATAGACCGCCGCTACCGCGAAAACTTTTCGCGATCAGACGACAACTGGATGGACGAGCTGCGCAACACCGCCATCTTGTGGGATGGCCAGGTGCGCATGGCCAACCTGTCGGTCATTTTCAGCCGGTCGGTTAACGGCGTTTCGGCGCTGCACACATCCATCCTGCAAGACACCGTGCTGCATGACTTCTATAAGCTGACGCCCGAAAAGTTCAACAACAAGACCAACGGCGTGGCTCACCGTCGCTTCTTGGCCCAAGCTAACCGCCCTTACGCGAAGCTGATAAATAGCGCCATAGGCACCGGTTGGATGGACGACGCCGACGAACTGGAAAAGCTGGTGCCCTTCGAGGACGACCCTGCCTTCCTGGAAGGCTTTTCGGCCGCCAAACGGGAATGCAAAGTGGCGCTGGCGCGCTATGCGAAGGACGCCTGCGGGCTGATGCTAGACCCCGACACCATCTTCGATGTGCAGGTGAAGCGCTTCCACGCCTACAAGCGCCAGCTGCTAAACATGTTCAAGATCATGGACCTGCGCAACCGCATGCTGGCCGACCCGAACTTCAAGCCCGCCCCTACCACCTTCGTGTTTTCCGGCAAAGCGGCGCAAAGCTACACCTTCGCCAAGGAAGTCATCCGCTTGATACATGCCGTGGCAAATGTGGTGAACAACGACCCGCGCGTGAACGAATGCCTGAAGGTGGCGTTCATCCCCAACTTCGCCGTGTCGAACGCCCAGCTTATCTACCCCGCGGCGGACATATCGGAACAGATTTCCTGGGCAGGCTCGGAAGCTTCCGGCACGTCTAACATGAAGCTGATGATGAACGGCGCCATCACCTTGGGCACCTACGACGGGTCGAACGTGGAAATCACGGAACTGGTGGGCGAACAAAACATCAAGATCTTCGGCCTGCGCACGCCTGAGGTTGACACCCTGCGTTCCACCGGCGGGTATTGGGCATGGGATGCCTACAACGCCGACCGCGACCGCTTGGGGCGCGTGGTAGACCAACTGACCGACTACACCTTCACCACCGCCGCGGGCACCTTCGAGCTTATCCACGGCCAGGTGATGAGCGGCAACGACCACGACTTGGTGCTGAAGGACTTCCATTCGTACGTACAGGCCTGGGAAGAGCTAACGCAGTCTTATTCCAACACCGCTGCGTGGAACAAGATGGCCATCCACAACACGGCCAAATCGGGCTTCTTCAGCAGCGACCGCACTATACGCGAATATGTGAAGGATATTTGGGGCAAATAAAATATGCTGGTTTCAACGAAAGCAACAAGCTGCACGGGAGAAAGGACGGTGCGTTGCAATGGCGAAAAAGGAATGTGTTGCCATGCTGCTGGCCGGAGGCCAAGGGTCCAGATTGGGGGTACTTACCAGCGACATTGCCAAGCCGGCGGTTTCGTTTGGCGGTAAGTTCCGCATCATAGACTTCGCGCTTTCCAACTGCGCCAATTCCGACATCAACACGGTAGGTGTGCTCACGCAGTACCGCCCCTACCTGCTACATTCCTACATTGGCACCGGCGAAGCGTGGAACTTGGCCTCCAACGACGGCGGCGTTTCCATTCTGCCGCCCTTCGCCACCCAAACGGGCGGCACATGGTACGAAGGCACGGCCGACGCGGTCACGCAGAATCTGGACTATCTGCGCCAGCAAGATCCGGAATACGTGCTGATCCTTTCCGGCGACCAGCTGTATCGCATGGACTACCAGGAAATGCTGCAGACCCACATAGACCACGATGCTGACCTGACCATTGCCGTGAAGCCCGTGCCTTGGGAAGACGCTTCGCGCTTCGGCATTTTGACGGCCGATTCGAACGGTCGCATCACACGATTCACGGAAAAACCGAAGGAGCCCGAAAGCAACCTGGCGTCCATGGGCATCTACATTTTCCGGGCCGACGTGCTGTTCGCGGAACTGGAAGAGGACGCCGCGAACCCCGATTCCTCCCACGACTTCGGCTCCGACATCATCCCGAAGATGCTAGCGGCCCAAAACCGCCTGTTCACGTACGAATTCAACGGCTTTTGGCGCGACGTGGGCACCGTGGCCAGCTACCACGAAACCAGCATGGACCTGTTAGGGCCCGAACCTGCCTTCGACATCTACTCCGAAAAGTTCCCCATCATGAGCAATGCGTCCACCCGCCCGCCCGCCTTTGTGGGGCCTGAAGGCACCGTGGATGACTGCCTGTTGGCCAACGGCACGCAAGTTCACGGCACGGTGAAGCATTCCATCATTTCCACCGATGCCTACGTGGGCGCGAACGCGACCGTAACCGACTCGGTGCTGTTGCCTGGCGCGCGCGTGGAGGCAGGCGCCACCTTGGTGAACACCATCATGGGAGAAGGCGCAATCATAGACGATGGGGCCACGTACGGCCAAACAGACGGGAAGATTTCCACCGTCGGCGGCGGCGTGGTAGTGCGAAAGGGGGCATAGCGCCATGAAACGCGTTTTAGGATACATCACCTGCAACTACTCCACCATGTCCTACAATCCCTTGGAAGAGCAGCGCCCTTTGGCTTCCCTGCCCTTCGCAGGCCGCTACCGCCTGCTAGACTTCGCGCTTTCCAATATGGTGAACGCGGGCATCCGCAAGGTGGGCATGGTCATGCCCACCATGTATCGTTCCGTGGTTGACCACGTGGAGGCCGGCCAGGACTGGGGGCTGAACCTGAAGCGCGGCGGCCTGTTCTTGATGCCCGGCACGCCCTTTGGCACCGCGCGATCTGGCGGACGCTTCCTGCTGCGCGACATTTTGAACAACCGCCCATTCTTCGTGCGCAACGACTACGACTACGCGGTGTTCTCTTCCGCGAACTTCGTGTATAACGTAGATTTGAAGGCCATGATAGAAGCGCACAAGCAATCTGATGCTGACATCACGGTGCTCACGCAGACCGTGCCCGAAGGCCGGGAAGACCCCGAAGTGCTGTCGTTTGAGATTGCCGACGGCCTGGTGTCGCGCACGCGCTTCGGCGCAAAAGCCGGCGACACCGCGTTTTTGGACTGCTTCGTCATAGGCCGCGAAAAGCTGCGCGAGCTGGTGCGCTGGTATTCGTCCACCGACTACTGGGACATCTTCCAACCCCTGAATGCCGACACGTACCGCGTGAAAGTGAAGCCGTACTACTTCGAAGGCTACGCTGCGCCCATCTTCAGCATGGACGAATTCTACCACGCGAACATGGACATGCTGAATCCGGACATCTCTTCGGAGCTGTTCCCGGCTGACCGATCGGTGAAGACGAAGACACATGACACATCGCCTGCGAAGCACGAAGTGGGCAGCAAGGTGTCAAACGCGCTCATCTCGGCCGGCTGCCGCATCTACGGCGAAGTGACCAACAGCGTGTTAGGCCGCAACGTGATCATAGAGCCCGGCGCGCAGGTGAGCAATTCCATCATCATGCAGGGCGCGAAGGTGGGCGCCGACGTCGTGGTAGACTATGCCATCGTCGACCGCAACAACGAGATTCCTGCGGGCATGGTCATGAAAGGCACGCCGCAGTTCATCTTCTACCAGGAAAAACATCACAATTAGCATTTTAGGAGCACTGCCTTATGACATCAGCGGAAACGCAAAAGGCGGGGCTGCGCGTATTGTTCGCAGCCTCTGAAGCCGAACCCTTCGCGCGGACCGGCGGACTAGGCGACGTGGCGGGTTCCTTGCCCCGCGCCCTGAAGGATGCCGGCACCCAGGTGGCGGTCATCATGCCGAAGTATTCCTGCCTGGCCGCCGGCGTGCGCGAAAGCCTGCAACCGGTTGCCACGTTCACGGTGGAACTGGGCTGGCGCCAGCAGTATTGCGGCATAGAAAAGCTTGAGCGTGACGGCCTGACGTATTACTTCGTGGACAACGAATACTACTTCAAGCGCGATAAGGGCCTGTACGGTTACTATGACGACGGCGAACGCTTCGCGTATTATGCCAAGGCCATCTGCGAAGCGGTGAACACCGTGCCGGAGCTTGCCTGCGACGTCATCCACTGCAACGACTGGCAAACCGCCCTGGTGCCGGTGTACCTGAAAACCAGCTACGGCGAAGATTCGCCCTGCAGCAACGTGTCCACCGTGTTCACCATCCACAACGTGAAGTTCCAGGGCTGCTACGACAAGGACATCCTTGACAACGTTTTGGGTATTCCTAGCGCATCGGAGGCGGGCCGCAACCTGACCACCAGCTACGAGGCCGCCAATTACATGCTGGGCGCCTTGCGCTATACGAATTTCATAACCACCGTCAGCCCCACCTATGCGCAAGAGATTCAAACGCCTACCTACGGAGAAGGGCTTGACCAGGAATTCCGCAATCGCGCCGAACAGCTGCGCGGCATTCTGAACGGCATAGACTGCGACGCATGGAACCCGGAAACCGACACCTTCCTGACTAAAACCTTTTCCGCGAAAAAGCCTGCCGGCAAGGCCGCATGCAAGGCGGCGCTGCAAAAGGAGCTGGGGCTTGCCGAAGATGCCGCCACGCCGCTGGTGGTCATGGTCACACGCCTTACGGAGCAAAAGGGCCTAAGCCTGGTGCGCGCCAGCATCGAACGTATGATGGCCACCGGCCTGCAGCTGGCAGTGCTAGGCACAGGTGACGCGGAGCAAGAAGAAGCCTTCACGGCCTTGGCGCGCCGCTATCCGGGGCAGATGAGCACCACCATTGCGTTTGACAACGCGCTTTCGCACCGCATGTATGCCGGTGCCGACATGCTGCTTATGCCTTCCGCTTTCGAGCCCTGCGGCCTGTCGCAGATGATCGCCCTGCGCTACGGCACCGTGCCGGTGGTGCGCGAAACCGGCGGTCTGAAGGATTCCGTGGTGCCCTACAAGCCCGGCAGCAAGAAAAGCAACGGCTTCAGCTTCCCCAACATGGACCCCAACCAGTTGGCGGAAACCATGGAGTACGCTTGCGATCTGTACAAAAAGAAGCCGAAATCATGGGAAACGCTGCGCAAGCACGCGTTCAGGACCAACCTGGGCTGGCTGGAATCGGCTAAGGACTACCAGGGCATCTATGAGCTTATTGCCCGCTAGCACGCAAGGATTATCCGTTGGAAGCACTGCATAATAGTTTCGATGCGCACTACCGAAACCCTTTCGGCGCCGCCACACCAGGCGGCGCTGTCACGCTGTGCATAGACGTGTGGGACGAAGCGCTTTCTGGCGCCGCGGTGCGCCTATGGCAGGAAGAACTGGGCGAAGAGCTGGTTGACATGGCACTGGTGGGACCGGGCGCGGTGTTCGGTTCGTCGCGCTACCAAGCCACCGTGGTGCCGCGCGAAACCGGCGTGCTGTGGTATTCGTTTCAGCTGGAAGCCGCCAACGGCGCGGTGTGGCAATACGGTGCGCAAGAAGGACGCACAGGCGGACCGGGCGCGTTTTGCTACGGGCAGCCGCCTTCGTTCCAGATAACCGTGTATCAGGAAACGCGCACCAAAAGACCCGAATGGTACGAAAACGGCCTGGTGTATCAGATTTTTCCCGACCGCTTCGCCCGCGGCGAAGACTGGCCCGACCGGGCGCAACGGGCGCTGAAACAGACCCGCAAGGGCCCGGCACGCGCCTTGGTACAACGCTGGGACACCCTGCCCGAATATGCCAAGGACGAAGACGGCCGTGTGGTGCAGTGGGATTTCTGGGGCGGAAGCCTGCAGGGCATTCGCGAAAAGCTGGACTACCTGGAAGCCTTGGGCGTCACCGTGCTGTATCTGAATCCCATCTTCGAAGCGGCCAGCAACCACCGTTACGACACCGGGGACTACACCAAGATTGACCCGCTGCTAGGCGATAATCAGGAGTTTCGCACACTGTGCGAAGACGCGGCGGCGCATGGCATCGCCATCATCTTAGACGGCGTGTTCAACCACGCGGGCTGCGATTCGCGCTACTTCAACAAATACGGCAACTATGCGGAAGTAGGCGCGTACCAGTCAGCCGACTCCCCGTACCGCGGGTGGTTCAACGTGGCCGAAGACGGCAGCTACACTGGCTGGTGGGGCGTGGACGACCTGCCGGACTACAACGAGGAAGACCCCACGTTGCGCGCATTCTTCTGCGGGGAAGACGGCGTGGTGCGCCAGTGGCTGCGCGCCGGAGCCCGCGGATGGCGCTTGGATGTGGTGGACGAGATCCCCGACGATTTCGTGCGCGACATAAAGGCAGCCCTGCTGGCCGAAAGCCCTGATGCCGTGCTGATAGGCGAAGTGTGGGAAGACGCGTCCAACAAGCAGGCGTACGGCCTGCTGCGCCACTACTTCCAAGGCGAAGAGCTGGACGGCACCATGAACTACCCCTTCCGCAACGTGGTGTTGGGCTTTTTGGCCCAGGGGATGCCTGCAGATGAAGCCGCATGGCAGCTGAACCAGCTGGCGCAGAACTACCCACCGAAAGCGCTGGCCTGCGCCTTGAACCTGCTGGGCAGCCACGACCGCGAACGCCTGCTGACCATGTTGGGCGGCCGGCAGTACCCGCTTGACGCCGCCACGCGCAAGCTGGCCAAGAAGCGCCTGTGGCAGGCGGCCGCCCTGCAGATGACCCTTCCCGGCGTGCCCTGCGTGTACTACGGCGACGAAGCCGGTTTGGAAGGCATGCGCGATCCCGCCAACCGCGGGCCGTTTCCGTGGGGTGCCGAAGACGTTGACTGCCGCACCATGTATCGCAGCGCCATGGCGCTGAGGCGCAGCCTGGACGTGTTCGCGAAGGGGACGTTTGAACCCTTCGCGGCGGGCGATTCCCTGCTGGGCTACTGGCGCCGCCACCAGCCCGCCTGCGAAAGCTCCTGCGATGTGTGCGTGCTGGTGAACAGAAGCGCCACCGATTGGGCGCCAGTGCAGCTGGAAACCGCGTACCCGTGCTGCATCGACCTGGTTTCGGGCTTCGAGCCCGCCATAGACGCTTCGGGCCGCCTGGAGCTGCAGGTGGAGCCCCAAACCGCTTCCGTTTTGTGCTTCTACCGCCCCCAGGGCCTTCAGCGGCCCTTACAGCCCGGATTGGGCGTGATTGCGCATATCACTTCCCTGCCCAACGTTGGCGGCCCCGCAACGCTGGGAAAGCCCGCGCAGCGTTTCTGCGCGTGGGCGGCCGAACAGGGCTTGCGCTACTGGCAGATGCTGCCCGTGAACCCCACTGACAGCTACGGCAGCCCCTACGCCGGTCTTTCCGCCTTCGCCGGCAATCCCAACCTGGTGGAATGGCCTGCCGACCGGGAAGCCTACCTGAAGGAGTTGGCGAAGTCTTCGGGCTACCAGGAATTCTGCCAATCCCAGGCGTTTTGGCTGGACGCTTATGCCGCGTTCACGGTACTGAAGGAAGAACACTGCGGCTCCGCATGGCAAACGTGGCCCGCCGCCCGGCGCCGCTATACGCCTGCCTTGCTGCAAGACCCCGTGTTGGCCCCGCGCATCGAACGGCAACGCCGCATCCAGTACGCCTTCCAGGTGCAGTGGGACGAACTGCGCGCGCAGGCACAAGCCGCCGGCGTGCAGATAATCGGCGACATGCCCATGTACGTATCACTTGATTCCGCAGACGTGTGGGCCAACCCGCAGCAGTTCGCGTTGGACGAAGACGGCTACCCCGCCGAAGTGGCGGGCGTGCCACCCGACGACTTAGGCCCCGAAGGCCAGGTGTGGGGCAATCCCACGTACAACTGGAAGGCCATGGCAGCCGACGGCTACGCGTGGTGGCTGGCGCGCCTGGAACGCTCCTTCGCCTTGTACGACTACGTGCGCATAGACCACTTCCTGGGCTTTTCGTCCTACTACACCGTACCCGTGGGCAAAAGCGCGCATGACGGCATGTGGCGCTACGGCCCGGGTAGGAAGCTCTTCGATGCCGCAATGGCGCACTTCGGCCACACGTTGCCCCTGATAGCGGAAAACCTGGGCACCATCACGCCTGCCGTGCGCGCCCTGGTGGCCGAATGCGGCTTCCCCGGGATGGACGTGGTGCAGTTCTTTGACGGCGACCCGCGCGCGGAATACCGCCCCGCCGCGAATGCCATTGCCTACACCGGCACGCACGACACGCACACCTTAACGGGCTGGTGCGAAAGCGAATACAGCCTGAACCGCGAAGACGCCCTGCACCTGTCGCGTGAACTGATGCGCAAGGTGGCAAACTCCCCCGCCGATGTTGCCATCTTCCAGCTGCAAGACCTGCTAGAACTAGGCGACGAGGCCCGCATGAACGTGCCGGCCACCACCGATGGCAACTGGAGTTGGCAAGCCGAAACGTTGCCGGAGCACATTACCGTGCCGTTGCGCGCCCAAAAGGAGTAAACTCAAACCCATCCGCCAGTCAGGAGGCCCCTCATGTCCCAAGCACCCATGCTCGACGGAAGCTACACGTTAGACCACTTCGAAAAGTGGCTGGCCATCATGGAAGACGACTCCGGCACTGTATTCGAAATCGAAGCAGCCCTGCTGCCGCCCGGGTCACGTCCGGGCGACAAGCTGAAGCTGACTAGCGGAGTATGGCTACTTGCTAAAAAATATGTGACTTATAAGCGGAAGGATATAGAACTGCAGAAGCAGGTGGATCAGTTGACGGAACAATTGGTCCGAAAGGACACCTTTATAGATAAGCTCAAGGGTATCATTGCCGGTCTGAAAAGTAAGATCGTCGAACTGGAACAGAAGCTCAGCTCCAGGAACAGCATTCGTGAACAGATGGAACGCGGTCAGCTGAAGTCTGAAAATGACAGCCTCAGAAAGGAAAATCAAAAGCTGCGGGATGTGCTGGCGGCTCATGGAATACCGTTTGGAAGAAAGCATGATCGTAATATTGAGTAACATTGAGGTTCATTCGTACAATGCAATAGGGTCAGTTTGCCAATTCCAATTCACTTTACGTTCACCGATAGTTAAATGATGAAATGGTTATGATTAATAAATCGAACGATTTATTTTGTTAGCGACGGGCGAAATCAACCACAAGGGGCTGCGGTGGAATATTTGGACCGGCTTGCCTAAGCCACTAGTCCTAGGTTCC
>JAUNIP010000055.1 GCA_030523425.1 Coriobacteriia bacterium
TGAACGCGCTGGGCAACTGCTCCCGCGCCGAGGCCGCCAAGATGATCATGGGCGCCCTAGATGCCATAGGCTAACAGCCCCACCCGCGACCGACCGCGACCGCAAGGGAGGCCCCCGCAAGGGGGCCTCCCTTTCACCCTTACGGCCGTAGTCGGCGTTTCGCAGCGCGCAGTACGTCTGCGGGGGTGCGACGGGCCGGGGCCGCCTGCGCGTTCGCCAGTTGCTGGCGTGCCTGATCCAGCTCCGACCATGCGTGAATAAGCTGCTGCTCGAAGGCGTCGGCGCGCCCTTTTTGGGCGCGGAACAGCTGGTAGGCCGCCTGCGGAGCTTCGTTAGTCAGAAGCCCCAGGTATTCGCACAGCATTTCGGGGCTGGTGAACAGCTCGGGTGCGCAGTCGGGAAGCTGCAGCCCGTTTGCAGCGTCTTCCAGCAAGGCGGCATGCGCCTGGGCGAACGCATCGAAGGAGGCCAGGGCCTTCATGTTGAACACGATGCATCCCAGGGCATGGTTCACAAACGCCTTTTGGTAGGTGTCGTACAGGCCGTGCTGGACCAGCGAAGCTTTCAGGTCGTTCATGGCGTGCAGGAAATCCAGCGGCGCCACATGCGTGGTGTCCATGGCCGATGTGCCCGTATAGCGGTAGTAGGTCATCAGCGGTTCGCTTATGCACACCAGGCGCTTGGCCAGCACATAGGCGCTGCAGGTGAACGGCGCGTCTTCGGTACGGAAGTACGGCGCCAAGCGCAAATGGTTGTCTTCCAAGAACTGCCGGCGGAACAGCTTGCCCCACACTTCGTTGCCGAACAGGGCGAAGATGGTTTCGGGGATGTCGTGCGCCGTGAAGGAGTTGCCTTGGGCAATCCAGGTGGGCAGGCCTGGCCAGTTATTCACGGGCTTTTCGCCGGTTTGCGTGCTTAGGTGCCACTGTTGGCACAAGACCATGTCGGCGTTATGTGCGCATGCGCTTTCGTGCGGGCGCTGCAAAAACGTGGGCTCCCAGGTGTCATCGGAGTCCAAAAACGCCACGAACTGCCCGCAGGCTTCTTTTAGGCCGGCGTTACGAGCGCACCCAGGCCCCGTGTGGTCAAGCTGCAGCACGCGCATGGCGGGGCGTGATGCGGCAAACGTGCGCAGGATGTCAAGTGATTCGTCGGTGGACCCGTCGTCTGCGCAGATGAGTTCGAAATCCTGAAAGGTTTGGGCGAATATGCTGTCCAGGCAGCGGGCAAGATGCGCCGCGGAATTGTACACCGGTACGATAACTGAGATTTCCACGGGCGCGTTACTCCTTGCCTTGCGCGTGCTGCCTCGCTTGTTCACGTGCAGCGTAGGTGCCAACCTGTGCTTATTGTACCGTGCCTGTTCGCCTGTGCAAGCTTGTTCTGCTTGCGCTAGAATTGCCGTATTGTTGGATGCGTGCTGCGGCGGCTAACGGCGGAAGGGGGGTTCGTGGACACAGGGGTAAGCCAGCTTTGCGTGGAGTTCATGATGGTCAGCCACCACCAAGGCGAATTCTACTTCCAAGGAACCGTTGACACGCCGCTGCCCAGCGATGGGCTGGCCTTGCAGTTCCAGGGCAGCTTGGGCACCTACCCGGGCCTGCTGTTTCGCGCCCAAACCGGCAATGATGCATCTGAGGGGCCGCTGTACTTCCGCGGCCGCCTGCCCTTCCAAAGCTTTTCCGCGCAGCTTACGTATCAAGGCCAGCCCGTGCCGGTGCATCTTACGTTTGCGCAAGGCGGCGAAGTGGGGTGTTGGCTGTGCCCCTTCCCGTACCAGGTCATTCCCGGCAAGGGTTTTTGGGTGCCCCACGAAACGGGGTTCAACCTGGTCACCGACAAAGTGTGGATATGGAAGCGCCGGCTGCTGCATGCCTGGCACAACCACCAGCGTGGGGCGCTTACCACCTTGGATTTCAACGGCGCTTGGGGCAGGGACGTTCCGCCGCGCGCTGAAACCAAGAACCGGTTTCTGCTGGGCAACGAAGGGTGCCCTGCCGTGCCGAACACGGTGAACATAGACTACTGGGTGCCGGCGGATGACAACTACAATCTGGGGGATTACCTGGCGCTGGTCATCTGCGAATGGATGCTGGGCAAGCGGGGGTTGGCCCTTTCTAGCCCGGTGTCTCAGACGCGCTTTTTGGCCACGGTGGGATCCATCTTGGACTTGGGGCTTAACGACTGCACGGTGTGGGGGGCCGGCCTGCTGTGGGACCTCTGCCCAAGCTACATAAGCCCCGACGCGAAGCGCATGGACATCCGGGCTGTTCGCGGCCCGAAAACGCGGCAGCTGCTGCAGCAGGCGGGCTACGACTGCCCGCAAGTGTATGGCGACCCCGCGTGTTTGATGCCCCTGATATACCAGCCCCAGCGCCCCAAGCAGCGTAAGCCCTATGCGGTGGTAAGCCACATGTTCGACCGCACGGAAACCGACTTAGACATTATGACCAAGGACTACCAGGCGTTCGTAGACGGCCTGGTGGGCGCAGAAATGGTCATCAGCTCTTCGCTGCATGGCATCATCTTGGCCGAATCATACGGCGTCCCGGCCGTGCTGTTGGACGACTTCCGCCCTGATTTCACGCTGCACAAGTACCAGGATTGGTACCTTTCCACCGGGCGCAGCACCTTCCCGGTGGCCACGTCTGTTGAGCAGGCGAAGTCTATGGAGCCGCCCCCGCTGCCCGCCTTAGACGCCATGAGAAACCAACTGCTTGAAACCTTCCCCTACGATATGTGGGAAGATTGCTGAAACCGCCACCCGGAGCAAGAACATGAGTGCCACCCAGCTCGAAGCTTTCACCTATCAGGGCTATTTAGCCGCCAACCCGCCCACGCCCGAAGAGATTGCCCAGGGGGAATTCCTGCGCGTCGCCCAAGCTTGGGGCAGTGTTCCCGCCTATCTGAACACCAAGAGCACGGTATTTTTCTGGACGGCGCTGTGTGTTTCCCGGCGCCCGTACGATGGTGCTCCTGCGAAGGTGGCGGGCCCTAAAGGCGCGTTCTGCCAGACCAAGGAAGTGAACCGAGGCCAGGTGGTTTTGGGCGAAGACGCCTGCGTGTGGTTTGTGACGGAATTCCGGCTGAGCATCCCGTATTACGTGCGTTCGTTCACGGTGAAATCGGGTGCGCTTTCCGTGGGTGTTTCCTTCGAAGCACGCAACCGTGCTATCTTCGCCGGGTGGGGCAAGGTGTGCAACGCGGCGGGGGACGAAGAAGGCTATGCGCGCTGGTCGCAGGCGCATAGGGCCGCCAATGCGGCCGAAGTGCCCCCCGAGTGCGGCCCGCTGATGAGCATCGTGACGCCGGCTTACCAAACGCCCCCGGCTTTCTTGCGCGAACTGCTGGATTCGGTGGTGGCCCAAACATATGCGCGCTGGGAATTGGTGGTGGTGAACGCTAGCCCCGAAGATGCCGCCATGCAGGCGGTGCTGGACGAATATACCCATGAGTGCCGCATCAAGGTTGTTCCCGTGGCGGAAAACCTGGGCATTGCCGGCAACACCAACGTGGGCATAAACGCGGCGACGGGCGACTACGTTAGCTTTTTGGACCACGACGACCTGATTGAGCCGAACGCCCTTGCCGCCATGGTGGCGGCCATAGCGGCATATGGTGGGCCGGTGGATTTGCTGTACTGCGACGAAGACAGCATCAACGAAGATGGCCGCTATCTGTTGCCCCTGTTCAAGCCCGATTTCAACCGCGACTTGGAGTATTCCAACAACTACATTGTGCACATGCTGACCGTCAGCCGCTACGCGCTAGAGCGCACGCAGCGTTCCGGCAAGGAAATGGACGGATCGCAAGACTACGACATGACGCTGAAGGCGCTAGAGGTGGCGCGCGGCGTGGTGCACGTGCCGAAGGTGCTATATCACTGGCGCATCCATTCGGCATCCACGAATGCGAACCCGGACGCGAAGCCCTACGTGGTGCAGTCGAGCATTCGCGCCCTGCAAGGGCATTTCGCCCGGTGCGGCATAGAAGCCCAGGTGAGCAAGGACCCCGCGCCGTTCACGTACCGATCGGTGTTTGGCGGTGTTAGCCAGGGGGTTGCTTCCCCCGAAGACGACGTGCGGCTGGATGCGGGCTACTGGGCGCTGTCTGCCGCGGGGAATCTGGTGTACCTGGGTGCTTCGGGCGGCTTTGATGCTGCTGGCTTCGCGGGCGCGTTGGATGCATGCCGCGAAGAGATTCTGGTGGTGGTGCAGCAGGCGGTTGCTTTGTCGCGCAGCAGCGTTCTGGCGCTTGCGGGCTATTTCGCGCGCCCGGAAGTGTTCGCCGTATCCCCGCAGGTGGTGCGTGAAGACGGCCTGCTGGATTACGCGGGCATGGTGGTGTGTCCAAATGGGCACCTGCTGCGCATGGGAAGGCTTCTGCCGCAGATGGATCGCGGCTACATAGGGCGCACGAACCACCCCTACGACGCGCTGGTGGTGAACCCCGAACTGTGCGCGCTGCGGGTGGGCGCTGCCCGCACCATGCCGCCTACGCAGGCGTATGACGGCGGTTTGGAATACGTGCTGGCCGACGTGTTCGCCCAAGCGTGGCAGGCCGGGTTGCTGAACGTGTACACCCCTGTGGCCGTGGCGCGCCTGGTGCAGCCGCGTTCCATGATGGTGCCGTGTGCCCAGCAGGATTCTCCCGAAGCGCGGCAGTTGTTCTTGCAGCAATGGGGGAGCGTCCTTGTGGGCGGCGCGGACCCCACCCACACCCCCCATCTGGACCCCTGCAGCCCCTACTACCGTTTGCCTGAGCAGGAATAATGCGAGCGGTCCATACTCCGAGCTAGACCTCCCTTCTCCGCGTCCTGCGGACGCTTTGGTCCAGGTGGCACGGGCGCGCGTCTTGCACGTCTCGTTGCCCCGTGCGTACGTCTGCCCGTCTTATGCGCCCGGGCGTGCTTTGCCGTTAGGAAAAGCCTTTGGACAGATATTGTGTGCTGTTTGGGACGGTGCCCATAATGGGATACAATAGGAGGGCTAATGTCTATGTATGTTTGGAGGAAACTTATCCTATGAAGGGCATCATCTTAGCGGGGGGCAGCGGCACGCGCCTGTACCCGCTCACTTGCGTCACCAGCAAGCAGCTTTTGCCGGTGTACGACAAGCCTATGATCTACTACCCGCTTTCAGTGCTGATGATGGCGGGCATCAAAGACATCCTGATCATTTCCACGCCCACCGACCTGCCGAAGTTCGAAGCCTTGCTAGGCGACGGCAGCCAGTACGGCATATCCTTAAGCTACGCCGAGCAGCCTTCGCCTGACGGGCTGGCCCAGGCCTTCCTGATCGGAGAAGACTTCATAGCGGGAGACCCGTGCGCTCTGGTGCTTGGCGACAACATCTTCTACGGCGGCAACCTGCGCGCCGTGCTGCGCCGCGCCGTGGAACGCGCGGAAAGCGAAGGCGGGGCCACGGTGTTCGGCTACCACGTAGACGACCCGGAGCGCTTCGGCGTGGTGGAGTTCGACGCGGACTACAATGCCATCTCCATAGAGGAGAAGCCCGCCAACCCCAAGAGCAACTACGCCGTGACCGGCCTGTACTTCTACGACGGGCGCGTGACGGAGCTGGCCAAGCGGGTGAAGCCTTCCGCCCGCGGCGAACTGGAGATCACCGACCTGAACCGCCTGTACTTGGAGGACGGCTCCTTGAGCGTGGTCACCTTAGGCCGCGGCTACGCGTGGCTGGACACCGGCACCATGGAAAGCCTGTTCGAGGCCGCCGAGTTCGTGCGCGCCGTGGAGCGCAGCCAGGACCTGCCGGTGAGCGTGCTTGAAGAGATTGCCTTTGAGAACGGCTGGGTCGGCCGCGAAGCGTTGGCCGCCGCAGCGCAGCGTTACGGCAAAAGCGAATACGGCCGCTTCCTGAAAAAGGTGGCCGAAGGGGGCTTGGTGCCCGCTGAGCGAAGGGAGCACTAGCCTTATGAGGTTGCTTATCACCGGCGGCCGCGGCCAGCTTGGCAACGAGCTGCGTCGCTGCCTGGAAACCATGACCGCGGAAGCGGGCCCCGTGCCTGCCGAATACGCGGGCGCGCAGTTCGACTGCATCGACTACCAGGAGATGGACATATCTAGCGCCGAAAGCGTTGACGCGTGGTTCGCCGCGCATGAATATGACCTGGTGGTCAACTGCGCCGCCGTCACCAACGTGGACGGTTGCGAGACCAACGAGGAAGGCGCCTACGCTGTGAACGCGCTGGGGCCGCAGAATCTGGCCCGCGCGGCCGCGGCCCAGGGCGCGAAGTTTTTGCAGGTGTCCACCGACTACGTGTTCCCCGGGAACGTCCCCGGCGACCGCGTGGAGGACGACGAAGTGGGGCCCATTTCTGCCTACGGGCGCACGAAGCTTGCCGGCGAGCAGCTTGCCGCCGCGGCCAACCCGCGCACGTTTGTGTGCCGCACCGCGTGGCTGTACGGTTATGTGGGCAAGAACTTCGTGAAGACCATGAAGCGGCTGGGCGAGGGCCACGACAAGATAACCGTGGTGGACGACCAGGTGGGCAACCCCACCAGCGCCAATGACCTGGCGCTGGCCATCCTGCGCGTGGCGCTGACCGACGAGTACGGCATCTACCACATGACGAACAACGGCACGTGCAGCTGGGCGGACTTCGCCGCCGCCATCATGGAAGGCTTCGGGCTGGAGTGCGTTGTGCAGCCCGTGACATCCGAGCAGTACAAGGCAGCCAACCCGGCATCGGCCGACCGCCCGCATTTCTCCAGCCTGAAAAACGCCCGGCTTGAGGCCACGGTGGGCGACACCTTCCGCCCGTGGCGCGAAGCGTTGGCCGCCTATGTTTCCAACTTCGACGAACTGGCCGACTAGGAGGACCGCATGTTCGAACCCAACAAGATCATCGTCACCGGCGGCTGCGGCTTCATCGGCAGCAACTTCGTGCACTGGGTGGTTGACAACACGCAATGCGACGTGGTGGTGCTAGACAAGCTGACCTACGCCGGCAACCCCGAAAACATAGCCGGCCTGCCGGAAGACCGCGTGCGCCTGGTGGTGGGCGACATCTGCGACGCCGCGCTTTTGGACGAACTGGTCCCCGGCGTGGACGCCATAGTGCACTACGCGGCGGAGTCCCACAACGACAACTCCATCGCCGACCCCAGCCCCTTCCTTCACACCAACGTGGAGGGCACCTACCAGCTGTTGGAGGCGTGCCGCCGGCACGGCAAGCGGCTGCACCACGTGTCCACCGACGAGGTGTACGGCGACCTGGCGCTTGACGACCCGGCCCGCTTCACCGAAGAGACGCCCTACCACCCGTCTTCCCCGTACAGCTCCACCAAGGCCTCTAGCGACCTTTTGGTGCGTGCGTGGGGCCGCACCTTCGGCGTGCAGGCCACCATATCCAACTGCTCCAACAACTACGGGCCCTACCAGCACATCGAAAAGTTCATCCCGCGGCAGATCACCAACATCATCTGCGGCATAAGGCCTAAGCTCTACGGCGACGGTAAGAACGTGCGCGACTGGATTCACACCGAAGACCACTCCAGCGCCGTGTGGACCATCCTGACCAAGGGCACGCCGGGGGAGACCTATCTGATAGGCGCCGACGGCGAGAAGAACAACATAGATGTGCTGCACGCCATCCTGGAAGGCATGGGCCAGCCGGCCGACGCCTTCGACTGGGTGCGCGACCGCCCGGGCCACGACCGTCGCTACGCCATCGACTCCACCAAGCTGCGCACCGAATTGGGCTGGCAGCCCCAGCACACAAACTTCGCAGAGGGCCTTGCGCAAACCATAGCGTGGTACCGCGAAAACGAAGCCTGGTGGCGTCCCGCCAAGGAAGCCACGGAAGCCAAATACGCAAAGCAAGGCCAGTAGGGGAGGCGCGCCATGGCAAAGGGAGACCAGACCACATCCGGCAACTTCACCTTCACGGAGACCGGCATCGAAGGCGTATTGGTGGTGGACACGAAAAGCTTCGGCGATGCGCGGGGCTACTTCACGGAAACCTACAAGAAGCCTGACTTCGAAGCCGGCGGCATAGCGTGCGACTTCGTGCAGGACAACCAATCTTCCAGCGTGAAGGGCGTGCTGCGCGGCCTGCACTTCCAGATAAACCACCCGCAGTCCAAGCTGGTGCGCGTGGTGAAGGGCGCCGTGTTCGACGTGTGCGTGGACCTGCGGGAAGGAAGCGCTACCTACGGCAAGTGGGAAGGCGTGGTGCTTTCCGCCGAAAACCGCCGCCAGTTCTTCATCCCGCGCGGCTTCGCACATGGCTTTCTGGTGCTGAGTGACGAAGCGGAGTTCTGCTACAAGTGCGACGACGTGTACCACCCCAACGACGAGGGCGGGCTTATGTGGAACGACCCGGCCATCGGCATAGAATGGCCCGCGCTTGAAGGCGACGAGGCCTTCGACGAAGGCAAGATTGTGCTGTCGGACAAGGACAAGAAGCATCCCGCGTTCAAATAGCGCACGGTAATGATTGAGCAGGTTGTTTTACGTGTCAACGAAGATCAAACAAGGCAACAACAACAAAAACAGCATGTATTTGCTGTACAACCTGGTGTCGAAGGAATTCAAGCTGAAGTATCGCCGCAGCGTGCTAGGCGTGGTGTGGTCCATGCTGAACCCGTTGCTGATGATGATTGTGATGGCGCTGGTGTTCAGCAACATCTTCCGCTTCAGCTTCGATATGTACCCCTTTGCCATCTATCTTATTCTGGGGCAGACGTTTTTCGCCATCTTCCAGGAAGGCACCGTGGGTGCCATGCGGTCCATTATCGACGCCGCGCCGCTTATCCAAAAGGTGTACGTGGAAAAGATTATTTTCCCCACGGAGAAAATTTTGTTCGCGGTGGTGAACTTCTGCTTTTCCATGGTTGCCGTGGTGCTGGTGTTCTTCTTCTTCGGCATTGTGCCTAGCTGGCGCATCCTGTTCGCCATCCCGCTGCTTATCCTGCTGTTGATATTCACCTTAGGCGTAGGCTATTTGGTTAGCGCGCTCACGGTGTTCTTCCGCGATATCGAACATCTGTGGACGGTGCTTATGTCGGTGTGGTACTACATGACCCCTATCTTTTGGCCTTATGACGCTTTGGCCGGCAATGGCCTTGAATGGGTGTACAACGTGGTGGGCGCTAACCCCATGTATCACTTCGTGGCGTGCTTCAGGCACCTGGCCACTGGCATTGCCCTGCCATCCGACGCCAGCCTGACCTTCGAGTTCATCTTCTGCGGCATCAGCGCGGTGGTGGCCTTGGCGGTGGGCCTGTTCGCGTTCAAGAAGCTGGAAAAGAAATTCATCCTGTATATCTAGGTGGGATTAGCTGTGTCTGAGGAAATTACAACTACCGAACCTGTGGTGCAGGTGAGCAACGTTTCGGTGGTGTTCAACATCGCCAACGAAAAGATCCAAAGCCTGAAGGAATATTTCATCAAGGCTATGCATCGGGAACTGATGTTTCGCGAATTCATAGCGGTCAACAACGTTTCCTTTCAGGTGAACAAAGGGGATGTGTTTGGGCTGCTGGGCACCAACGGTTCGGGCAAGTCCACCATGCTGAAGGTGATCGCCGGCGTGTTGGAGCCTTCGAAGGGCACCTGCGAAGTGCGCGGTACCATCAGCCCGTTGATCGAGTTGGGCGCCGGCTTCGACATGGAGCTGACCGCCCGTGAAAACATCTACCTGAACGGCGCGCTTTTGGGCCATTCCCGGAAGTTCCTGGATGACCACTTAGACGAGATCATCGACTTCGCCGAGCTGCGCGACTTCATGGAGATGCCCATCAAGAACTATTCCAGCGGCATGGTGGCCCGCATAGCGTTCGCCATTGCCACGGTGACCGAGCCCGACCTGCTTATTGTGGACGAGGTGCTTTCCGTGGGCGACTTCTTGTTCCAGAAGAAGTGCGAAGAGCGCATTTCCGCCATGATCGAGCACGGCACCACGGTGCTTATTGTGTCCCACAGCACCGACCAGATTCGCCGCCTGTGCAACCGGTGCATGTGGATTGAAAAGGGCAATCTGCGCATGATCGGCGACGCCGAAGAGGTATGCGATGCCTATAGCAACTACGACGGCGTGTCGTAAGTGCGCTGTGCGGTGCGAAGCGCGGGTGAGGTAGGACGATGGCGGGGATTTTAGGACGCGCCAAAGATGTGCTGGTTACTGAAGGCTTGAGGTCGTTGGCGAAGCGGACGGCCGGGAAAGTGGCGCGCTCCCTTTCCGGGCAAGACGGCGCGCAAGACGCCGGCGGACTGAGCGAACCGTGCCAGGTGCTGTTCATCAACGGCTGCGATGCCCCTGCACCGAAGCGCTACCGCGTGGAACACCAGGTTGAGCAGCTGAAACTGTGGAACATCAGCGTTTCCGAAGTGCACTACGCTGCTGGATTGCATGAGACCGACGTGGACAGGGCGCAGGTGGTGGTGGTGTACAGGTGTCCCATCACGCCGGTGGTGGAAGGCGCCATTAAGCGCGCCCGCAGCCAAGGCAAAACGGTGTTCTTCGACACGGACGACTTGGTGATTGACACTGCCTACACCGACATGCTTCCCTTGCTAGATGACCTAAGCCCCGAAGAGCGCGATATTTTCAACGACGGCGTGCAGCGCACGGGCGAAACGCTGGCGCTGTGCGACAAAGCCATCACCACCACGGCTGCCTTGCGCGAGCAGCTGCTGAAGTATGTGCCCCAGGTGCACATTAACCGTAACGTTGCTTCCTTGGAAATGCTGGAACTTTCTGATAAGGCCTACCAAGCCCGCACGCAGCGCCCGGAAGACGGGCTGGTGCGCATTGGCTATTTCAGCGGAAGCGCCACGCATGGCGAAGACTTGGAAAGCGTGGCCGACGCGTTGGCCCAGGTGCTAGACACATGTCCCCAGGCGCGCTTGGTGCTAGGCGGCAGCGTGTCCACGCCAGCGGCGCTGCAGACTTGCGAAGACCGCATAGAGCGCTTCGATTTCGTGGAGTGGCGCAAGCTTCCCGAATTGATTGCCACGGTGGATATCAACATAGCCCCGCTGACGAAAACGCTGTTCAATGCGGCGAAGTCTGAACTGAAATGGATGGAGGCCGCCCTGGTGGGCGTGCCGACGGTGGCCAGCCGCTGGGGTGCGTTCCAGGAAATGGTGCAAGATGGCACTACCGGCCTTCTGTGCGACCAACCTGAGGAATGGGCGGACGCCCTTACGCGCCTGGTGAACGATAGCGCGTACAGGAACACCATAGCGGTGCAGGCGCGTCGGTATTGCCGCGCGTGCTGCACTACCGCGGGTTCTGGATTTGCCCTGGTAGAAGCTTTGGGGCTGGCGGACCGGAGCTTGGACAACGTGTTGTGTCCCAACGAAATGTGGCGCAACGCGTTGGTTGCGGATTTCTTGGGCCGTGGGGGCTTTACACGCCCCGAAGCCGCGCTGCCGCCCGATGCCTGGAAGACCGAACCGCTAGACGCGCGCCTGCTTCGCCTGCAGGAAGCCCTTGAGGGGTCAGGGAAAACGGCGCTGCTGGTGTATGAGCGGGATTGCGGAGACGACAACAGCTTTCGCTATTTGGGTTATAACGTGGCCAAGCACCTGGAGCGTTCCAGCAGGTGGTCTGCGGTGTATTTCTTCTTGGAGGAACTTGACGCTTTGAGCGAGCACCTTGCGCAGGCCGACGTGGTGGTGCTGGTGCGCATGCGCATGCGGCCCGACGTGTTCCGCTTTGCGCTGGATGTCAAGGCGGCAGGCGTGCCGCTGGCGTATGCCATAGACGACAACGCCTTGGGTCAAGCCATGGCGCCTAGCGTGCTTTCGGCCATGAACGTAGCCGAAGGCGATGATTTTGCCACGGGCTTTTGGCGCGGCACCTGCCAGCGCTTCGAAGACGCCGCCACGCTGTGCGACTGCTTTATTTCCACGTCCGGCTACCTTGCCCAGGTGCTTAACAATCGCTATGGGAAGCCGGCGTTCACCATACACAATTCCTTGAACGAAGCCCAGGTGCAGCTGTGCCAGCAGCTAACGCTTGGCCGCACCACCCCTGAAACCGGGCGGTTCTACGTGGGATATTTCAGCGGCACCATGAGCCACGCGCAAGACTTCGACCTGCTCAAACAGCCCCTGTACGACTTTTTGGATCGCAACGCGGGCGCTCGCTTGGTGCTGGCCGGCAGGTTCATGTTGGACGATTACCTGCTTGGGGCCTTCCAGTGCGGCAAGGTGAAACTGCTGCCGTTTGTGGATTATCTGACGCTGCAGGGTTTGCAGGCGTGCTGCAATGTGGTGTTGGCCCCCTTGGTGGTCGACGAGTTCACGAACTGCAAAAGCGCGCTAAAGGTGTTCGAGGCGGGCTTGATGGGCACGCCGTCCTGCGCTTCGCCCACATTCTGCAACAACGAGGCAATCCAGACGGGTGAAACGGGCTTTCTGTGCGAAACCCCGCAGCAATGGTATGACGCCTTGCAGCAGCTGCACGACAACCCCCAGCAATGTGCCGAAATGGGCGCTGCGGCCCAACAGGCGGCGTTGGACCGTTACTTTTATGGTATGCCTGGGGAAATTGAGTGTGCTTTTGATGGTGCGGCCGCTGTTTCGCTTACATTGGATACATACGAACGGCTTGTGCAAACGGTTGCTGACGGTGCTTTGGCGTCGGTTGACTGGGACGATCCCTTCGC
>JAUNIP010000091.1 GCA_030523425.1 Coriobacteriia bacterium
ATTCGAACCGGCGACCTCCGCCTTGAGAGGGCGGCGTCCTAAACCGCTAGACGACGGAGCCACAAGCTGCGCTCAAGCGAAAAATGGCTGGGGTGGAAGGAGTCGAACCCTCACATACGGCACCAGAAACCGCTGTCCTGCCATTAGACGACACCCCAATTTCAGGCTTGCCGCGCCACGGATGTACCATGACGCAAACGCGAGTGACTATATTACGAAAGCTGCCGATTTCCGTCAAGGGAAAACCAAAAGTTTTTGGATGCTTTACGCGCCTTGCTGCAGCCGTTCGTTCACGAAAGCCAGCAAAGCCACGCGCTCGTTCGCCACGCGTTCGTCTATCACGGCATTCAGGGCGTCGTTGAGCAGCTGGCCCACCTGGGGCCCCGGTTCGGCGCCTAAGTGTATGACGTCATTGCCGTTGATGGGCAGCTGCTTCAAGCTGAAGGCTTCGCCTTCCGCCAGCACCTGGTTCATGACCGTTTTCAGCTCCATGGCCTGCCGGGCGCGGTCGCGGTATTGCGGCGCGTGGCCCATGTCATCGCCGAATTTCAAGTCGCACAGGGCGCAGAACAGTTCCGTGTTGCCGTCTAGCTTGGCCAACATGCGCTTGACGGAGCGCGGTGTGGGCTCTATGAAGTCGTCGTGGACGGCCACCAGCAGCTTCACCTGGTCGGAAAACGTAGGCGACATTTTCAGACGCCGCAAAATGCCATCGGCTATGAAAGCGCTGATCTTCGCGTGGCAGAAAAAGTGCCCCACGCCGTCTTCATGCGTGAAGAAAGAGGCGGGTTTTCCCAGGTCATGCAGGAATGCCGCCCAGCGGACCAAGCGGTAACGCGGAACGTTTTGCAGGGCGTAGGCGGTGTGTTCTAGCACGTCGTAGCAATGGTACTTGGAATGCTGCTCAAATCCTTTTGCCGCCACCAGTTCAGGAATCAGCGCGCTCATCACGTCTACTGTTTCCATCAAGGCGTCGTGCACATAATCACCCAGCACGAACAAGTCCAGTTCGTGCAAGGCGCGTTCTGCGGAAATGCGGGTCATCAACCCCTTGTTCACCAGCATGGCCTGATAGGTTTCTGGCTCCAGGGTAAATCCCAGTTGGCTGCGGAATCGGCAGCCGCGCAGGATGCGCAGCGCGTCTTCGTTGAAACGTTCGTTGGGGTTGCCCACCGCGCGAATAACGCGGTTGCGGATGTCTTCTATGCCGTTGAAGCAGTCGACGTAGCCGCGCTGTGGATGGTAGGCGATGGCGTTCATGGTGAAGTCGCGCCGCGCCAAGTCTTGATCAATGGAGCGCACGAAGGTGACCTGCTTGGGATGGCGCGTATTTTTGTATGTGCCGTCCACGCGATAAGTGGTCACTTCGAAGCTTCTGTCTTCGGCAATAACCGTGATGGTGCCGTGCTTGGTGCCCGTGCGTTCAACGCGGTATCCGGCGTCCAGGAAAACCCGCTCAGCTTCTTCCCACAAGGCAGAAGACGCTATGTCTATGTCCGAGCAAGGCCTGTGCATTAAAAAGTCACGCACGCAGCCGCCCACAGCCCATGCCTCATATCCGGCGTCTTCCAAGGTGCTGATAACCTGAAGCGCGCAGGCAGGCAAGGGTAGGGCAGGGAATATGGAGGCATCACTGGTAGGCATAGGTCCACTTCATACGCACGTAGTTTGAGCCTCCATTATAGGCAGAATGAACGCTTGTTTAAAGCCATGCAAATGAAAAAAGACACCCACAGAAAAGAAAAAGAGTATATAATGAGAATTCCCCCCTAGCGGGACCTATCGCGCGGGCAACCGCACAGCGATTTTTCCCAAAAAAAGAACAAATTGGGTCTTGCAAGGGGTGATTAAAGAGAGTAATATGCTCTCTTGCGCCGCACGGAAGGAACGCTGTTTCCGACCGCAGCGGCGGCACCTTGAGAACCG
>JAUNIP010000056.1:0-868 GCA_030523425.1 Coriobacteriia bacterium
CCTTGCCCTAATAGCCCCAGCGCAGCGCCCCCATCGCGCCTCGTGCGCGCGACCCAGCGGCCGGCAAACCCCCGCGCCGCGAACGCGGGGGTCCAAGCCCCAAAGCAGCACGCCTTCTTTTCCTTGCCCTAATAGCCCCAGCGCAGCGCCCCCATCGCGCCTCGTGCGCGCGAACCCGCGGCCTGCGAAAACCCCGCGTCGCCGAAGGCGAGGATCCATGCCCCAACCCGCTTGCCCTTCTTTTCCTTACCGAAACCCCCAGCGCAGCGCTCCGGGTTCGCCTCGTGCGTCCGCCCACCAGGAGCGGCCGCAGCTCCCCTACTCCACTCCGGCGTGTTCTTGGGACACCTCTTCCATCAGGCGCACGAAGGGCCATTGCTTGTTGAACTTGGTGACCACGGCCTTGTGGGGGACTTGCGCGTCGGCTTCGCGCAGGGCTGCCAACAGTTCGTCTAGCTTGGCGTTAGGCAGGTTACACAGCAGCATGAACTCCCCTTTTGGGGCTTCGTCGGCGAAGGGGCGCAGCGCGGGGCGAAAGCCAACCAGGCCGGCTACGGCGCCCACGGGATCGTCCAGGTGTTCTGGCGTAACCGTGCGCGTCGGGATGCCCAGGTCCTTCAACACCGCGCGCACCGCCGCGCCCTTGGGCGTTTCAGCCGCCAGTCCATACAGCGCCACGCGAAATTCCGCCTGCGGCTTAGCTTTGCTCTTCTTTGCTTTCTTGTTCTTGCTGTTAGAACCCATGATATTTGCTTTCTTTTGCGGTGCTGACGAAATGGGGACGGGTGAAATGGGGACGTAGCACTTTGGTGGGATTTGGGCGTTTCCAATTTGAAAATATTCGAGATTTATTGCCACCAGGCCCCAC
>JAUNIP010000056.1:878-11224 GCA_030523425.1 Coriobacteriia bacterium
CACCTCTCAAAAAACACAAAACACGACCCCCCACCACAAAAAAAAAACGACACACCCCCCAATGACACCACCCCATTTCACCCTTCCGACCAGAAAAGGGGCCCAGCTTGCGCCAGGCCCCTTCGCTGCCGTAACTCTTAGCCGAAGTAGCGCTCCAGCAGACCCTTCAGGGCCTTGCCGTGGCGGGCTTCGTCGCGGGCCATTTCATGCACGGTGTCATGGATGGCATCCAGGTTGTTCTTCTTGGCGCAGGTGGCCAAGTCAACCTTGCCCTGGGTGGCGCCGAATTCGCAGTCCACACGCCAGGCCAGGTTTTCCTTGGTGGAAGCCTTCATGTTCGGCTCCAGGTCTTCGCCCAACAGCTCGGCGAACTTGGAAGCATGCTCGGCTTCTTCGTAGGCGGCCTTTTCCCAGTACAGGCCAATTTCCGGATAGCCTTCGCGATGCGCGATGCGAGCCATGCACAAATACATGCCCACTTCGGAGCATTCGCCTTCGAAGTTAGCCTTCAGCTGCTCGAAGATGTACTGTTTGTCTTCGTCGGACACGTCCGGGTTGTCCTTCACGGTTTTGGCGTAGATGCCATACTCATGTTCGGCGGCCAGCTTCATTTCGCCTTCCACCTTCATGAACTGTTCTGCGCCCACGTGGCACACCGGGCATTCCTCCGGCGGATTTTCACCTTCGTACACGTAGCCGCAAACCTTGCATACCCACTTAGCCATGCGATTCTCCTTTTCGTTGCGCGGGCGCTCTCTTCGCCCTACCTAACCTTTATGCCAACAGCCCTTTGCTGCTAGTACCTATTTAGTGCCCCCACATTCCGGGCACACGCCGGTGTACACCAGCGAATAGCCGGAAATGCTATAGCCCGAAGCGGCTTCTGCTTCGCGTATCATGCCAGGGGCCAGCGGCGCATCCACGTCGTCCACGCGGCCACACACGCTGCACTGCACGTGGCAATGCGAATGCGTGCGGTGGTCGAAGCGGTCGGCGCCATACACCGTGCTCACCTTCGCCGCGCGGCCCTGATCCACCAGCATGTTCAGCGTGCGATACACCGTGGCCTTGCCGATGGACGGGCAATCCGCCTGCAGCGAAACATACAGCTGGTCGGCCGTGGGATGGTTGCCCAGCGCATGCAGGCGCTCTTCGATGATGCGCTTCTGCCTGGTATTTCTGGTGGCAACCGCCACAAAACCCCCTTAACCGCGCCAGCGCGTGCGCGCCAGCCTTTTCGCCTGTGTTGATTGTAGCGCAGCCCCAGGAATTCCTTATTGAGAATTATTATTATTTGGAAAAATTTGGCAGTTGACATACAATCGCAGTATCAGGAAAGCACTCCCAAGCGCTCAGGCGGCGCAGCCGCCGGAAAGGACCACGCATGAACGTCAACGATTTCCGCTACACCGGCAAAGGCAACTTCAAGCTGAGCGACTTCCCCACCAAGGCGGGCGCCAAAAAGGAAGATAAAGCCAAGTACAAGGCGTTGACCTTAGAAAACACCGCCAAGATGGCTGAACTGCAAAACCGCCTGTACGCCGAAGGCAAGGAAGGCCTGGTGGTCATCATGCAGGCCATGGACGCCGCCGGCAAGGACTCCACCATCAAGCATGTGATGAGCGGCGTGAACCCCCAAGGCGTGACCGTCACCAGCTTCAAATCGCCGTCCAGCCTGGAACTGGCGCACGACTACCTGTGGCGCGCCGTGACCGCCCTGCCCCAGCGCGGCTACATTGGCATCTTCAACCGCAGCTACTACGAAGATGTGCTGGTGGTGCGCGTGCGTAACCTGTGGAAAGGCTACAAGTGGCCCGAACGCTGCATGGATGCATCCGTTGACGACTTCTTCGCCGCGCGCTACAACGAAATCTCCAACTTCGAAGAGTACCTGTACAACAACGGCTACCGCGTGGTGAAGCTGTTCTTGCACGTCAGCCCCGAAGTGCAGAAGGAACGCTTCCTGGCCCGCATAGACGAGCCCGCCAAAAACTGGAAGTTTTCCAGTTCCGACGTGAAGGAACGCGCGCTGTGGGACCAGTACCAAGACGCCTACGAAGCGGCCATCGCGGCAACCAGCAGCAAGCATTGCCCGTGGTACGTTATCCCCGCCGATCAAAAGTGGATGACGCAATACCTTGCCGGCGAAGCCATCCTGCAGGCGCTAGAAGACATCAACCCGAAGTATCCCCTGGTGACCGAAGAGCAGGCCGCTTCCTTAGGCGACGCGAAGACCCTGCTGGAAAACGAGATAGCCCCCGGCGTGGCCGCCCCCACCGAATAACGGCTGGCCACGCGGGCGGCCCTTACGGGTACACGGTTTCGGGGAAGTTGGCGTGGATGTTTTCCTTGTCCACCAGCATGTCGCGCTGGGCGGCGGCGACCACCTGCTCTAAGGGGATGTCGCCGTCGGTGGCGCTCACGCCCACGGAAGCGGGCGGCGGGGTGATGCCGTGCACGTCGTTGTAAAACGCGCTCACGCGCTGCGCCCCCACGTTGGGCAGCACCACCAAAAATTCGTCGTTCTCAATGCGAAAGCAGTCTGACATGCGGAAATGCTTGCGCAGCAGCGAACAGAAGCGGCGCAACACCCGGTCGCCTTCCTTCTGCCCAAACAAGTCATTGGCGCGCTTCATGCCCCTCACGTCGCAATACACTATGGTGCACGGGCTGCCCGTTTCCTCCAAGCGCTTCAGCGTGTTTTCATAGGTGTACTTGTTTCCCAAGCCGGTCAGCTCGTCGAACAGGCCGGCCCAGGCCTGGCCGCCTCGTTCGCCCTGCGCGAACAGCGAAGGGTCGTCCAGGTCGCGCACCAACATGGTGGCGCACACGTGCCCGTTTTCGGCGGGCACCGGCACCAGCTCCATCATGCGCCACCTATAGATGCCGTCCAAGTTGCGGCGGTAGCGAATGCGCGCAATCTGCTTGCGGTTGGCCATGGTGCGCCGGATGTTGTCCAGGTCGGTGAACTGCTTGTAGGCCGTAATGTCGGCCTTGTGCATGTGCTGAGGCGTGGCCAGCCACTTGAACCAGTTGCTTATATAGTAGGTTTTGTCCTTCACGTTGCTCCAGTCGATGTCATACACCTGCACCGGCTCGTATGCGTCGTCGGTGAAGTCAACCTTGGCTATGGCGTGATACGAAAACGCCGCCAACCGGCGCAACGACTCATCGTAGTTCTGTTCACTCAGGATCATGCACATTCCTCCCGTGAAGACTGCCGCTATTGTAGCGCCGCTAGACGAATATCATGAGCACGAACTCGCAATATATTTTATTCTACATGTCATCGTTGACCAAATGGGACACACTAATGCTACGATATGCGAAATGATGTGCGGAAGGAAGACTCGTGTACTACCCCCCCCCAGCGGCGTTACAGGAAATATCATGTACGAACTGGTAATATACGACGACGACGCGGCCAGCGCGGCCGACATTGCTGCTAAGGTTGAAGCCCTGCCCTGCGCGGGGCAGCTGCGCGTACACACCGCCACCACCGCAGAACAGCTGAACCGGCTGGCAAGCAAAGGCATGCAGGCCCACATCTTCATCGCCGACGTCCTAACCCCGGAAGACCAACCCGGCGGCATCGACTTCGTGAAAGACGGCACCCACCCCCTGCTGACCCCGCGCACGCAGGTAATCTATGCCAGCGGCCACCTGGAAACCGCCCCGGAAGTTTATGACACCAACCACGTATACTTCCTGCTGAAGCCCGTGAGCACCGAAAAGCTGCAAAAGGCGCTTGACCTGGCCTTCGAAGCGCTGTCTTCGGCAACCAACGCACCCATCAAGCTGAAATTCGGCCGCGGCTTCACGCTGGTGTATCCCACGTCTATCAAGTACATCGAAAGCAACCTGCGCAAGCTGACCGTGCACACCGTCCAAGAAGACTTGCAAACCTACGCGAAGCTGGAAGAAGTGCAAAAGCAGCTGCCGCCTTATTTTGTGCGTTGCCACCAAAGCTACCTGGTGAACCTGGCCTTCATGGAAAACTACAAAAACGAAGGCATCACCATGCTTGACGGCACCATCATTCCCGTCAGCCGCGCGCGGGCCAAAGAAGTGCAGGACAGCCTGCTGCACTTCCTGCACGTCCGCAACGCCCATTAAGCCCGCCCCCGCCCCGGCCGCCACATGGATACCGCCACCGTTGTCTACCTGCTTCAGTTTGCGGGTTCCATGGTGCTTACACTGATGTACGCGTATCTCATACGCATGCGCAGCACGGGCGTGTTTTTGGGAATCATGACGGTGTATATTGTTGGGGTGTTAGCCATCCGGGTACTGACTTCACCCGGGCCCGTTGTCCGCTTTATAATTTCGGTCTTAGCAACGTTTGTTATACCCCTGCTTTGCTCTCAAGAACGCCTGGGGATTTCGGCCCTGAAATGCGCGCTTTTGGAGCTGTGCGCGATACTGGTGGATACTGTCGCCATGGGGCTGTATACGCTTATGACGCCAGGCGAGGGCGGGCTGCCGTCCAATTTAGCCGACATAAACCTGGGCGTCTATGTGTTTACGTGGTTGATATGTCTTGTTTTGGATTTTGCGGTGCTCTGCGTTCTTGCCTGGGTGTTCAAACGGTCGGCGAACACGGCGCCGGCACCGCTGATGGCGTTCATGCTGCTGCAATTTTTGCTTTACACCGGTTGTTATTTCTTGCTTTCCGAACAGCTGTTTGCCAACCCCACCCTGTTGCTGACCCCGGTTGTTCTTGCGGCCTTGTTGGCGGCGGCAGATTTCGCCTTGCTGTTCCGCGTGAAAAGCTCTCACCTTGCTCAAGAGCGCTTGACCCGCCAGCGCGCGCTGGAAAACGAACAGGCGCAATGGGACCACACCAGTTCGCAGCTGCAGGAACGCATGGTGTTCATCCGCCGCATCCGCCATGACCTGGCCAACATGCTGACCACCGCATCCACCCTGGAAAAGGTTGGCAACCCCCAATTGGCGCTCAGCGGCATCCACCAGCTGCAAGAAAGCGTGAAACGCCTGCGCGCGGAAGCGGTTGGCAGTGCCGGAGCGGTGTCTGCCCCGGGGCCAATCAGCCCGAAAACGGATTCTGTGGCCGCACCCGCCGCGCCCGACGCGGGTCTTGCCCCCGGCTGGGCAACGCGCCCCTTGTTCTGGTGGCGCATCTTCGGCGCGTTTACGTTGGCCATCACGGTGCTGCTGGTGCTGTTCTACGTGGGGGTTTGCGTTGCCGGCAACTACCCGGCGCGCTATCTGACCACCTTGGTGGCGCTAGGAGCGGCAACCGTTGCGGCAGAGGTGTTCCGCACGCGCTGGGCGCTGCGCACCGAACGCGCCATCAATGCGACGGCAAACGCCGCCCAGCTGCAAGATGCCCAGGCAGCCGCCGAAAGCGGACGTGCCCTGGTGGAGCAGCAACGCCAGCAAATCCAGCTTGCCAGCAGCGAGCTTCTGCAGGCCTTGGACAGCGCGGAAGCTGCCCTTTCGCACGAAGACTATTCGCTGGCCGAACACAGCCTGGAACAGGGCCTGACCGCCTTCCAAGGCGTGTGGCTGGCCAGCACGGGTATTCCTTCCCTGGACGCATTGCTGTGGAGCAAAGCGAACAGCTTAAAGGAGCTGGGGATTGGCCTGCAGGTGAACGCCAGCGCGCTAGGAAACGTGCCGATGCGGGGCCTAGACGTGATTTCGGTGACGGGCAACCTGATAGACAACGCCACGCACGGCGCGCTGGAAGTGGGCGGCGGCACCATCGAACTGGACATCTTCACCGCGAAAGGCCAGCTGTTCATGGAAACGCGCAACCCCTGCAGGGCAGATCTTTCGGGTCCGGTGCCCATCAGCAGCAATCCCCAAGACCTTTCCGCCGAACACGGCTGGGGTTCCGGCATAGTGGATTCCATAGCTCGCCGCTGCGGCGGCACCGCGGCCTTCACGGCCGAAAACGGCCAGTTCACCGCCACCTTCATGGTCCCCCTAAGCAAAGAAGAACCCCCCCCCGAGGAAATTGACCTGGAAATGACAACCGTGTGAGGTAGGCCGCATGCCCCTGCTTCGCCTTTCCACTCCCGCATATACCTATCACAATTCGTTATAGGCGGTCGAACAAATCACACGCACTCAGACGGTGGGAAATTAACCCCATTCGTGGGAAAATTTCGGGGTTGCGCGTTTTGCGACCGAGGGCATTCCCCCCGTTGCAGGCAGCGCCAGACAGCAAGAAAACCAACGGGGACGCCATGCACATAGACATCAACACCAAATTCATCATGCTCATCGGGCAGCCCTTAAGCCAGTCGTTCGCGGCGCGCATGCAAAACGTGGGGTACAAGGCCGCTGGCATGAACATGCGCTACTTCTACAACGAAGCCGACAGCACGCATCTGCGCGAAATCTTGGATGGCATCCGCCACATGCCTGCCTTCGCCGGGGCGGCCATCACGCGGCCTAACAAGGTGGCGGTCATGCAGTACCTGGACGAACTTGACCCCCTGTGCCGCAAAATGGGCGCCTGCAACACCGTGGTGAAACGCGAAGACGGCCGCTTGATAGGCTACAACACCGACGGCGAAGGTTTCCTGACCTGCATCACCCGCGACGCGGGCTTTTCCGTGCAGGACAAAACGTTCTTCATCATAGGCGCCGGCGGGGCGGGGCGGTCCATGACGTCCGCGCTGGCTTACGCGGGCGCGAAGTGCGTGTACGTAACCGACATCGTGGACCTAAGCGCCGCCAGCCTGGTGGCCGACGTGAACACCAACTTCCCGCCCGTGGCGCGGCAGGTACCCTTCGGGGACTTCGCCTGCGCGGCGGAATGCGACAGCATCATGAACGCTTCGGGCATAGGCATGGGCGCAGCGCGCGGCAAAAGCCCGCTGCCGGCGAAGTTCATCCAGCCGCACCACTTCTGCTTCGACGCCTGCTACAACCCGGAAAAGACCCAGTTTCTGCTGGACGCCGAAGCGAAGGGGTGCGCCACGTTGAACGGGCTGGGCATGTCGCTGTACCAAGGCGCCGAACAGATTGTGCTGTGGACCGGCCAAGACGCCCCGCTAGACGTGATGCGTGCCGAACTGGAAAAGATTGGCACGGAACTGAACGCCGCCCACCGCCAAGCCGAAGCCCCCGCCGCCACCCAGGCCGCGCTGGCGGCCTTGGAAGCGGCCGGCGCCACCACCGTCCCCGGCATGTTCTTGCAGGAAGGAAACTAACCCATGAAAGTGCTTCGATGGCTTGACCTGCACTTCGAAGAGGCCATATTGGTTTTCCTGCTGGTGGTCATAGCGTGCGTGGAACTGGCGCAGGTGGTCTGCCGCAACGTGCCGTTTCTGCCGGCGCTCACGTGGGCCGAAGAGTTGTGTCGCTTCGCATGGATTGCCACGGTGTTCTTAAGCCTGCCCTACACGGTGCGCACGTCCAACATGCTGCGTGTGAGCGTGCTTATTGACAGCCTGCCCGATTACCTGCACAACCTGCTGAACATCGTGGTTGACGTGGTGACCGCCGCCATGATGGGCGTGCTGGGTTGGGCGTCCATCAGCGTGGTGCAGCGCATCTTCGCCAGCGGCGAAACCAGCCCGGCCATGCTTTGGCCCATGTGGATCATGTATGCCATCGTGACCGCGGGCTTTGTGTTGGCGGCGCTGCGCAGCGTGCAGATGATAGTCATCCACATCATCCACTTCAACGAACGCCCCATCACATACGTGGAAGAGCAGATGGAGGCCGAAGTGGCCCAGGAATGGGTGCGCCCCGCCACCATCAGCGGCGCCGATCCCATCCCGGTGGCGGACGCGGCGACAGGCTCCCCCGGCGCGGGCAGCTCCCCGGGCGCGGCGGCTTCCGTGCCCGAAGGTGCCCCTGCGAAGGGGGGTGATGAGTGATGCCAGCAGTCCTGGTGTTCGTGGTGTTCCTGGCGCTCATTGCCCTTTCGGTGCCCATCGGCATTGCCATGGTGGCCGGCACGGTGGCCCCCATCGCCATCACCGGCTACGGCGGCAGCCTCACACAGCTGGTGTTCAACGCGTTTTCCGGCGCGAACTCCACGCCCATTTTGGCCGTGCCGCTGTTCATTTTGGCGGGCATCATCATGGCCGAAGGCGGCATTTCGAAGAAACTGTTCAGCTTCTTCGCGTACTTTGTGGGACGCATGCCGGGCGGCATTCCGTGCGCGGTCATCATGACCTGCCTGTTCTATGGCGCCATTTCCGGTTCCGGCCCCGCCACCAGCGCGGCCGTGGGTGCCATGTGCGTGCCGTTCATGGTGCAGCTGGGGTATGACCGCAAGTAGTCCGCTGGCATGGTGGCCGTTGCGGGCGGCCTGGGCGTCATCATCCCGCCGTCCATCCCCTTCGTGCTGTATTCCCTGGCCACGGGCGTGTCCACGGGCGCCCTGTTTTTGGGCGGCATCCTTCCGGGCATCCTGATTGCGCTGTGCATGATGGTGTACGCTGTGGTGCACTGCCGCCGCAAGGGCGAAGACCGCGCCAAGATTAACGCCACCATGGACGAACTGAAGGCGCAGGGGCTGGGCCACCTGTTCATTGACAGCCTGCCCGCGCTGCTGTGCCCGGTCATCGTGCTAGGCGGCATCTACACGGGCTTTGTGACGCCCACGGAAGCCGCATGCATCAGCGTGTTCTACGCGCTCATCGTCAGCCTGTTCATCTACCGCACCATCCACGTGCGCGACATTTTGACCATCCTGACCAGTTCCTTGCGCACCTACGCTGGTCTGGCCTTCGTGCTGGCCTTCGCCACCGCGTTCGGCCGCGTGCTTTCCCTGACGCGCGCCACCACGGCCATCACGGAACTGATCACTACCAACTTCGCCAGCATGTGGCTGGCCATCACGGTTTTGGTCATCCTGTTCCTGCTGCTGGGCATGGTTATGGATACCGGCCCTGCCATCATCATTCTGGCACCCATCCTGCTGCCGGCCATGGAGGCAATGGGTATGGACCCCGTGCACTTCGGCGTCATTTTGGTGTGCTGCCTGTCCATCGGCCTGGCCACGCCGCCGTTCGGGTTAGACCTGTTCGTGGTGGGTAATTTGGCGAACGAAAAGCCCATGTCCATCGCAAAGAAGGCCGTGCCGTTCATCGCGGCGTTCGCGGTGGCGCTGGTGCTCATAGTGTATGTGCCCTGGTTCTCCACGGCGCTTCTGGGTTAGGGGGCATAAAGTATGACTGACAACGCGAACATGCGCCCCGCCGAGCGCGCGAAGGGCAACCTGCAGCCCAAGCACATTGTTTCCATGGTGGCCGCGGCGCTGATCATCGTGGGCCTGGCGGCGCTTCTGTCCTACGCCGGCGCCACGGCCAATTCCGACGCCGACCTGGGCGATGTGCCCGCCGAATACGCGGACCTGCCCACCACGGTGCTGATAGGCGCCGACAGCGCGGGCAAGGGCAGCGCCGGGCAGCTGTTCGGCGAATACGTGGCGCAGCGGCTGCAAGAAATAACCGGCGGCAAGCTGACGCTGGACTACCACGCCAACGGCGACTTGGGCGGCGACGCCGACCTGTTGCGCCAGGTGCAATACGACGACATCCAGGTGATGGTGTGCCAAACCGCGCCGGTGGTATCCTTTGTGCCGCAGATGGCCGTGTTCGACCTGCCCATGGCCTTCGCCACCCACGACGGCGACGCCATCGACAGCGTGCTGAACGGCCCGGGAGCCTTCCAGGACGGCATTTCGGCGGCCTACGAAAGCGCCGGGCTGCACCTGCTGGGCTTTCTGCAGAACGCCACGTTCCGCCTGACCACGTCCAACAAGCCCGTGGACACGCTGGCAGACTTCAAAGGCCTGCAGATTCGCACCATGGAAAACTCCAACCACATGGCGTTTTGGCAGGCCATAGGCGCCGAACCCACCCCGCTGGCGTGGTCGGAGGTGTACATTTCGCTGCAGAACGGCACGGTGGACGCCGAAGAGAACGCCGCCGACACCATAGCCGGCGCCAGCTTCCAGGAAGTGCAGAAGTACCTGGCCTGCACCAATCACATTTTGTACTGCAACCAGGTGTGCATCAGCAAGACCACCTGGGACGCCCTAGACCCCGCCTACCAGTCCGCGCTGGAACAGGCCGTGGCCGACGCCATTCAACACATGCGCCCCACCCTGACCGAACTGGACCAGTCCAACAAGCAGAAGCTGCAGGCAGGCGGCATGACGCTGGTGGAATACGACGAAACCTTCTTCAACGAAGTGTTAGCGCTTGACAGCGTGCAAGCGCTCTACGACGACATAGACACCCAAACCAACGGCCTGGCCAGCACCCTGACCGAGCAACTGGGTGAAATGGGGTGAAATGGGGACGTAGCACTTTTCACATTTTCTGGTGAAATGGGGACGGGTGAAATGGGGA
>JAUNIP010000008.1 GCA_030523425.1 Coriobacteriia bacterium
CCTGAGCGAAAGCAACAGCGGGCAGGCGCCCCCAAGCCGCCGAACGCACCGCTTTATCCGTCCATGAGCGAAACGGCCCGTATGGCAGGGGACGCGTTGTTTTTGCCAGGTTCTGCTGCGAAGAAGGCCTAGCGCACGTCCCAGGTGTCCTCGACTTGCTGTTGGCGCAAACATTCGCCTAAGCATTCAACCTCTATGAACACTTCGCTGGTTTCCGGCCACTGCTGGCGAATGGCAGCTTCAATGCGATCGGTCACGCCGTCCGCGTCATCGGCGCGCAAGGAAGGCTGAAACGTGACGTCCATGGCCACCAGCAAGTTGGCGGGGCCCATGTAGTTGGTCAAAATGCGCCCGCATTCCACCACCATGGGGTCTTGCTCGACCAAGGCGCGCATCTGCTCCACTTCTTCAGGGTTGACGCCCACGCCCACCAGCAAGCCCTTAGTGGCACGCAGAAGCACCACCGCCACCGCGCACAGCAAAAGGCCGATGGCAATGGAGGCCGCCCCGTCGAACACGGCGTTGCGCGTCGCCTGGGTAAGCACGGTGCCCACCAAGGCAAACAGTAGCCCCACTTCGGCCGCCGAATCTTCCATCACCACGGTGTAAAGGGACGGGTCTTTCGCCTGCTTGATGAAGGCAATCGGCCCCAGATTACCCCGCGCCGCGTTGAAATTCTTCAAGGCAACCCGCAAGGAAAGGCCTTCGATGATGGCGGCGCATATGAGCACCACATAGCCCACCAGCGGGTCTCCTATCTGGGCGGTGCCCGCCAAGGCCGCCTGCACCGCTTCGATGCCTTCCTTCAAGGCCACGCCTCCGCCCAGCAGGAAAATGGCCAGCGCCACAATCAGGGTGTAGAAATACAGTTCCTTGCCCGATCCGAAAGGATGGTAGAAATCCGGCTTCCGACGGGACTTGCGCATGCCCACCAAAAGGAGCAGCCCGTTTCCGCAATCCACCAACGAATGGATGGCCTCGGAAAACAGCGCCGACGACCCGCTGAGAAACGAGGCTATAAACTTCACAACGGCCACGCCCACATTGCCGGCGATGGCCGCGATGACCGAAGACTTCCCGCCCTCGGAAGCATCGTGCGCTTCAGGCGCGGCCCCCGCTTCGGGCGCGGTCCCTGCTTCCTGTTGTGCCGATTCCGGCAGTTTACGCTCTTCCATATGGTACCTTCCGCCTAATGGCTCTACTCGCATGTTACTTCGCGCGCGCAAATCGGCCCGCCGGGGGGCGGGCCGAATTCGTTAGTCTTGCTGATGTTTCTTTTGCGCTTGCCGCTTGCGCTGCGAAACGGTCAGCTTGGGTTCCGCGGGCTGCTTCGCCGCCGGCGCTCCCCCGCCTTCGCCGCCGCCAGTAGCAGCCGCCGCGGCAACCGGCGCAACAGTCTTCTTTTCGGCCTTGCGGGCCTTGCGGGCCTCGCGGATTTCGGCCGGCAGCACGGTGGGGCTGCTGACGGCGAACTCGAACTGCACCACGTCGGCGCCGTAGCGGCCCACCAGGCGGCTGTAGCGCTGTTCCCGCGTCTTCCAGATGGAATACAGCGGCACGGCAACCGCAATGGACGAATACGAACCGGAAACCAGACCGATGGCCATGGCGAATGCGAAGTCCTTCAGCGTTTCGCCGCCAAAGAACAGCATGGCCAGCACCGGCACCAACGACGTGAGCGTGGTGTTGATGGTGCGCAACAGCACCTGGTTGATGGAATGGTTGGCCATAGACATGAAGGTGCACTTGATGTCTTCGCCTTGCATGTTGTCGTTGATGCGGTGGAACACCACCACGGTGTCGTACAGCGAATAGCCCAAAATGGTCAGCAGCGCGGCGATGGTGTTCGGCGTGACTTCGCGGCCCACCAGGGCATAAATGCCCATGACCAATATAAGGTCGTGCAGCAGCGCCACAATGGCCATGATGCCCATCTTGTATTCGAAGCGGATGGCAATGTAGAGAATAATCAGCACGATGGACACCAAGAAAGCAATGATGCTAGCGCGGATAACGCTAGAACCCCAGTCGGGGCCGATGGTGCTGATCTGGATGGCGGACGAGTCGAAGCCCAGTTCTTCGGCCACCGCGTTCGCCGCCGCCGCCACCTGTTCGTTATCGGTGGTGGCCACGCGCACGATGTAGCCGGAAATGCCATTGCTTTCGGTGGTCTGCACCACGGCGTCAGAAAGGCCCGCGGAAGCGAAGGCCGAACGCACTTCTTCGGTGGTAGCGCTGCCGGTGCCCGTGAAGGTGACCGAAGAGCCGCCCACGAATTCGATGCCGAAGGTCAGCCCGCGGATGCCCACGATGGCGAAACACGCCACCATGCACACCGCCGCCACAATAAGGAAGATGCGGCGATAGCCCAAGAAGTTGATGTCCTTCTTGATGAAGCGGCCGCGCAGCTTGCCGGCCGGCGGCACAACCTGGGCCTGGCCTTCTTCGGCGTCCTGATCGGCGTCGGCCTCAGCAACGGCCTCAGCAACGGCAACCGATTCGCCGGAAATGAATTCGTTGTAGCGCACCGCGGCCTCTTCGCTGTCCTTGATGCCCCAAAAGCCCGGGTTGCCCGCAATGGCCTTCGGCGCCAGCAAGCGAATGAGCGGGGCCTTGAACAGCAGCATCATCACGATGTCGCAGATAACGCCCAAGGCCAGCGTCAGGCCGAAGCCCTTCACGGAAGCGGATGCCAAGAAGAACAGCGAAAGCGCCGCCACCAGCGTAACCAGGTCGGCGTCGATAGACGTCTGGATGGCGTGGCGCACACCCGAAATGGAAGCGGCTTTCACGCTGCGGCCCATGCGAATCTCTTCGCGGAAACGCTCGATGGTCAAAATGGACGAGTCGGCCGCCATACCGATGGTCAGCACGATGCCGGCGATGCCTGCCATGGAAAGGCTGAACAGGCCGAATGCGGAAAGCGCCGCCAAAATGCCCAGGTAGAAGCAGGAAAACACCAGCATGGCGCCGGCGGTAATCAGGCCCAAGCCCTTGTAGAACAGCAGCAAATACAGCATGACCAAAATCAGGCCCACAATGGCGGCAATCAAGCCGGCCATCAGGGCTTCTTGGCCCAGCGTGGGACCAACAACCTGGGACTGCGCGTATTCGAAGCTCACAGGCAGCGAACCGCTTTCCAAAATGGTTTCCAGGCTCTTGGCTTCGTCGGCGGAGTAATTGCCGGTGATGGCCACCTGGCCCGTGGTGATTTCAGACTGAACGGCGGGAGCGGATTGCACTTCGTTGTCCAAGATGATGACAATCTGGCCGTTGGTGGACACCAGGTCCTTCGTTGCCTGGGCGAAGGCGGATGTGCCCGCGCTGTCAAGCGTCAGGTTCACCGCATAGTAAGCCGAAGCTTCCGAAGCGGGGCCTACCGTCACATTGGAGATGTTGTCACCTGTGATAAGCGTTTCGTAGGTGCCCGGCGTCACTTCCAAATGCTGCATCTGTCCGCTGGGGAAGGAATTGCCGAACGAGTCGGTGACGGTGCCTTCGCTGGCGTACTGGCCGTTTTCGATGGCGGTCACGGTGTCTTGGTCGGTGAAGGAATCCAAGCGTGCGAATTCCAACTTACCGGTCTTGCCGATGGTGTTTAAGGCCTCTTCAGTGTCCACCACGCCGGGAATCTGCACCAGAATCTGGTCAGAGCCCTGCACCTGCACGGTGGCTTCCGAAGCGCCCAGCGCATTCACGCGGTTTTCGATGATGGAGCGGGACTTTTCCATGTCCTCGTCCGAAATGGCCGAGCCGTCGGTGTTCTTGGCGGTAAGCACCACCGAAAGGCCGCCTTGGATGTCTAGGCCTTGATTGATGCGTTCCTGCGGAGGAACGAACAGCACGATGGAAACCACCACCAAAATGGTGGTGATGACGATAAGCCACACGTTGCGGCGGCTTGTCCCAGCCATCTTTTTCGGTTCTTTGGAATTCTTGCTTGGCTTGGGCTTGGTCGACTTTATCAGCTTCGCGGAGCCCTTTTGCTTCTCAGCGACGGACATGGATAACGTACTCCCTTACTAGCTTTTTGACATACCGCCCTATTGTGCCACAATGCGGGCGCGGAAAAAAGCGGCAAGCACATGATTATTCTGCTTTCTGCATAGAACGGGGCCGCAACAGAACGCCTTTGCAGCCTTAGTAGTCATCGGCCGCCGGCGAATGCATCCACGCGTCCAGAAATTCCGGATAGCAGCCGTCTAGCACCGCCTGACGCGCGCGGAACATCAGATCTATCAGGAAATGCAGGTTGTGCACCGAAAGCAGGATGCCACCCAACATTTCCTTTTGCTTCACCAAGTGCCGCAGGTAGGCGCGGCTGTAGTTTTGGCAGGTGCTGCACGTGCATGCAGGGTCTAAGGGGCTAAAATCCCGGGCGTATTTCGCGTTGCGCATGTTCATGCGGCCCGTGCTGCTGAAGGCGGTGCCCATGCGGGCCGTGCGGGTGGGCAGCACGCAGTCGAACATGTCCACGCCCATGCCCACGGCGCGCACCAACGTGGTGGGGTTGCCCACACCCATAAGGTAGCGGGGCCGGTCAGCGGGCAGCGCCTGGGCCACCTGCCCAAGCGTTTCGAACATCACGTCGTGTTCTTCGCCCACCGAATAGCCGCCTATGCCGAAGCCGCCGAAGCGCTTGTGGCCGGCAGCCGCGCTTTCTTCGTCTATGCGCAGCAGGCCTTCCACCGAATGCAGGCGCAGGTCAAGCTCCACCCCGCCCTGCACAATGCCGAACAGCGTTTGGTCTTGCCGCGTATGGGCCGCCAAGCAGCGCTTTCCCCAGGCCAGCGAAAGGTCCACGGCCTTCGCCACGAAGCTGCGTTCGGCCGGATACGGCGTGCACTGGTCCAGCTGCATGGCTATGTCGGCCCCCAGCTTCTGCTGGATGTCCATGTTGTCTTCGGGCGTCCAAAACAGCTTGGCGCCGTCGTAGATGCTGTTGAAGGCCAAGCCGTCCTGCTGCAGCTTCAGCGTGTCGGCCAAGCTGAACACCTGGAAGCCCCCGCTGTCGGTAAGGATGGGGCCGTCCCAGTTCATGAAGGCGTGCAGCCCGCCCGCTTCTTCCACCAGGTCTGCCCCGGGGCGCATGGCCAAGTGATAGGTGTTGGCCAGCACCACCTGCGCGTTCAGTGCGCGCAGCTGGTCGGTGGTGATGCCCTTCACAGTGGCGCTGGTGCCCACCGGCATGAAGCACGGCGTGTGGATTGTGCCATGCGCCGTGGTGAACGTGCCCGCACGCGCTTGGCCGCTTTGGGCTTGCAAGGTGTAGCGGAATAGGTCCATGGGGTTCATTACTGCTGGGTGCTGGCCGCGGCAAAGGCGGTTATCCGCTGCTTCAGCGCTTCGTCGGAAAGCAGGCACTGCTTGCGCACCCGTTCGCTTTCTGCCGTTTCGATGACGCCCGTTTCCACATTGCGAACAGGGTTTTCGCAAGCAGGCAGCGCCGTTGCCCATGCCAAGAATTCGGCAGAGCTTCCATGACGCACGCAGGACAGGTCCAGGTTGATAGGGTTCAGCAGCTGGTCGGTTATCAGATAGGAATCGGCGCCCAGGCGCATGAACGCCAAATCCTCCACGGTGTTGTTGCCCACCATCAGCACGTCTTCGCCGGAAAGGCCCATGGCGGCCAAGTTTTCGGCATAGTATTCCAGGTGGGGCTTGGCGGCGGTGGAATTGCTGTACGTGGTTATGCGCTGGAAAGGCTGCGTGGTCAGGCCCGCCCAGCCCAAGCGCACCTCCACCGCCTGCACCGGGAACAGCGGCATGGTGGTAAGAAGCAGCGGGTAGCCCTTGCACCCTAGCACATCTACCGCGGCAATCATGTTCTGATCGGGCGCAACGTCTTTGCCCACCGCAGGGAACACGTTTTGGTAGAAATCCATCAGGCGGCTTGTCCATTCTTCCACGGTCCACGTCACTTCGGGCATGGTTTCCGCCGCCAGGCGCATGAAGGTGTCCCAAAACACGGCTTCGTTGGTGCGGCGGTCTTCCACGTTGGACATGGCTTTGGCCCCCTTCATGAAGTCCGCCATGAAAGGCTGGCCGGGAATGCCTTGTTTCGCCATATACTGCGCGACGGCCGTGAAATAGTAGTTTAGGAATTCGTCCAGGTCTTGGGACAGCAGCGTGCCGTCTAAGTCAAAGCAAATAGCCCTATAGGCTTGTGTAGGCATGTAAACTCCGTTCGTCGTTTGAAAAGCTCATGTTAGTATAAGCCACATGAATCGAAACGTTGACAACTCTTCCCAACTTCCCCTGTTGCTGCACGCCTGCTGCGGGCCGTGTTCGCTTGAGCCAGTGCGCCTGCTGCAAAAACGCGGCTTTGCGCCGCACATCTTTTACGCGAACAGCAACATTGCACCCGTTCAGGAATACCAGCGGCGGCGGGAAACGCTGCAGGATTGGGCGCAAAGCGAAGGCATTGCGGCGTTTGAAGGCACCTACGACCCGCAAGCCTGGGAAGAAACCGCCGGGCGCATAGGGCAAGCGGCCCTGGAGGAAGCGCAAAACGCCCCCGCGAACGACGAAGCCAACAACCGCGTCATTTCGACCGGAGGCGGCGAAGCCGCCGGAGTTAAGAAATCTAGTCCGGGACCCGACATTCCCGCCGTCTTGCGCGTTGACCCCGCAAAGCGCGAAGCCCGCTGCCGGGCGTGCTACCGCCTGCGCCTGCAAGAAGCGGCCCGCTTCGCCGCCGAACACGGCTACGAAGCCTTAGGCACCACGCTGACGGTCAGCATCTACCAATACACCAACGTGATTCGCGAAGAGCTGGAAGCGGCCTGCGCCCCCTTCGGCCTAACGCCCGTGTTCGACGACTTCCGCCCCTACTTTGACCAGGCCGAACAACGCAGCAAGGAACTGGGCATGTACCGGCAGAACTACTGTGGTTGCCGCTTCAGCGAACAAGAGGCGGCCGCCCAGCGCGCGCAGCGCCGCGCCGCCGCGAAGGCCCACAAGCAAGCGTGGCGCGAAGAGCACGCCGAAGAGTTGGCGGCCGAAGAGCAAGCGCGACAAAGCAAGCGAGCCGAAAAGGCCGCCTACGCCGAAAGGCAGCGCCAGAAGCACGCCGCCTTGCAGGCATGGCGCGAATCCCAGGTAAGGCAGTGAACATCACCCATGAGAACCGCTGATTTCGACTACGAACTGCCCGAAGAGCTGATTGCCCAAAGCCCCGCGTCCGTGCGCGACGAATGCAGGCTGTTGGTGATGGACCGCGCAACCGGCGCGCTGGAAGACCGCGTGTTCAAAGACATTTGCGACTACCTGCAGCCCGGCGACTTGTTGGTTGCCAACGAAACCCGCGTGCGACCGGCGCGTTTGCTGGGATTCAAGCACGGCACCGGCGGCGCGTCGGAAGTGTTTTTGCTTCGCCCGGCAACAGTAGGCGGCGTGCCTTCCAACAAGGAAGCGTGGTGGGAAGCCCTGGTGCGCCCCGGCAAGCGTCTGAAGCCCGGCGCGGTGGTGGATTTCTTCGCTGCGGACGGCACGGTGGCCATGCAGGCCGAAATTGCCGACTGGGCCACGGCAGATACCGCCAGCAAAGGCGAACGCGTGGTGCGCCTGACCACGCCCTTGCCTTCGCTCGACGAAGCCCTGCACACCGTGGGCAACACGCCCTTGCCGCCCTACATCAAGGACTACCAAGGCGACAAGGAACTGTACCAGACGGTGTATTCGCGCAACGAAAGCAGTGCCGCGGCGCCTACCGCAGGCCTGCATTTCACCGAAGCGCTTATCGCGCGGCTGCAAGATGCGGGCGTGAGGTGGGAAACCGTGGAACTGGAAGTGGGTTTGGACACCTTTCGCCTGGTAGACGAAGACGACCCCACCCAGCACACCATCCACACGGAACTGTTTTCGGTGCCCCAGCGCACCGTTGACGCGGTTGAGCGCACGAAGACCGCGGGCGGGCGCGTGATTGCCGTGGGCACCACCAGCGTGCGCAGCCTGGAAAGCTGCTGGGACGCGGAAGAGGGCCGCTGCAAGGCGTGCGACCGCCAAGCCACCAGCCTCTACATTCTGCCGGGTTACACCTTTCACGTGGTTGACCAGCTGATCACCAACTTCCACGTGCCGAAAAGCACCCTGATGATGCTGGTGAGCGCGCTGAGCACGCGCGAGCACGTGATGGCAGCCTACCAACACGCCATAGCGCAGCGCTACCGCTTTTTCAGCTTCGGCGACGCCATGTTCTTGCGCTAGCGGATGAACGCTTCCAGCCGATCCTTGGGTTGGGCGCCTACTACTTGGCGGGCGGGAGCGCCGTCTTTGAACAGAATGAGCGTGGGCACGCTGAAAACGCGGTATTCGCGCGCCATGTCTGGGGACTGGTCGATATCTAGCTTGTACACGTCAACCGCATCGGCGTTTTCCGCGGCCACTTCTTCCAGCGCCGGCGCCATAGCGCGGCACGGCCCGCACCACGTGGCAAAGAAATCAACCAACACCGGCTTGCTCTTAGAAGCCTCCAACACCTTGCTTGCGAAATCCGCCGACGTAACCATCTCACTCATAGGGTGCTCCTTCCCTGCTTAGACTTGCTGCCTCATTGTCCCACAATTTCCCCAAACGCAATGCGGAATCGAAATTCCTCCACTTCGGCGCACGGGAGCGCCAAAAAAGGGCGCCCGTGGGCGCCCTTTGGAATCGGATGCGTTTGCGTTATTCGGCTGGCACATCCCTGGCAGGGCGTTGCTGCGCTTGCGCGCGCTGGCGCTGCTGCATTTGCGCCTGGGCCTGCGCGCCGGCAGCGCGGCGGCGCTGCTGGGGCTGGATGTTGCCTACCTGCGTGGCGCAGTAGGGGCAAATCTGCCACGTGGTTTCCAGGGCGTGGTGGCACGTGGGGCACATGTTCTTCAGGCGCACGTGGCACTGCGGGCACAAAATGTAGTCGTTTTCCACGGGGTAGCCGCAGTTGGCGCATTCGCCGTACTTCATAAGCTCGCGCTGCTTCAGGGCAACCTCAAGCTCTTGCTCGTCCCGGTCGATCTTCAGCATGGGGCTGCGCATCATGCAGTAAATGAGCGCGCCCACAAACGGGATCAGCGAAACGATGCCCCACACAATCCACGGATCGCCGCGGCGGTACGCATCGCGGATGACCCACACGATGGACAGAATGTACAAGATGACCAGAATGACCACGCACACCATGAGCGCCATCTGCAATTGCGGCGTCCACAGCGATGACAACAACTCGCTCATCTTAGCCCTTTCACGTTGCGGGAAGCTTTGCCTTCCCTAGTACAGCCGCCTTGGCACACGCCAAAGCAACACACCATTATACAGAAACTACGCCAATGCCTCCAATTGAGCGGCAATGCGATCAAGCGTGGCGGAAATCTCGGCCAGGTGATCGGTGTCCTTCTGGATGATCTCCGGCGCAGCCTTCGCCAAGAAACCGGGGTTGGAAAGCTTCTTTTCCAGCTTCGCGGCGTCCTTGGAAAGCTTATCCCGTTCCTTTTCCAAGCGGGCGCGTTCGGCGGCGAAATCCACCAAACCTGCCAAAACCACATAGATTTCCAGACCTGCGGCCAACACCACGGCGCTTTCAGCCGGTTTTTCAGCCGCTTCGCCAATAGTCAGGCCAGCCACATTGCCCATGCTTTCCACCAGCGAAGCCTGTTCCTGCAGCAGCGCAGCATCTTCCGCCGGCGCCTTGATGGCAACTTCTAGCGCCTGCTTGGGCGAAATGCCGTAACGGGCGCGCGTGGAACGCACGGCACCCACAGCTTCAATGACCAGCGAAACGGCGCGCTCGGAATGCTCATCCACGTATCCTGCCAAATCAGCGGCCTTCGGCCACGGCGTCATCATCAAGAAGTCGGCCTCGCGCTCTACCGGCAGCTGCTGGTAGATCTCTTCGGTCACAAACGGCATGATGGGATGCAGCAGGCGCAGCGCCTGGTCAAGCACAAACACCAGGTTGCGCTGGCAGGCCAAGCGGTCGGCGGCTTCCCCACCAAGGCGGCTCTTCGAAAACTCAATGTACCAGTCGCAGAATTCGCTCCAGAAGAAGGTGTACAGGTCGCGCGTTATCTCGCCGAACTCGTAGACGTCGAAGGCGGCATCCACACGCTGCACCAAGCCCGCCAAGCGGCTGAAAATCCACTTGTCAGCAGGCGTTATGGGCTGCGGCGCACCGGGCTTAAAGCCTTCCAGGTTCATCATCACGAAGCGCGCGGCGTTGCGGATCTTGTTGGCGAAGTTGCGGCTGCTCACCAGCTTGTCTTCGTTGAAGCGCATGGCCTGCGCGCCTGTGACCTGCATCAACAGGCCAAAGCGCATGCCGTCGGCACCGTAATCCTGCATCAGCTTCACCGGGTCCACGCCGTTGCCGCGGCTCTTGCTCATGGGCTTGCCGTCGGCACCCATCACCGTGGGGTGGATGATCACGTCCCTGAACGGGATGGTGCCCATGGCGTATTCGCTGCTCATGACCATGCGGGCCACCCACAGTCCCATGATGTCGCGCGCGGTGGAAAGCACCTGCGTGGGGTAATGTTTCACCAGGTCAGGCGCCTGCGGGCCATTCGATGCCCAGCCTTGCGTGGCGAAAGGCCACAGCTGGCTGGAAAACCACGTGTCAAGCACGTCTTCGTCTTGGCGCACGGCACCGCCGCAGTGCGGGCACACCGAAACCTCGTCCACGCTGGCGTCTTCCCAGCCGCATGAATCGCAGTAGTACATGGGAATGCGATGCCCCCACCACAGCTGGCGGCTGATGCACCAATCCTTCAGGTTGGCCAGCCAATCCAGGTACACCTGCGCCCAGCGCTGGGGGTAAAACTGGATCTCGCCGCTTTCCACGGCCTTCGCGGCCGCTTCCTTCAGCCCGTCAACGGCCACAAACCACTGCTCGGAAAGCCACGGCTCCAACGTGTTGTGGCAGCGATAGCAATGCATCACGGAATGGTCGTGGTCCTCCACGTGGTCTAGCAGGCCTAAGGCCTCAAATTCGGCCACCACGGCTTCGCGGCATTCTTCGCGGGTCATGCCGGAAAACTTGCCGTAGCCTTCCACCACATGCGCCGTTTCGTCGAAGATGTTCACCTTGGGCAGGTCGTGGCGGGTGCCCATGGCGAAGTCGTTGGGGTCGTGCGCGGGCGTCACCTTCACGCAGCCCGTGCCGAATTCCTTGTCCACGTAAAAGTCCGCGAAAATGGGAATCTCGCGGTCCACCAGGGGCAACATTACCGTCTTGCCCACCAGGTTCTTGTAGCGCTCGTCCTGCGGCGAAACGGCCACGCCGGTGTCTCCCAGCATGGTTTCGGGGCGCGTGGTGGCCACCACCAGGTAATCCTTGCCGTCAACCGGTTCGGTCAGCGGGTAGCGCAAATGCCACAGGTGGCCCTTCTCCTCCACGTATTCCGCTTCGTCGTCAGCGATGGCGGTGGTGCAGTGCGGGCACCAGTTCACAATGCGCTTGCCGCGGTAGATCAGCTTGTCGTGGTACCAATCGGAAAACAGACGGCGCACGCCGCGGCTGAATTCCTCAGACATGGTGAACTGCTCGTCGTCATAGTCGCACGAACAGCCCATGGTGGAAATCTGGTTCACGATGGTGGTGCCGTATTCGCGCCGCCATTCCTGGCAGGCCTCAATGAAGGCTTCTCGCCCTATTTCGCGGCGGTTGATGCCCTGGTCGGCCAAGTGCTTGTCCACCTTGGTCTGCGTGGCAATGCCCGCGTGGTCGGTGCCTAGCACCCAACGCGTTTGGTAGCCTTGCATGCGCGCGCGGCGAATGCAGGCGTCCTGGATGGTGTCATTCAAGGCATGGCCCATGTGCAGCACGCCGGTGATGTTCGGCGGCGGGATGACTATGGTGTAGGATTCACCCGCGTGTTCGCCAAAGCCGGGCGTGCGCTGGAAATGGCCCGCCTGCTTCCAGGCGTCGAACAGCGGCTTTTCGTGCGCGGCGAAGTCGTAGTCTATCTTTTTCGCCTGTTCAGGGTTGGACATAAAACGCCTCCTACGCCGATTCTTCGATGGCATCGTCCGCCGCGTTGGCGGCGCCGCTGGCAGCGGCAATCACCAGCGGGGTTTCGCCGGTGATATGTTCGGCCTGCACGGTCACGTGGCCGGGTTCGCCCTTGCGTTCAGGCAGGTTGTACATGGCATCCTGCAGCACGCGTTCGCAGATGCTGCGCAAACCGCGCGCGCCCGTGCCATGCTCGGCCGCTTCATGCGCGATGGCCGCCAACGCTTCCGGCGTGAACTCCAGCGTGCAGTTTTCGAAGTCCAACATCTTGGTGTATTGCTTCACCAGGGCGTTCTTCGGCTCGGTCAGAATGCGCACCAGGTCTTCTTCGCTCAGTTCCTCCAAGGAAGTGATGACCGGGATGCGGCCCACGAATTCGGGGATCATGCCGTATTTGTTCAGGTCTTCAGGCAGCACCTGGGCCAGCAGTTCCGCTTCGCGGCGCTTTTGGCTTTCAGGCGCTTCTTCGGTGAAGCCCAATCCGTGCTTGCCCACGCGCTGGGCCACAATGTCGGACAGCCCCACAAACGCGCCGCCCAGTATGAACAGGATGTTCGTGGTGTCTATGTGGATGAGTTCCTGCTGGGGGTGCTTGCGGCCGCCCTGCGGGGGCACCGAAGCCTCCGTGCCTTCCACAATCTTCAGCAGCGCCTGCTGCACGCCTTCGCCGGAAACGTCGCGCGTGATGGACAGGTTTTCGGCCTTGCGGGCAATCTTGTCAATCTCGTCTATGTAGATGATGCCAATCTGGGCGCGTTCGATGTCGAAATCAGCCGCGGTTATCAGCTTCAGCAGGATGTTTTCCACGTCTTCGCCCACGTAACCCGCTTCGGTCAGCGTGGTGGCATCCGCAATGGCGAAGGGCACCTTCAGCGTGCGGGCCAACGTTTGGGCCAAAAGCGTTTTGCCGCTGCCCGTGGGGCCTAACAGCATGATGTTGCTCTTGGCCAGCTCCACGTCGTCTTCGGTGGCTTTCGCGCCCATCTGTATGCGCTTGTAGTGGTTGTACACCGCAACCGAAAGGGCCTTTTTCGCCGGTTCTTGGCCCACCACGTGCTCGCCCAAGCGCTCATACAGCTCACGCGGGGTGGGCAAGTTGCCCAGCACCTGGTCGACGTCAAGCTTTTCCTTCTTCTTGCCGCCCTTCGGCGTGCGTGCTCCCTGTGGCATGTAACTTTCCGGGAAGTCTTCCAAATAGCCTTCCTCGGCGTCCAGTTCGTCTTCCATCAGCTGGTCGCGAATGTGGTCTAGCACGGGGTTGAAGCCCAAGTCGCGCATCATGGCATCGGCGCTGACCGCTATGCATTCATCGCAGATGCTGATGCCGTTCGGGCCGGTGACCATGGCCGCAACCTGGTACGGACGCTTGCCGCAAAAGGCGCAAGAAGAGTTATCGCGGGTGTAATCGTTTTTGTTCGGCATAATTCGGCTTTCGCGCTTGGCTTGCTATTCTTCGGTGCTGGTGGCCGCGTGGCTGGCAACAATCTTGTCCACCAGGCCGTATTCCAAGGCCTCTTCGGCGGTCATGTAATTGTCACGCTCGGTGTCGCGCTGGATGCGTTCCATGTCTTGCCCGGTGTTGGCGGCTAAGATGTTGTTCAGCTGCTTGCGGGTCTTCAGCATGAAGTCGGCCACAATCTGGATTTCAGTCTGTTGGCCCTGCGCGCCGCCGGAAGGCTGGTGGATCAGCACCATGGAATTCGGCAGGCAGTAGCGCTTGCCCTTCGCGCCGGCGGAAAGCAGCACGGCGGCCATGGAAGCGCAGCAGCCCATGCACACGGTGGACACATCAGGCTTGATGAAGTTCATGGTGTCCAAAATGGCCAAGCCGGCGGTAACGCTGCCGCCGGGGGAATTGATGTACAGGGAAATGTCTTTTTCCGGATCGGCGGATTCCAGGTGCAGAAGCTGCGCCACCACGGAATTGGCCACGGTGTCGTCAATCTGTTCGCCCAGAAACACAATGCGGTCGTTCAGCAAGCGGCTGTAGATGTCGTAGCTGCGCTCGCCGCGGGGGCTCTGTTCGATGACGTACGGAATCAGGGCGTTCTTTGCAATTTCCAAACTCATACTTACCTCTTTTCGATGGTTTTCACATAATGTTGCTATTGTGCCAGAAAATAAGGCGGTTCGCCCCGCTTAGCAAGACGAACCGCAAGGAAATCATGTTTTCGGGCGCTCGCAGGCCTACTCTTCTTCTTCCGTGGTGACCACAGCCTGCTCAATCACCTGTTCCATGGCCTTCTGACGCGAAATGCCTTCACGCAGCATGGGCAGACGGCCCGACTTGCGCCATTCTTCCACCGACTTCTTCACGTTGGAAACGCCGGCTTTCTTGAATTCTTCCTCCACGTCCTCAGGCGTGGCGGCCAATTCGAAGTGCGCGGCCCAGGAATCCAGCGCCAAATCCTGCGTGGCAACGTCTTTGGCCTGGTCCTTCACGTCCTGTTGGAACTGCTTGGAATCTATGTCTTGCTGCTGCAGGTAGGCATCGAAGGTGAGGCCGGAACGCTGCAGCTGCTGGAAGAATTCCTGCAGCAGGTTGGACTCTTCGGCTTCCACGTATTCGGCAGACGGTTCGCCCTGCAGGCGTTCCTGCAGCGCTTCCAAGCACTTGCGCTCCTTCAGCTGCGGCAGAATGTTCGCCTTTTGGGTTTCAATCTGTTCCGCCACGCGGGAACGCAGGTCGGCGGCGGATTCGAAGCCAAGGTTTTGGGACACCCATTCGTCGGTGATTTCAGGCTTCACCTGCTTTTGCACGGCAAGGCAGGTGACCTTGAAGTTCAGCTTTTCGGTCTTGCCTACCACGCCGGCGGTCAGGGCCGCGGGCTCGTCTTCGGGCAGATCGATGGTGAATTCCTTTTCCTCGCCCTTCTTCAGGCCTAAGATTTCGTCTTCGAAGGCCTGGGGCAGCAGGTTGGAACCCATGCCGTACAGGCGCTCTTCAGAAGTGACGGCAGCCACTTCGTTGCCTTCGTCGTCGGTGGCCGAAGTGGCCAACTTCACGTAGTCGTCCTGCTTGATCTTGGTGTTGGCAGGAGCGTCCTTGTATTCCACGTAGAACTTCGTCAGCGAATCAATCTGCTCGTCAATCTCCTTGTCCGTGGCGCCTTCGGCCGGCAGGGAAATTTCCACGGGTTCGTAGCTGCTCAGTTCGAAGGTGGGCTTCACGCCCACGGTGAAGGAATAGGTGTAGTCTTGGCCCTGTTCCACCAAGCCCAGTTCAGGGAAGTCCGGATTGCCCACGGTGTAGATGCCCGCTTCGTCGATGGCCAACACGAAAGTGTTTTCCACCAGGTCATCGGAAACGGCGGCGCGCACGGCTTCGGCGCCTAAAGCGTTGTCGATCACGGGGCGGGGCGCCTTGCCCTTGCGGAAGCCCGGGAAGTTGTACTTGCGAGCATATTCCTTATACTGCGCGCTGATGGCGACATTCACATCCTTCGCCGGAATGGTCACCTCAATGCGAACCTTGTTGTCTTCCAAGACCTCAACTTTTGTTTCCACGTTCAATCCTCCATAAATGGTCAGTATGTTCGCGCTTGGTGCGCACAAAAGCGCCCGCACAAGCGCAGGCAGTCCATTATCGCACAGAATGCGCGGCCGTTAAAGAGTGGATTTGCCTAAGGGCATGAACCTAAGGTGCGCCCTGCCCCGCGCGCGCTATTGCCGTGCGGCAGCCAAAAGGGCGGCTATGCGGTCGGAATACTCCACGTCGGTCAGGCCGGCTTCGGCGGCCAAGTCCATAACAGGGGCATCGTTCCACAGGGCTTCCAGGCGGTAATGATCGCGTGCTTCCGGCTGGAACACGTGCACCACCACGTCGCCGAAATCCAACAGGCTCCACGTGTCGCCTTCGGTTTCGCGGTGCAGCGGCTTCACGCCCGCCTTTTCCCGCAGGTCGTCTTCGATGGTGTCTACAATGGCGCGCACCTGGCGGTCGTTAGCGGCAGTGGCGATCACGAAGTAGTCGGTGACGCCTACCAGTTCCGTGACGTCTTGGACCATGATGTCGGTTGCCTTCTTGGAGTCCGCTGCCTGTGCCGCGATGATGGCGCATTCACGGGCCTGCTCCTTCTGTGCCTGAAAATCTGTCATAGTTGCCTTTCTGCGGAAGTGTCCGAACGGTTAGTGTGTAAGTGTATCCTATTCGCTGACGGCGCAGGGGTTAATCTGCACCGGCGGCAGCCCTTGCTCTTCGCGTTCGCGGCGCCGGCGGGTGGAACGGCGCAGCGCGTAATGGTTCCAGGTTTCCACGGTGGACGGATGCATGGTGCGCCCGCGGCCGATGATCAGCGTGATCCAGTATCCCAGCACCTGGAAGAACAGCTCTTCCAGCTCCACGTTGCCCACCATCGCGCGCAATTCGTCGCAGCGCTCGAAGTGCCGCGAAGGCTCCAAGCAGTCGGCCACAAACACCACCATGTCTAAGTCGGACATGTTAGTGCAGGCGGTGGTGTGGTGCGAAACGGCCTGCAACACGTCGGCGGGGATGCACGGGTAGTCCCGGGGCAAGGCCTTAGCGGCCGTCATGCCATGCAGCGTTTGGGGCATGCTTTCGCGCACCAACGGCTCCACGTCCAAGCCCACTTGGTCGGCTCGGGCGCGTATGCCCTGGTCGTCGAAGTTTTTGTCCCAGTCGTGCAGCATGCCGGCCAAGCGCGCCTTGGCGGGGTCTACGCCATACACCTTCGCTATGCGCTTCGCGGTTTTGGCCACGCCTTGTATGTGCCTGAAGCGGCGTTCGTCCACCCGCGATTTCATTTGGGCTTTTATGTGTTTGTAGAACGCCAACGAAAGCGGATCTGCGGCGGGATCGTGCGGGGAAAGGGCGGGCTGGTCGGAGGCGGGCTGGCCTTCGCCGCCTTCCCCTTCCGGCGGAAAGCAGGCCGCAGTGGCGCCGTACAGGCCCTTCTTCACCAAGTAACGCAGCGCCTGCGCGGGCACCACGCCGTCAAGCCGCTGACCGGCGGCGGCCATGCTGCGCACCTGGCTGGAAGAAATATCCGGCGTTTCGACATCCACCCAGTGCACGGAAAACTGCGCCATCAGCGCCTGGTAGTCTTCGGAGCTTTGGTCAACCGGGGAACCCGGGCGGGCCACAGCGGCAATTTCCGCCAAATACGCAATATCGGCGGCATCCTTCCACTGGGGAAGCGTCAGCGCGGCGTCGGCGCCGGTAATCAGCACAAACTGCGTGGTGCGCGGGTAGCGTTCCCGCAGCTGGCGCAGGGTTTCGGCCGTGTAGGTCTTGCCGCCGCGGTCTATTTCGCAGGTGTCCAACGCGAAGCCGGGCTGGTCTTTCAGGGCCCGCTTCAGCAGGGCCACGCGGTGCTTGGCAGGCGTGATGGGTTGGTCTAGCTTGAACACGGGAATGTTGGCCGGAATGAACAGCACCTGGTCAAGCTGCAGCTGCTGTGCGGCCGCGCGAGCGCAAGCCAAGTGCCCGGCGTGCACCGGATCGAACGTGCCGCCCATGATGCCCAGGCGCGCCGGCGCAGGCGCGGCAGCGGGCTGGGGCTGGGCGACGTGCGCGGCGGGTTCGGGCACCAAAACGTGACGCTTCGCCTTGCGTGCTTTTTTCTTCTTGCCTTTAGTCACGAACTTGCCCTTCCCCGTTGATCAGATACTTGTAGCTGGTCAGCGCCTGCAGGGCGAAGGGCCCGCGGGCGTGCAGCTTCTGCGTGGAAATGCCAATTTCGGCGCCTAAGCCAAACTGGCCGCCGTCGGTGAAGGCGGTCGACGCATTCACATACACCGCCGAAGCGTCCACCTGCGCCTGGAACGCATTGGCCGCCGCAGCGTCGGACGCCACTATGGCTTCGGAGTGCTTCGTGCCATAGCGGTTTACATGATCGATAGCCTGTTGCACGCCATCCACCACGCGAATGGCCAGTTCGGGCCCCAGGTATTCCGTTTCCCAGTCGTATTTGGTGGCGGACACGCACGCCACATCGGCAGGAGCGCAGGCAGCCGCGCGCTCGCACGCATGCAGCACCACGCCCTTCGCGGCCATATCTTTCATAACGCGGGGCAAAAACGCTTCGGACACGGCGGCGTCCACCAGCAGGGTTTCCGCGGCGTTGCACACGCCGTAGCGGCGGCACTTCGCGTTCATGATGATGTCATGCGCCATGCCAAGGTCAGCCGATTCGTGCACATACACGTGGCAGTTGCCCGTGCCCGTTTCGATGACCGGCACCTTGGAGCTTTCCACGCAGTGCTTGATCAGGCCCGCGCCACCGCGGGGAATAAGCACGTCCACAACGCCATGCAGCTGCATTAACGCATCGGTGGCCGCGCGGTCGGTGCTGGTGATGGAGCAGATGCAATTCTTCGGCATGCCCGCGCCTTCGGCGGCCTGCGCCAACACGCGCGAAATGGCCGCGCACGAGCGCGCCGCCAAGCTGCCGCCGCGCAGCACCGCCGCGTTGCCCGACTTCAGGCAGATGCCCGCGGCGTCGGCGGTCACGTTCGGACGCGCTTCGTAGACCACGGCCACCACGCCCAAGGGCACGCTCACGCGGCGCAGCTGCAATCCGTTGTACAGCGTGCGCTGCTGCTGCACTTCGCCAAGCGGGTCGGGCAGGGCAATTAAGTCTTCCAGCGCGCTGGCCATGTCTTCCAGGCGCTCAGGCGTTAACAGCAAGCGGTCAAGAAGGCTTTCCTTGGTGCCCTTTTCGCGGGCGGCTTCCATGTCCGCCGCATTCGCGGCAACAATGGTGCTGGCGTTTTCACGCAGCGCCTGGGCCATGGCCGCTAAGGCGTCGTTTCGTTGTTGGGTGGTGGTCAGGCCCAGCGGGCGGCTTGCCGCTTGGGCATCCAGCGCAATGCTGCGAACTTCTTCTTGCAAATCCATGGGCTTCCCTCCGTAAAAACAGATGGCGCCGGGCCGCATTCGCCCCGCGCCATCACAGGAATTCTGCGTGGTTCCATTATGGCATTATTCGAACACGATAAGCTCGTCGCGATGCATGACCGGCTTTTCAGCCAAGCGCGAAAGCAAGCGATTGGCCGCCAAGTCTTCGCTGGACATTCCGCAGGCCAAGCTCACTTCGTCGGAATCGAAGGCCACCCGGCCGCGCGCCACAATGTAGCCGGCGGCGTCCTTCACATCCACAATATCTCCTTCGGAAAAGCGCCCGTCCACGGCAGCAATGCCCACAGGAAGCAGGCTGGATCCGCGGTTGATCAGCGCATTGCGTGCGCCTTCGTCCACAATCACCGCGCCCTTCGCCGAATCGCCCAAGGCAATCCACAACTTGCGCGGCGTGATTTCATGCGGCTTGCCTTCAGAAGCGAAGCGCGTGCCCACCTGTTCGCCGAACGCGGCGCTGCGCACCACACCGGGTTTGCGTCCGCAGGCCACCACCAGCGGAATGCCGGCCGCCATCAGCACGCGCGCGGCCCTCAGCTTCGTAACCATGCCGCCGCTGCCCACCGAACTGCCCGTGCCGCCCGCCACCGACATGATGTGCGGGCCAATGTGGTTCACCAGCGGAATCAGCTTAGCCTGCGGGTTGTTCACGGGGTTGGCGTCGTACAGGCCGTCTATGTCGGAAAGGATGACCACCAGCGTGGCCTCCACCAGGCAGGCCACCAGCGCCGCCAAGGTGTCGTTGTCGCCGAAGCGGATCTGCTCCACCGAAACCGTGTCGTTTTCGTTCACGATGGGCACCACGCCAAGCTCCAACAGGCGGTTCATGGTGTCCCGCGCGTGCAGATACGCCGTGCGGTCAGCCGTGTCACGCCTGGTCAGCAGCACCGAAGACGTAAGGATGCCCCGTGCGCCGAACGCCGCGGCGTAGGCCGAAGCGAAGGCGGACTGCCCCACCGAAGCAGCAGCCTGCAGGCTGGGCATGTCGGTGGGGCGCTGCGTCATGCCTAACGCTTCCAGCCCGCACGCGATGGCGCCCGAAGACACCACCACCACCTGCCAGCCAGCGGCGCGCACTTCGGCCACCTGGGCCGCCAGCGCGTCCAAGTACGCATGGTCTATGCGGCCGTCAGCCCCCACCAGCGTGGAGCTGCCAATCTTGACCACCAGCTTCTTTTCGCCCGCACCCGCTGCGCCCGCCGAAGCCGCCGCCGAAGCCGCCGCCGGCCCTGCGCCCGGGCCTGTAACCGTGCTGTCCATTTAGAAATCCAGCTCCTCAAACGTGTCTTCACCGGCGCCGCCGTCATAGGCGAACGCGCGGCCCACTATGCGAATCTCGTCGCCGTCCACCGCGCCGGCCTTCGCCAACGCCTTGTCAAGCCCCACGCGCTTGAAGCGATGCTGCAAAAACGTGATGGCCTCTTCGTTTTCCCAGTCGCACTGCACCACCCAGCGCTCCACCTGCCCGCCTTCCACGCGGAAGATGCCCTCGGAAAGCTTGGTGATGGAAAACTGCGCATCGCGGCGGAGGCGCTTGGCCTCCCACACGTTGTCGAATTCGGCGTTGGCAAGCTTTTGCTGCTGGCGCGCCTGTTCGCGCAGTTCATGCACCTTCGTGGCAATGGCGGCCTTCAGTTGGTCTACGCCTTTGCCGGTGAGCGCGCTTATGCGGTACAGCTTGGGGTCTATGGGGCTCGGTGCGAATTCGTTGCCGCCGGCAGCCGCAATGGAGTCGGCCTTCACCTGCGCGGCCAACTGTTCGCACACCTCTTCGGTGCCCGGGACGTCAATCTTGTTGGCCACCACGATGCGCGGGCGCGCGGCCAACTCGTCGGCGTACAGCGCCAGTTCCTGGTTGATCACGCGATAATCTTCCAGCGGATCGCGGCCTTCCCAGTCGCCCGTTAAGTCCACAATGTGCACAATCAGCGCCGTACGTTCTATGTGTCGCAAAAATTCGTGGCCCAGCCCCCTGCCTTCATGGGCGCCTTCTATGAGCCCGGGGATGTCGGCCACCACGAACGAATAGTCATCGCTGGTGGCCACGCCCAAGTTGGGCACCAGCGTGGTGAAGGGGTAGTCGGCAATCTTGGGGCGCGCGGCGGAAATGCGGCTGATCAGGCTGGACTTGCCTGCCGAAGGCATGCCCACCAACGCGGCGTCGGCCATCAGCTTCATTTCCAGCTCCACCCAGCACTCTTCGGCAGGCTCCCCCAGTTCGGCGAAGGCCGGCGCGCGGCGCGTGGATGTGACGAAGTGGATGTTCCCGCGGCCGCCCATGCCGCCCCGAGCCACCACCACGCTTTCGCCGTCGCGCGTTAGGTCGGCAATCAGTTCGCCGGTTTCCTTGGTTTCTTCGAAGTATTCGCGCACCACCGTGCCCACGGGAACGCGCAGCACGCGGTCGGCACCGGTGGCGCCATGCATGCGCTTGCCTTGGCCGTGCGTGCCGCGTTCGGCCTTGAAGTGGTGCTTGAAGCGATATTCGATCAGGCTGGAAATGCTGGCGTCGGCTACTAACACCACGTTGCCGCCGTGCCCGCCGTCGCCGCCGTCGGGCCCGCCTTTGGGCACGTGGGCTTCGCGCCTAAACGACATGCAGCCCGCGCCGCCGTCGCCGCCTTTCACGTTGATGCGTACCTTGTCTATAAACATGGGTCCCTCTTACATGCAATTCCTGTTGGCATGCCCTGTAACCAAAAGACGCCCCCTGCGCGTGCAGAGGGCGTCTTGCTTGCCGTTTTTCGCGCTTAGCAGAAACCACTAAGCAACCGGGCGGACATGAATCTTGCGCTTCACGCCCCGGGTGAACTCCAGCGTGCCGTCGCACAGGGCGAACAGCGTGTCGTCCTTGCCGCGGCCCACGTTCTCACCGGGGTGGAAATGGGTGCCGCGCTGACGGACGATGATGTTGCCAGCCTTCACGTATTCGCCAGCGAACTTCTTCACGCCCAGACGCTGTGCGTGAGAGTCACGGCCGTTGCGGGTGGAGCCTAAGCCCTTCTTGTGTGCCATGGTGGATACCTCCCTGTTATGCTTTCGGCCGTCTAACCGATGGTCTTGATTTCAACGCGGGTCAGATACTGACGATGACCGCGCAGCTTCTTGTAATTCTTGCGCTTCTTGAACTTGAACACCAGCTGCTTTTTGCCGCGGAACTGCTCAAGCACTTCGGCGGTCACCTTGGTGGCAGCGGCCGCTTCAGGGTTGGCCTCTACCGCCGTGCCGTCAACAACGCAGATAACCGGAAGCTCCACGGTGTCCCCCACCTGAGCATCCAGCTTTTCAATGTTCAGTTTGTCACCCACGGCAACCTTGTACTGCTTGCCGCCCGTTTTCACGATTGCGTACATGTTATCTCCTTGAACGTGTCAAAACGCGAAGCAGTATCTTACCCGATACAAAGCCGCGCGTCAACAACCCAAAGGCCTGTTTTTTCGATTGTGAGTGGAACAACCAAAAGCGCGGGTCTTAGGGGTGCAAGTAATTCTTCTTTTCGCCCAATTAGTGGGAAACAGCGCTTGGGCGCAAGTATTCTAGCACGCCCGAAGGCGGTTGCAAGTAGGAATTTGGCGCGCCTGCAGCATCTTACCCGGAGGCGCGACGGCGTGCGTGCATGTCATTCCAACCGGAGGTGCGCCCTTTGGCGCGCCGATGTGGAGGAATCTGCTTCAAAGCATGGACCATTCCCGGTGGGCGCGCGCACGAGGCGCAATGTTGGGCGCTACGCTGGGGGTTTAGGGCAAAGAAAAGAAGGGCAGGCTTGTTGAGGCATGGACCCTCGCCTTCGGCGACGCGGGGCTGTGGCTGGTCGCAGGGTCGCGCGCACGAGGCGCAATGTGAGCGCTACGCTGGGGCTATTAGGCAAGGAAAAGGAAGCGCCCTGCTTTGGGGCATGGAACCTCGCCTTCGGCGACGCGCGCCGTGGCGGGCTTGGGGCGTGGGCCGGCCGCGGCCCCGCCTGGCAGGAAACGCCGAAAGTTGGAACGGTTTTCGGGGAAAGTGGCAGGAGAACGCGAAAGTTGGAACGCACGGGCCGCATCGGGGCTAGGCGGGCGCGTGCGCCGAGGGACCTGGATTCGATGCCACCTCTGTGACCTGGGGAAACACAAAACGCCTCCAGCCTGAGGGGTTCACTCGGGCGCTTCCGGTGCCGCGCGGGGGCCCAAGGATTCCAACTTTCGCCGTCTGCTGCCACGCAACGGAAAAAGTGTTCCAACTTTCGGCTTCTGCTGCCACGCATCGGAAAAACCGTTCCAACTTTCACGTTTTCCTGCCACACGGACTTGACCGCGCCCCGTGTGGCAGCAGAAGCCGAAAAACGGAATCAAATCCGGAGCTTTTGGCAGGAGAACGTGAAAGACGGAATCAAACATCCCTTCCGCGGGGGCCGAACCCGCGACCGGATTTCGCACCAACGCGTTCACGAGCTTCTGACCTGCTGCGATGCGATTCGGCGCCGAAAGGACGCCTGCGGGTGGCACCGTTCGGGCGCCCAGAAAGGGCCAAAAAGGCCGCCTTGATTCCGTCTTTCGGCTTCTGCTGCCATCTTCCCGGAATTTGATTCCGTCTTTCGGCTTCTGCTGCCACCTGGGGCCCCGCCCGGCCGCGAAAAACCCCGCGTCGCCGAAGGCGAGGGCCCGGTCCCCAAAGCAGCACGCCTCCTTTTCCTTGCCCAATAGCCCCAGCGCAGCGCCCCCGTCGCGCCTCGTGCGCGCGAACCCGCGGCCTGCGAAAACCCCGCGCCGCCGAAGGCGAGGGTCCATGCCCCAAAGCAGCACGCCTCCTTTTCCTTGCCCTAAGTCCCAGCGCAGCGCTCCCATCGCGGCTCTTGCGCGCGACCCTGCGACCAGCCACAGCCCCGCGTCGCGAACGCGAGGGTCCAGGCCCCAACCCGCTTGCCTCCCTTTTCTTTGCCTAAATAACCCCAGCGCAGCGCTCCCATCGCGCCTCGTGCGCGCGACCCAGCGGCCGGCAAACCCCCGCGTCGCCGAAGGCGAGGGCCCAGGCCCCAAGCCGCCTGCCCTCCCTTTCTTTGCCCTAATAGCCCCAGCGCAGCGCTCCCATCGCGGCTCGTGCGCTCGCCCGTTGCGAGCGGTCCGCGCTCCAAGGAAGACCTCTCCACTCCGCGGCCTGACGGCCGCTCCGGGGCAGAGTCAGACGGTCATTGCAACACCAAGCGAAAGGTGGTGCAATGCAAAAGTACACATTTGACGATTGGGAGGCCGTGAGGAAGGCCCTTGCGCCGCGGGCTGTTAGTGGGCTTCGGCCCAGGTGGGGCCGTGGCTTACGTCGGCTATCAGGGGGACTTTCAGCTGCGCCACGTGTTCCATGATGTCGCGCACCAAGGTGCTCAGGCGTTCCACCTCTTCGGCGGGCGCGCTGAAGTCCAGTTCGTCGTGCACCTGCAGCATCAGCTGGGCCTGCAGGCCTTCGCGGGCCAAGGCATTGCGCACTTGCACCATGGCCAGCTTAATGATGTCGGCCGCGCTGCCCTGCATGGGGTGGTTCATGGCCGTGCGTTCGCCAAAGGCCCGGCGCTGGGGGTTGCGCTCCTTCAGTTCGGGGATGTAGCGGCGCCGGCCGTACATGGTTTGCGCGTACCCGCACGACTTCGCGCTGGCAACCACGTCATCCAAGTACGTGCGCACGCCGGGGTAGGCGGCAAAATACGCGTCGATCATGTCCTTCGCCTCGCCGAAGGGGATGTCTAGGCTTTGGGACAGACCGAACGCCTGCTGGCCGTACACGATGCCGAAGTTCACGGCCTTCGCGCGGCTACGCAGCTGCGGCGTTACCTGTTCCACCGGCAGGCCGAACACGCGCGCGGCCGTTTGCGCGTGGAAGTCTTCGCCGGAATTGAATGCCGCCACCAGGTGCTCGTCACCCGAAAGGTGGGCCAGCAGGCGCAGCTCTATCTGGGAATAGTCCGCCGAAACGAACACGTTCCCGGGCTCAAGAGGCACGAAGCACTGGCGAATCTGGCGTCCGAAATCGGTGCGGACGGGGATGTTTTGCAGGTTGGGATCGCTTGACGAAAGGCGCCCCGTGGCCGTGACGGTTTGGTGGAAGGTGGTGTGCACGCGGCCGTCTTCGCGGCGCTGATTGGGCAGCGCGTCAATGTAGGTGCTCTTGATCTTCGCCAGTTCGCGGTACTTCAACACCAGCTGCGGCAGCGGATGCAGGCCGGAGAGCTCCTTCAGCACCCCGGCATCGGTGGAATATCCGCGCGACGTCTTCTTCTTGGCGGGCAGGTTCAGCACTTCGAACAGGATGTGGCCTAGCTGCTTGGGGGAATCCACGTTGAAGTCCTCCCCCGCCTCTTCGATGATGCGTTGGCGCAAGTTGGCGATATCAACCGCCGTGGTTTCGCCCAACGCCGCCAGCGCTTGGGCGTCCAAGGCAGCACCCGTGCGTTCCATTTCAGCCAGCACGCCAACCAGCGGCAGGTCTATGTCGAAGTACACGCCGCGGTCGTCTTCTTCCTGCAGCGCCTTGGTCAGGGGATTTACCAACGCGCGCAGCACCGCCGCATGAATGCAGGCCTGTGCGCGGTCGTCTTCGCCTGCGGGCAAAGCGCCGCCCAAGTAGCGTTTGGCCAGGTCAGAAAGGGTTACTTTGCTGGAACTGCTGTCTAGCACGTAAGCCGCCAGCGCCACGTCGAACAGCTGGGCGGCGGCCACTTCGGCAGGCGTCACCTGCGCGGGCAGCGCCGTGTCCGGCGGATACACCAGATGCAGCACCTCCTTGGCGTCGAAGGCCACCATGTTGCCGCGCGCCACCACGGCCGCCACGGCCGCAGACGCTTCGTCGTCCCGAAACAACGCCACGCCTTCATTGCAGGCTATGGCCACCAACAAAGCCGGGTCGAACAGCGAAGCCTGGGCGGGCTCCATCAGCGCCACGCCCACCTGCTGACCAGCCAAAACAGCTGCGTCAACCGCCGCGCGCGCATCCGCGCCTTCAAGGATGGGCTCGTAGGTCAGCGTAATCTGTGCGGGCGCCGGCGCAGAAGCGCCCACCAACCCCAACAGCTTGTGCAGGTGCATGTTCAGCTGCAGTTCGCCGAACGCCTGCGTGGCGTTTTCCACGTCAAACGCCGGGAATGCCGCGGCCTCAACGTCGCAGGGAAAGTCCAGATCGCGCTTGATGGTGGCAATTTCGCGGCTGAGGAACGCAGCTTCGCGGTTGTTTTCCAGGTTTTCCTTTTGCTTGCCTTTCAGCTGGTCAAGGTTCTCATACACGCCTTCGATGGATCCGAACTGCTGCAGCAGCTTCGTGGCAGTTTTCGGCCCTATGCCCGGCACGCCGGGGATGTTGTCCGAGCTGTCGCCCATCAGCCCCAGAAAATCCGGAAACTGCGCCGGCGTTACGCCGTACTTTTCTTCCACCTTAGCAGGGTCGAAATCAACCACGTCGGTGATGCCCTTCTTCGTGGTGATGATGTGCGTCAGTTCCGTTGCCAACTGGTTGGCGTCCTTGTCACCCGTGACCAGCAGCGTGTTGAAGCCTAACGCCTCATCGCGCGCGGCCAAGGTGCCCAAAATGTCATCGCCTTCCCAGCCATCCACCTTCACCACCGGCACCGCCATGGCTTCCAGCAAGTGCTCCATCAGGGGAAACTGCACGCGCAGCTCGTCGTCCATGGGCGGGCGCTGCGCCTTGTACTGCTCTAAGGCCTGAATGCGAAACGAAGGCTTGCCCGCGTCAAACGCGCAGATGATGGCGTCGGGTTTGTACATCTCGTAGAACTTGAAGAACATGCTTAAGAAGCCGAACACCGCATGCGTAGGCGTACCATCAGGCGCATTCATGGTAGGAGGCACCGCGTGATACGCCCGATGCATCAAAGAATTGCCATCAATAACCGCCACCGTCTTGCCCATGAGCGCCTCCTAAGGTTGTGATGCACCGATTATACCCAAGGATGACAAGGGGCAGGGTCTCCTGCCATCTTTCTCCAAAGTCCACTCGGCGGGGGATGGCGGATGCCTTTCGGGCGACCCGTTACATATTCCACAAATAGCCTACGCCGCGGACGGTTTCTAGGCGTTGGGCCAGTTCGGGGCCTAGTTTGGCGCGCACACGGCGGACGTGCACGTCTACCGTGCGGGAGCCGCCGTAGTAGTCGAAGCCCCACACACGGCGCAGCAGGGCATCACGCGAATAGGTGCGGCCCGGGTGCGTTACCAAGAAGGACAGCAGGGCGTATTCCAGGTAGGTCAAATCCAGCGGTTCGCCGTTCACTTTCACCTGGTAGGTGGCCAAATTGATGGACATGTTGTCCACGGTCAGAAAGTCGTTGGTCGAACTTTCGTTGCCGGGCCACAGCAGCTGGCGTATGCGCGCGCTGCATTCTTCGGCCGTTGCTCCGTTGATCACGAAGTCACTTTTCATCTGCACCGGCAGGCGGAAATCACTCAGGCGGTCTAGGTCCACTATCACCAGCAGGGCGGCTTGGCCGTCTTCCACCAGCATCTGCTCCACCTTGGCCACGCTTTCCAGCGCGTCGTTGCGTGCCTCGAAGATGACCAGGTCGTAGCCCGGATGCTGGGCCAGCAGCTTCTTGAACTGCACCGAAGACCCTGCAGCAACGTCCACATCTAAGCTGGAAAGCACCGATTGGAACTTGTGCGCGTTGTCCAGGCTGTCGGCCACGAATATGACGGTTTTACGCTGAGACATAGGGCCTCCTTTACAAAACCGCTAGGTATTTGTCCCGTTCCCACTGGGTAACAGAACCTTGGTATTCGTTCCATTCCTTGCGCTTGGCCTCCACCAGATACGTGTGGATGTGCTCGCCCAGAATGTCTTTCATCAGCTGGGACCCCGCGAACAGCTCCACCGCTTCGCCCAGGCTGTCAGGCAGCGTGGCAATGCCCTGTTTGCGCAGCTCTTGTCGGCTCAGGAGGAACAGGTCCTGCATTTCGGTGGGCTCTTGCAGCTCCAGTTCGTCTTCTATGCCCTTCAGACCGGCGCCTAGCATGCAGGCGAAGGCCAAGTACGGGTTGCACGACGGATCGGGGCTGCGCAGCTCCACACGGCAGGAGTTTTCGCAGTTGGGGCGGTAGCCCGGCACGCGCACCAGCGTGGAGCGGTTGTGCCGCGCCCAGGAAAGATAGGTGGGTGCTTCGTTGCCGGCCACCATGCGTTTGTAGGAGTTCACGTTCTGGTTGGTGACCAGCGTGAATTCGGGCGCGTACTTCAGCAGGCCCGCAATGTAGTGCTTGGCCAGCTTGGAAAGGGCGTAACCCTGCGGGTCGTTTTCGTCGTAGAACAGGTTGTTGCCTTCGAAGTCGAACAGGCTTTGGTGCACGTGCATGCCGCTGCCGGGTTGATCGCTGAGCGGCTTGGGCATGAAAGATGCGAAGAACCCGTGCTTGGCGGCAATTTCTTTCACCACCAACTTGTAGGTCATCACGGCGTCGGCCATAGACATGGCGTCGGTGAAGCGCAGGTCAATCTCTTGCTGGCCGGGGCCAATCTCGTGGTGGCTGTACTCCACGGGGATGCCCATCTTCTCCAGCGTCAGGATGGTGTCGCGGCGCAGGTCGCTGGCGCTGTCAAGGCTGGTCAGGTCGAAGTAGCCGCCGCGATCAAGCGGTTCGGCGCTCTTCGCGTCGCGGAAGTAGTAAAACTCCAGTTCAGGGCCCACGTTGAACACATAGCCCTTCTTCTGGGCGTGCTCCACTATGCGCAGCAGCACCCGGCGCGGGTCGCCCTCGAAGGGTTGGCCGTCAGGCATGCAAATGTCGCAAAACATGCGCCCCACGGCGTCTTCGCTGGGACGCCACGGCAGCACCTGGAACGTTTCGGCATCCGGATAGGCGCGCACGTCGTATTCATGGCCCGCGCTGAAGCCTTCAATGCAGCAGCCATCAAAGCCCATGCCCTGGTTGAACGCATCGTCAAGTTCGCTGGGGATGATAGCGAAGGACTTCATGGCACCAAGCACGTCGGTGAACCAGAAACGTACGAAGTGCACGTCACGGCTTTTGATGGTTTTCAACACGAAGTCTTGCTGAGGATTGGTAGCCACAATCAGCCGCCTTTCAGTCCAAAAATTCCCGTAGTTAAAAAGTATAGTATACGGATTAGTGTTTCAGGGGTGTTACCGCGAAGGGAACCACGCCCCGCCGCACCGTTTAGAACTTCTGGGCGTACTCCAAGGCTTGGCGGTATAGGGCGTAGTCTTCGGGGCAGTGGGCATCGGAGGCCACGTAGTCTATCAGGCCTTCCTTCAGCATGGCGGTGGCGGCACGCCGGCGTACGCCAAAGCGGCCTTCTTCTATGAAGTTGGCGGAAAGCTGCAGGTAACAGCCCATTTCCTTCAATTCGTAGGCAATGTCTATGTCACGCTGGACGGGCACATAGCGTTCCGGGTGCGCAATGATGATGTCTAGCCCCATGCCCTGCAGCTTGAACACCAGGTTCTGCCAGTTGTTGGGCAGCTCTTCGTCGGAAAACTCCAGCAAAAACAGGCTGGTGTCCCCCAACGTCAGCTTCGGGGCCCAATCCAGGCCAATCTCGTAGAGCTTCTTCCAGTTCACTTCGCAGCCCAGGTCCATGTCAATGCCGTGTTCGGCCGCCACTTGGCTTAGCACCTTGAAGTGCGACTGGAAGCGCTTGGGGTTAAACCAGTTGCGGCGGCAATGAGGCGTGCACACAATGCGGTCGATGCCGCTTTTCTTGGCCTCAACCAGCATGGCCTCGGATTCTTCCAGGCTTTCGGATCCGTCGTCTACGTCGTACAGAATATGGCAATGGATATCAAACACGACGCCGCACCCGCCTATTCCGACGTATCGTGCGAATGGCGCCCGCGCTTGGCGGAATCATCACTCTTGAACGCCCCCGGTGCGAAGGGGTTGTCCTTCTTCTTCGTCCGCGGCACGCCCACGCCGAAAGAATCAACGGAAACGGCATCGGCAAGGCCAGTGTCGTCGGCCCATTCGCTGATGTCGTCAGCGACAAGTTCGGTGGGCACCACGTCCATGGCGTCCTCTTCGCCTTCGGGTCCCTTGCCTTCTTCGCTGTAGTAATACGAATAGTAGTAGCTGCTACTTTCGTTGGTGGGCACAAACGTCATCACGGTGCCCAAAATGTGGGCATTACCGGCCTTCAGCTGAGTGACGGCATTGATAACGTCCTTGCGCGGCGCACCGTGCTGGCGCAAGGCCAGCAGCGTGCCGTCAACTTGGTTGGCCACGATGGACGCATCCACGAACAGGCCTGTTGGCGGCGTGTCGATGATCACGTAGTCAAACATCTGGCGCAGGGTTTCCAGCAGCGCGCTGAAACGCTTGGTGGAAAGGATGTCAGGCGGGTTGGGCACATGCGGTTCGGAGTCCAGGAAGTACAGGTTCTTGATGGGCGTTTCGATGATGGCCTTGTCCAGCGAAGACTTGCCGGAAAGCACCGAATACATGCCCGTCGAACCATGCACGTCCAACATGCCGCCCAAAGAACGGCGGCGCATGTCGGCATCCACCACCAGCACGCGCTTGCCCGAAGAGGCAATGGCGCAGGCCAGGTTGGAGCACACCGTGGACTTGCCTTCGTCCATGCGGGTAGATGTTATGCAGATGGTTTTGACTTCTTCTTCCAGCGAAGCGAAGCGGATGTTGGCCAGCAGCGTCTTAGACGCATTACGCAGGCCCGGAACCTCGAACTTGCCGAGGACTTTGCGGTTCTTCTTTGCCATGATTAGTTCGCATCCTTCACGTAGGGCATGCGGCCAATGACCGGCAAGCCAAGCAGTTCTTCGGCTTCTTCATCAGACTTGATGGTGGTATCCAGCATGTCCATCAGCACGATGATGGCGATGGCCAAAAACAGGCCGGCAAGCAGCGCCACCAGTGTGTACATCACGCGGTTGGGACCGGAAGGGGTTTCAGGCGTTTGTGCTTCCTCCACGACGTTGACGGCTTCCAGGTTCATGACGTCAACGGCCACCGTTGCCGTTTGGCGTGCCAATTCGTTGGCCACCTTCGCCGCGGATTCAGGGTTGGTGCCCGTAACCTTCAGCGAAATGATGCGGTTGGTGGTAGAGCTGCCCACAGAAGTGTTAAAGCCCGTCAGCTTGTCCACGCCCAGCGCAGCGGCCGCAGCGTCGGTCACGCGGCTGGTTTTCGCCAGCTCCGCGATGTCGTTGGCAATGTATTGGCTGGCAGTCATGTCCGAAGACGTGACGGAGTCGCTGGTGGTGGAAGCACTGCGCGTCAGCACGTACAGCGACGTTTCAGCCGTGTATTGGTTGGGCAAGATGCCCCAGCACACAATGGCGGTAATAACAGCGAAAGCAACCGGCATGGCAATGACCAGCCACAGGTTCTTTCGCAGCAGACTCAGTAATTCTAAAAGAGTCATGAACGGGTCTCCTTGTTGGTTCTAGACACAAAGCACACGCTAGTATACTACAGCGCCCACGCCTGTTGTGGCAGCCTGACGACTATCTCTTACCACCAGCGGTCAAAAAAGGGCAGGCATCTGTCGGGGTTAACACCGAAACACCTGCTTCCGATAGCATTTCCGCGAACACTCCGTTGCCGGGAACCAGCGTTCCCGTGAAAGTGCCGTCGTAGATGGTACCCCACCCGCAGCTGGGGCTGCGCGGCTGCAGCACGGCCACGTCGCAGCCGCACGCTTGCGCCAGGCACGCGCGGGCGCCAGCCACAAACGCGGCGGTCACGTCTTCGCCTTCGGCGTTCAGCACGCAATCCCCCACCCGTTCGGCCGGCACGCGCGGCCGGGGCAGCCCGCCGGCCGTTTCTGGGCAAACGGGCACCACTTCGTGTTCCTGCAGAGCTTCCACCAGGGCAATGTTCAGGTTGTTCCCCCCGTTGTACTTGCAGTTATGCCCCAGCAAGCACGCACTAACTGCCACCCGCATAGGCCCCCCTTTCACTTTTTTCACCACGCACACCCTAACATGCGGTAAAATTTTTCGTCCGAATTTTTTGGTAAAGGAGAAGTTGCGTGAGTACCGACCCCACGTTTGACGAAGAGCAGCGCCGTTTGAGCGAAACGTATGCGAAGCTGCAAGACATCGAAGCCGACCTGACGGCAAAGCTGAACATGCTGTCCACCGAAGCGGCCGAAGATATTGCCGCCATGCGTGACGAGCTGGCCTTCGACTTCGCGGAAAGCGACCACACCTTCGACACCTTCACCGAATACGAACTGATGAACAAGGTGATAGACGCCTACAACCTGTCCAACGACATCAACAAGGAAAAGCTGACGCGCACGCTGATGCTGCTGCAGCGCCCTTACTTTGCGAAGGTGACGCTGCAGTTCAAGCCGGACGCGGCGCCGCGGGACATCTACTTAGGCGCGGCGGGCATGACCGACGAAAAGCGGCGACACTTCATCATAGACTGGCGCTCTCCGGTGGCCGAAGTGTATTACAACCAAGAAAACGGCCCCACGCAGTATGTGGCCGACGGGCGCGTGATCACGTGCGACCTGCAGCTGCGCCGGCAATTCGACTTAGACCGCAATGTGCTGCATTCCTACTTCGACACCACGGTGGCCATAGAAGACCCGCTGTTGCTGAAGGCCCTGCGCAAGCGGCGGTCGGACAAGCTGCAGGCCATCACCACCACCATCCAGCGCGAACAAAACCGTGTGATTCGCCACGCCGACGTGCCCGTACTGCTGGTGAATGGCATTGCCGGCAGCGGCAAGACCAGCGTGCTTTTGCAACGCATAGCGTATTTGCTGTACACGTACCGGGACACCCTTGACGCGCGCAACGTGTGCCTGATCACGCCGAACCCGGTGTTTCAGCGCTACATAGACAAGGTGCTGCCCGAAATGGGAGAGCGCAACCCGCAAACGCTTACCTGGGAACAACTGATGGGCCGCTTAGGCCAAGGCGACGCCGGGGCCGATGGCACCGTGAGCGTGGAAGACTTGCGCGCCATAGACGCGCGGCTGGAAGGCTTCACGTTTGAGGACGACGACTTCTGCGACATTATGGCCGGCAACGTGCGCGCCGTTTCTGCCCAGCAAGCGCGCAGCGTGGCGAACAGCTTGGCACACCTGAAGCCCGGCCCACGCTTTTGCAGCCTGGTAGGCGAACAGTTACGCGATAAGCTGGAAAACAAGATGGCGTCCTTGGCGTCATCCGATGCCGTGCATGGCGACATGATGGAGCTGCCCGTTGACGAGCAGATTCGGCTGTTCGGCTATCGCATATTCCCGCAAAGCGAAGAAGAATTCCAGCAGCTGGCGAAAACGTATTTGGCCGCGAAGTTCGCGCCGGCCTTCGACGCCATTGAAAGTGCCGGTTGGCTGCGGCTGAACCGCATTGGCATGCGGCTTCTGGGCAAGGAAAACCTTTCGCCCACCGAATGGATTTACCTGAAGCTGGCGCTGACCAACCAAGGCAACAGCAACGTGCAGTTTGTGATGCTTGACGAGGTGCAGGATTACACGTTGGCCCAGCTGATGATGCTGCAGCGGTATTTCAGCAACGCGCACTTTTTGCTGCTAGGCGACGAAAACCAGGCCGTGAAGCCCGGCACCGCCAGCTTCGCGGACATCAAGGCGCTGTTCGCGGCGCGGCTGGGTGCCGAAAACGTGGAAGAGTGCCGGCTGATGACCAGCTATCGGTCGTCGCCGGAGATAACCGCGCTGTTCGCGGGCCTGCTAGACGCCACCGCGCGCATAGACATCACTTCCGTGCAGCGCGAAGGCGAAGCGCCCGTGGTTGTTGCGTGCGAGCCTGCCGCTTATGAGGACACGCTGCGGCAGCACGTGGTTGCCGCGCGCGAACGCGAAGGGCTTTCGGCGGTCATTTGCTCTAGCAAGAAGGTTGCCCGCCGCTTGGCGCAAGCGCTAGGCGAAGACGCCCCGCAGCTTTTGGCGGAAAACGCCGCGCTGCCCGCGCAGGGCGTGGTGATGATGCACCTGGAACTGGCCAAAGGCCTGGAATTCGACAGCGTGATAGTGCCCGATGCGCAGGCTGATAACTACCCCGACACTCCCCTTGCGCGCCGGCGCCTGTACACCGCGCTGTCCCGCGCCACCCAGCACGCAACCGTGCTGTCCTGCGGTGAAATGACGCCGCTGCTGTAAGGCGGGCGCGCCCGCAGGCACGAAAAAGGCCCGAAGCGGGTGCTTCGGGCCTTTCGCATGCTGGGGGGCTGATCCTAGAACGGATTGCCGCATTCGGGGCAGAACTTCGGGGGGTTCGCCGGGTTTTCGGGCTGCCAGCCGCACTTCGCGCACACAACGGGAGCGGGGGCGGGCTTGCCGCATTCCTGGCAGAACTTGCCGGTGTTGGTGTTGCCGCATTCGCACACCCACGAACCGGCAGCCGGAGCCGGGGCCGGCTGGGGCTGGCCGCAGTTCTGGCAGAACTTGCCGGTGTTGGTGGTGCCGCACGAGCACACCCAACCAGCCGCCGCAGCAGCCTGGCCTGCGCCGCCGAAGCCGCCGCCAGCCGCCTGCTGGTACTGGTTCTGGTACTGCGGGATTTCGCCCATGGGCTGCTGGACGGCGGCGTTGGTGGACTGGTTGCCCATCATGCCGGCCATACCCATGCCCATGAAGCCCGTCATGGCGCCGCCTTCGTTGGCTGCAGCCGTGCGCATGGCATCCGCCGCAGCGGCAGACGTGACCGCGGCACGCATATTCGGATCGCGCATGGCGCCCGCCTTCTGCATGTCCTTGATCATCTGCTCGTCTTCTTCGGAAGCCACGATGGAATTCACACCGAAGCTGACCACCTTCAGGCCGCGCAACTCGCCCCACTTCTCGGAAAGCTCATCGTTGAGCGCGTCGCACAGCTCCATGGTGTGAGCAGGCACGGCGCTGTAACGGATGCCGGCTTCGGAAAGCTTGCCAAAGGCAGGCTGCAGGGCGGAAAGCAATTCCGTCTTCAGCTGGGAATCAATCTGGTCGCGCGTGTAGTCGCCGGCAACGTTGCCCACCACGTTGGTGTAGAACAAAATGGGGTCGACCATCTTGTAGGAATATTCGCCGTTGCAACGCACGGAAATGTCCACGTCAAGGCCTATGTTGGCGTCGACCACGCGGAAGGGCACAGGGCTGGGGGTGCCATACTTGTTGCCCACGATTTCCTTGATGTTGAAGTAGTACACGCGCTGGTCGTGCCCGGTGTCGCCACCGTAAGTGAAACGCGCGCCAAACTTCTTGAAGGATTCCACGATGCCGTTGCCCAAACCGCCGTAGAAGATGGTGGGCTCAGTGGACTGGTCGTAGGTGAATTCGCCCGGTTCCGCGCTGAATTCAACCACTTTGCCCTGGTCAACAATGGCCATGGCCTGGCCTTCGTTCACCACGATGGTAGAACCGTTGGTGATGATGTTTTCACTGCCCCTGGTGTTAGAGCTGCGGCCGTTTTTGTGCTGAACGCCCTTGGTAACCAGCACGTTGGCGTCAATGGAATCGCAGATGAAATACTCTTTCCATTGGTCGGCAAGCACGCCGCCTGCTGCGCCTAAGGCAGCCTTAATGAGGCCCATAAGCACTCCTTTCAAGATAGCGGTGCAACCCGCGCTTATCTTTGCCCTTGCATTATCGCACGGGTTAGGCGAAATTCGGCCGACATTGTGCCTGAGCCACGAACAACTTATCTGCACCTTACGCACACCACGAAGAAGGCGCCCACGCGGGACGCCTTCTCCGGGAATTTTTGTGGAAATGAAGAGCTAGAAGTGATGTGCGTTACAGGAACAACCCCATGGCTGCTATAACGACACCGGCAACCGTCGCTGCTCGGTAGACGTTGCGGGGGCTGCGATCGAAGCGCTGGCGGTCGAGAAGGATAACGCCGCCCAAGGCGATGATCAGGCCGATTCCGATGAGTACTATAGTTGCGATCATGTTCGTTTCCTTTCTCGTTCGTGAACAGTTCTTTCGCGGTGTGCGCCTTGGGGGCAGCAGCCCTTTTCAACTGCCCCCTTGGCTTGTGCACAATAAGCACTATACTGAGCGCTGTAAGAGGTTTTCGTTGTAAATACAACGGATTGGAGATTTTTTTGGATTTTTATTATTTGAAGCGCAGCCTGCTGTTCCAAGGCTGCACCGAAGAGCAGATAAACATGATGCTGACCTGCTTCGATGCGAAAATGCGCAGCTACCAGAAAAACGAAATCATTAGACCTGCGGGGCGCAACGTTACCACCATCGGCTTGATTCTTGAAGGAAATGTGCGCGTGCAGCACACCGACCCGTGGGGCAACGTGAGCATTGTGACGTTTGCCGAAGTAGGCAAGACCATCGGCGAGGCCTACGCCTGCGCGCCGAGCCGACCGCTGATGGTGGACATTGTGGCCAACACCGACTGCACCATTGTGTTCATGAACGCCCACAAGATGATGCACCGATGCCCCAAGCGCTGCGAATGCCACCTGCGCGTGTCCACCAACCTGACCGAACTGATAGCGGTGCGCAATCTGGAGCTGGCCCGCCACGGCTACATAGCCACCAAGAAAAGCACCCGCCAAAAGGTGATAGCCTACCTGTCGCTGATGGCCACCGAACGAGGCAGCCTGGAATTCGACATCCCCTACAACCGCGAACAATTGACCAGCTACCTAGGCGTAGACCGCAGCGCCCTTTCCGCCGAGCTAAGCCGCATGAAGAAAGCCGGCATAATAGACTACCGCAAAAACCACTTCATCCTGAACGAGCAAGGAGAAGTAATCTAAAGGATGGCAAGCGACCGGATCACTTGTCGCCTTTTCGGGGCAGTGGTCAGAAAAGGCGCCCTGTGAACGAACAGACGCCGCACGGCGCATCGGCGGGCCCTGCCAGAGCCGTAAAAATGCTGGCCGTGAACGAATGAACGGCACTCAAAAAAGTAAAAAGCTGATTATGAACGAATCAGCCTGGCATGCTGCCTTCTCAGAGGCCCTTGCAGGAGGTTTGTTCGTGCATAGCCCGCGTTTTTGCGTCCTAAGCTTCTGAGGCCCCAAGCCAATTCGTTCACAATCAGCATTTTTGCTTTTCCATACCCACCCCATTCGTTCACAACCCGCCTTTTTACGACCCAAGACCCAAAAGCCGCCAAGATACCCTGTCCCAAGTCATCCAACCATGTTCGCAAGGAGGGCAAGCGGCCTAGCCGCTTGCCCTCCTTGCGAACACACCCCCTCCCCCAAACCCCGAAGCAGGTTGACGCCTAACCCGCAGCCTCGTTAACGGCCCTGCTGGGGGAATGGTTGCGAAGTTCTCTGATAACAAATAATGCTGGGAGTGGCACGGTGGGGCCAACGGTGCCGGGAACCGACAAACCACCGCCCCACCGTGCCCCTCCCAGCGGAATTAATAATGCAATCAACAGCGCAGCGCATGAAAAGACCCTCCGCGTTATGAACTGCACCTCCGAAACTCGAACTTTCTTTTCTAAGTCCAAGTTCCGGGGTGCAGTTCATTAAGCGGAGGGTCTTAAGCAGTGAAGCGGGTGCTTCGCAACCATTCCCCCAGCAGGGCCGCCCCCAAGCAGATTAGGCGTCGACCGTGCGAAGGTCCACTACGCGCTTGGCCTTGCCTTCCGAGCGCGGAATGGCGTTCGGCTCCACAATCTTCACCTTGATGCCCACGGAAAGCGCGGTCTTCAGCGCAGCCTGAATTTCGTTTTGCAGCGCCTCAATCTCGGTCGGGGAATCGAAACTCACATTGTGCTCGGGTTCGGCGCGCAGGGTAACCACATCCAAGGATCCCTTGGTCTCCAGCGTAATCTGATACCAGCTGCTGATCTGCGGGAACGTCTTCATCACGTCTTCAATCTGGGACGGGAACACGTTCACACCGCGGATGATCAGCATGTCATCGGTGCGGCCATGCAAGCGGTCGATGCGACGGTGCGTGCGGCCGCAGGCGCATTCGCCCGGCAGAATACGGGTGATGTCGCGTGTGCGGTAACGAATGACCGGCGAAGCCTCGCGGTCCACGGTGGTCAGCACCAGTTCGCCCCATTCGCCGTCAGGCAGCACCTCACCGGTTTCGGGGTCGATAATCTCGGCGTAGAAGTGGTCTTCGGCCAGGTGCAGACCGGTCTGCTCCCAGCATTCGATGGCCACGCCGGGGCCCATGGTCTCGGTCAGGCCGTACACGTCTAGCACCTTGTAGTCCAGCTTCTTTTCCAAATCGGCGCGGAAGTTGTCGCTGAAGGGCTCGGCGCCGTGGATGCCGGCGCGCAGGTGGAAGTCCTTCTTGGGGTCAAGCCCCATGGCAATGGCCGTGTCGGCAATGTGCATGGCGTAAGACGGCGTGCAGCAGATGATGGACGACCCCATGTCGCGCAGCACGCGAATTTGGCGTTCCGTGTTGCCGGCGCTCATGGGGATGGTAGTGCAGCCCATGTCCAGGCCGCCGTAGTGCGCGCCCAAACCGCCCGTGAACAGGCCGTATCCGTAGCACACATGGCACACGTCCTGCTCACTGCCGTTGGCATAAATAATGCCACGGGCGAAGCATTCACCCCAGGTTTCCAGGTCTTTTTGCGTGTAGGCGCCCACGGTGGCCACGCCGCACGTGCCCGAAGACATGTGGATCTCCTTCACGTCAGCCAGCGGCACGGCCAGCATGCCGTAAGGGTAGTTGTCGCGCAGATCCTGCTTGCTGGTGAAGGGGCACTTCTTCAGGTCGTCCAGGCTTTCCAGCCCGTAAGGGTCAAACCCGGCCTGGTCAAACAGGTTCTTGTAGAACTCAATGTTTTCATAGCAGGCGGCCAAGGACTTCTTGATGCCTTCTAGCTGCATGGCCTCAATCTGATCATGGGGCAGGGTCAAAACCGGTTGAGTCTTTGTCATGACTTACCTTTCTATACGTTCGCGGCTGTTTCAGCGAACAGACCGCAGGCAAAATAAACGTGCTTGCAAGCATACCGCACCACGGCGCATATGCGCGAAGGAATTCGGCACCGCTCATTTTCTTCAAGACTTACGGCAAAAGCAACGCGCCGCTTTACCCATCTTTTACCGTTTCGCAGGCCGCTTCTTACCGTTTATGGCCTTCGAAGTGCGCCGCAGGGTATTTCTTGTAATATGAAACCGTTCTGCAACAAACGAGCCCTTGGGAGGACACTATGGAAACTTACGGCATCGAACGTTGGGGCATCACCAGCCCGGCCGCCGTATACCGCAACCTGAATGCGGCGCAACTGACCGAAAAAGCCCTGCTACGCGAAGAAGGCAAGCTTTCTTCCACCGGCGCCTTGGTGGTGACCACCGGCGCCTACACCGGTCGTTCTCCCAAGGACAAATTCATTGTTGACACCCCGGGCGTGCATGACGAAATTGCGTGGGGCAGCGTGAACATGCCCATCAGCCGCGAAAAGTTCGACGCCATCCGCGACAAGGTGGCCAATTACCTAAACGGCCGCGACGTGTTCATCTTCGACGGCTTCGCTGGCGCTGACCCCGCCTACACCCAGAAATTCCGCGTGATCAACGAACTGGCCAGCCAAAACCTGTTCATCCGCCAGCTGCTCATCCGCCCCACCGACGAACAGCTGGAAGCCTTCGGCGAACCGGACTTCACCATTTTGTGCGCCCCTGGTTTCAAGTGCGACCCTGTTGTTGACGGCGTGAACTCCGAAGCCGCCATCATGATTGACTACGAAGCTCACACGTTGGTCATCTGCGGCAGCGCCTACGCCGGCGAAATCAAGAAGAGCGTGTTCAGCACCATGAATTACGTGCTCACGAAATCCGACGTGCTGCCCATGCACTGCTCGGCCAACCTTGATCCCAAAACCGGCGAAACCGCCATCTTCTTCGGGCTGTCCGGCACGGGCAAGACCACCCTTTCGGCTGACCCCGCCCGCAATCTGATAGGCGACGACGAGCACGGATGGTCGCCCGAAGGCGTGTTCAACATCGAAGGCGGCTGCTACGCCAAGTGCATCAACCTGTCGGCCGAAAACGAACCCGACATCTACAACGCTATCAAGTTCGGCGCGCTGGTGGAAAACGTGATCATGGACGAAGAAACCCGCGAATTCGACTTCGCCGACGGCAGCCTGACCGAAAACACCCGCGTGGGATATCCCATCGAATACATCAACAACGCGCAGATCCCCGGCCTAGGCGGCATCCCGAAGGTAGTCATCTTCCTGACGGCCGACGCATTCGGCGTGCTGCCCCCCATCAGCCGCCTTTCCAAGGAAGCGGCCATGTACCACTTCGTCACGGGTTTCACTTCCAAGGTGGCTGGCACCGAACGCGGCATCACCGAACCGGTGCCCACGTTTTCCACCCTGTTCGGCGAACCGTTCATGCCCATGAACCCGCGTGTGTACGCCGGCATGCTTGGCGACAAGTTAGATAAGTACGGCACGAAGGTGTACCTGGTGAACACCGGCTGGGCCGGCGGCAGGGCCACCGACGGCGCTTCCCGCATGAAGCTAAGCTACACCCGCGCCATGGTGACCGCCGCCTTGAACGGCAGCTTCGACGGCATTGAGTTCAAGCATCACGACGTATTCAACGTGGACTACCCAGTAAGCTGCCCCGGCGTGCCGGACGAAAAGTTGGACGCCCGCGGCATGTGGGCCGACGGCGCCGCTTACGACGCCACGGCCGACCAGCTGGCCCAAATGTTTGTGGACAACTTCACCAAGAAGTACCCCGACATGCCGGCCGAAGTGGTGGCGGCAGGCCCGAAGCCTTCCAACGCCTAGGCAAAACGCACCGAAAACGGTATTGTGTGTGGGCGGCCCCGCGGCCGCCCACTTTTGTTGACCCGCGCAGCCCGCGCTGCGCCGAAAGGAGATGCGCATGGACGCACCTGCAAGCTTCATCTTGCGCTGCATGGAGCCCGCCGATTACCCGGTGGTGTATGCCCTGTGGGAGCGCATCCAGGGCTTCGCGCTGCGATCGGTTGACGACTCCCAGGAATACGTGGAACGCTTCCTGCAGCGCAACCCCACCACCAGCGTGGTGGCCGAAGTGGACGGGCGCGTGGTGGGCAGCATTTTGTGCGGGCACGACGGCCGCCAAGGCAGCTTCTATCATGTGTGCGTGGACCAGCAACACCGCAAGCTGGGCATCGGCCGCGCCATGGTGCGCTTCTGCCTGAGCGCGCTGGCCCAAGAAGGCATCAGCAAGGCCACCCTGATTGCCTTTGACAACAACAAAGGCGGCAACGCCTTCTGGCAGCGCATAGGCTGGACCCCCCGCCAAGACTTCAACAGCTACGAATTCCTGCTAAACGAAGAAAACATCACCCGATACGTGAACTAGGGCGCGCTATTATGCGTTAGCCGCCTGCTGCAGGCGCAGGGCTTGCTGGAAGGCAGCAATCTGACGCGCGTCCCAATCACCCATGTTGCCCGAAACCAGCAGCGTGGCGCTGTGGCAGGCGGCACCCATCATCAGCATCTCAAGCTGGTCGGGGCTCAGCTTGCCGGCGCTGCCCCACGGCAGCACGCCAGAATACGCACGGAAGGCCCGCCCGTTCAGCGGCCCGCGGAACACCATGCTTGCCAGCGCACCGCGCACTCCCCTGCCTTCGCGGCCAGCCACCCAAGGCAGCGTGGGGTTGTTCCATCCCGCAGCAGGCTGGCAGCACGTGGCCACGTAGTCCACGCGCCCGAAAGTGCAACCTAGCGGCACATCGGTGGCAATCAGCAGCGTATCTTCGCCGGCGGCGGCGCGCAGCAGGTCAAGCGCGTCGACAAGCAGCTGGGCGCCGTTCATGCCGCCCTGCGCCAGCGCACATGCGGCGCTAAGGCCGTCCAGGCGCAGCACTTGCGCGCCCCACTGCTGCACCAACGTGCTTACACACTGGGAAACATAGTCTCTGACCTGCGGGTTTAATGTGTCCAAGGCATACAGCTTACGCGCACGGGGGCCCACTGGCACCGGCTTGCCCTGAGGGTCGGCAAGCACCCAGTCGGGGTGTTGCGCGTACAGCTGGGAAGCGCGTTCGCACGCAAACGGCCAAAGCGCAACGCCCGGCAAAAAACCCAGCGAACGGGCCGTTTTCGCCAGCGGCGCCACCCCATGCGGGAAGCTTTCGGCGCTTGGCTGCAGCCAATCGCCCACCGCGCAATAGCCGGAATCCAGCAGGAACACCTTTTCGTGCCCGCAGGCGTCCAAGGAAGAAAACACGGCGCAGGCGCCTTGCAAGTCCGCCAGAAGCTGGCTTTCGCACAGCGCCGCACCCTGCCGCTGTTGGCTGGTGTATCCCGCAAGCGGCTTAGCCACCGGCCGACGCACGCCCGCCAAGGCGAACCACCGCGCGAAGGCGGCGTTGACCGCGCGCTCAGCAGCTTCACCTTCCGCAGGCACGCTCACGCAGCAACATTCGCACAGCGCATGCAGCTTGCCGGGCTCAATGGGTTCGCACGGGCATTCGGGCTGCACCGCCACCTGCTGCTCGAAGGCGTCCATGGATATCCGCAGCAGGCCCCGGCTTTCGTCAAGCGACCCAACAAGTTCGCAGCCCGCCGCGCCGCGCAGGTACGCAAAGGTGTAGCCCTGCGCCACACCCGCCGCCTGCCCCGGGCGTGCAGCAAATACGTCCACTTCCGCGGTTTCATCGGAAGACAGGCGCCCGTTGAACAGCGCCTTTTCGCCCACCCGGAAAGCCCGCTGGAACACAACCTGGCATTTCGTGATGCGCAGGGCGTTGCGTGGCATCACCGCCACCTGCATGACTTCGTCAGAAAACCGCAGGGCAACCGTAAGGTCTACCCCCTGCAGCAATTCCGTGCGAAACGCGTGGTCGCCCTGAGCCTGCTCCGCGAACGCAGGCACCTTCCCCAGGCTAAACGACGCGAACCCCGAAGCCGGGGCCTCTTCATTTGTCACCTGGTATTCAATTATGCAACTTGATGGCCTTAGCACGGCATCCCCTGTTCTGTAAACCGCATCTCTCTTCTTCGCCATCGCAGAGTCCCATCTTAGCGCTAATCGCACGCCCTTGAGCAATCTTTCCGCGATAAGGCATAATAGGGTGCAGAAAAAATACCTTGGCGACCGCGCGTGCCCGGCCGCCCGCCCGGAAAGCAGCCCATGAACGCACAGCAGTACAACGCAATCAGCCAGCCCCTCCGCCAACGCCCGGCGCTGCTGCGTGCGCTCACCGTGGCGAATATAGCGCTCACCTGCTTGGGTTACGTGATGTATCCGTTGCTGGTGGCGGTGCTGTTCGCCACGCATGACGCTTTCCTGCTGCGCTGCATTGTGGTGCCCGCCGTAAGCTTTGTGCTGGTCAGCGTGCTGCGCGCTGCCGTCAACCAGCCGCGGCCCTACGAAGCGCTAGACATAGTGCCGCTTATTGCGAAAGACACGCAAGGCAAGTCGTTTCCCAGCCGGCATGCGTTCAGCATAATCATGATTGCCCTGTGCTGGCTGTATTGGCTGGTGCCCGTGGGCGTTTTCATGCTGGTTGCCGGCGTGATCCTAAGCGTGGTGCGCGTGCTGGTGGGCGTGCACTACCCCCACGACGTGGTGGCCGGCGCCCTGATAGGCGCAGCCTGCGGCGTGGTAGGTTTTTGGGTTATCCCGTAAGGGCCGGCAAGCGCGAAACGCCGGCGCGCCCCGCGCGAAAACGCCCTACAATCCGCGCAGGGCGGCGGCTTCCAGGCCGCGGTGCGGGCTTAGATAGAAGTCCACGAAGCCCTTCAGCTGCGGGTCCAGGCAGTCCTGCGCGTTGTCCATGCCGCCGGGGTGGAACAGCACTTCCAAAGCACGGCCGCGTTCGGCGGCATAGGCCTGGAAGCGGTCCAGCAAACCGTGTTGCACCACCAGCTCCATGCGGCCGGAAAGCACCAGGCCGCAAAACACGGCGGAGCGTTCCTGCCACTGCGGGAACTTCTTCTTGTTTACAGCCCACAGCACGTTCAGCAGCGAATGCTTCACGCCGTTGATGGGCGCATACTGCCGGTACAGCCCCGGCGTGGCGGCGAAGGGCGCGGCGGGCTCGGAAGGGATGCGCATATATTCCAGCGTGCAGCCTTCCTGCTTTATGGCGTCTAACAGCGCGTCGAACACCACGGGGATCATATGGAAATGCTGGTGGGAATCAACCCGCAGCGCGCCGCGCGCGTTCGGGAACAACGCCAAGAAGGCCTGCAGCTGGCAACGCACTTCCACGTACACCTGCGCAATCAGGTCGGCTGCGGGAGCGGCGGCGGTGGTGGCCGCAAGCAGGTTGGCAAAGCTGCGGCAGAACATGCCGCGATCGTTCACCAGCAGCCCCACTTCGGAAGCCGGCGCGCAGCTGGGGCCTTCCACCAGGTTCAAGTGCAAGCCCAGCTTGATAGCGCCCGCTTCCACATGCGGTGCCACCAGCTTTGCGCAGGCAGCGGCGTTGGGGCTGGTCACAACCATGGACGTGCTGTTAAGCGTGCCCGTGCCCCCACAGGCGGCGCTGCAGTCCAAAATGGCCTGGGACTGGGCAACCGAAAGGCCGAAATCGTCGGCGTGATATATAACATTCATGGACTATCCCCCGCTGTTCGTTCGCTTTTCGCTCTGCGATTGTATAATATCCATTCGCATGCACAAGCCAGAACCTGCCCCATGCGCGGCGCTGGCCAACAACGAAGCGCAAACCGAAGCTGGAAAAGAGAAGCGAAGCCGTGGATTTTTCCCTGATAGTGCCCTGCCACAACGAAGCGGAGAGCCTGCCCGCGTTTTACCAGGCAGTTCGCAACACCTTCGACACAGCCGGGCTGGAATACGAAATCATCTTCATAGACGACGGCAGCCAAGACGGCACGCTTGACACGCTGAAGCGCCTGACCGCCGAAGATGGCACCATCAAGCCCGCGGCGACCATCGTCAGCTTTTCGCGCAACTTCGGCAAGGAAGCCGGCATCTACGCCGGGCTGCAGCACGCCACGGGCACCATGCTAGGCATCATCGACGCCGACATGCAGCAAGACCCCGCCATCAGCTTGGACATGCTGCGCTTCTTGCAGGAAAACCCCGGCTTTGACTGCGTGGCCGCCGTGCAGGAACAGCGCAAGGAAAACGCCGTGCTGCGTGGCTTCAAAAGCGCGTTCTACAAGATGTTCAATCGCATGGGCACCATCGACATCCCCGAAAACGCCAGCGACTTCCGCGTGTTTCGCAACTACGTGGCCGAAGCGCTGCTGAGCATGCCGGAAAACCATCGCTTTTCCAAGGGCCTGTTTGCGTGGGTGGGCTTTCGCACGCACACCATTACCTACCGGCCCAACGAACGCTTGGCAGGCACCACGAATTGGTCGTTTGGCGGGCTGATGAAATATGCCTTAGGAGGCATTATGTCTTTTTCCACCAAGCCGCTGCGCATGGCCATGTGGATGGGCGGGCTGGTTTCCGTGGCGGCGGCAATATACCTGGTGGTGGTGGTGTTCGAGACCATCTTCGCACGCAACGCACAGCCGGGCTATCCCACGCTGGTATGCCTGATTTTGCTGTTCGGCGGCATACAGATATTCCTGATGGGCATCATAGGCGAATACTTGGGCCGCACCTACATAGAAGGCAAGCATCGCCCCATCTATGTGGCCCGCGAAGTGGTGCAAATCGGTGGCCTGCCGGAAAGCGCCGCACCTGCGCCCGCGCCTGAAAGCCAGAACTAGCCCATGCCTGCCGGTTGGACCGCGCCCGTGGGACAAGCGGGCATGCCGCGCGACGTGGTGAGCGAAAGCGCCAAGCAAATCCCTGCGCGCACGGTGCTGAAGAAATTCGTGGAGTACTATCAGCCCTTCACGCTGCTGTTCTTCGCCGACTTGGTGGCAGCCACCGTGTTAGCCGCCATTGACCTGGCGTTTCCGCAAATCCTGAACTTCTTCGTGCGCGATTTCTTCGTGAACGCCACCGATGCCATTTTAGGCGTGCTGCCGGGCGTAGCGGCGGGCCTGATTGCGCTGTACCTGGTGCGCAGCGGCTGCCAGTACTTCATTGCCACGTGGGGCCACATCATGGGCGCGCGCATGGAAGCCAACATGCGCATGGACCTGTTTTCGCAGTACCAGCGCCTGTCCTTTAGCTACTACGACAAAAACAACACCGGCGAAATGATGTCGAAGCTGGTCACCGACCTGTTCGACATTTCGGAAGTGGCCCACCACGGGCCGGAGAACCTGTTCATTGCCACGTGCAAGGTTGTGGGGTCGTTTGTGCTGCTGATGCTGGTGAACGTGCCCATGACGCTGATCATGTTGGCAGCCACTGTGGTCATGGCCACCTATTCGGGCGTGCAGAACTTCCGCAAGCGAACCATCTTCCGGCAAAACCGCCAAACCATGACCGACCTGAACGGCCGCATCCAGGACAGCTTAGGCGGCATCCGTGTGGTGAAAAGCTTCGGCAACGAAGGCATGGAAGTAGACCGCTTTCACCAGGCCAACGACACGTTCATCCACACCAAGGAGCTGTCGTATCGCTTCATGGGGCAGTTCCAGATGGCGAACAGCCTGTTTGCGGGCGTGCTGTACACAGTGACCATAGTGGCGGGCGGCTACTTTGTGGCGCAAGGTTCCATGGCGCCGTCGGATTTGATTCTGTACGCGCTCTATATTGGCATCTTCTTGGCGCCCATAGAGCTTCTGATCAACTTCACCGAACAGTTCCAGAAAGGGTACGCCGGCTTTCGGCGCTTCGTGGAAACGCTGGCCGAGCAGCCGGGCGTGGAAAACGCCCCCGATGCGGTGGACGTGGCACTTGAGAGCGCACCGGATGTGCGCTACCAGGACGTGCGCTTTTCCTACGATGGCGAAACCGAGGTGCTGCACGGCATTGACCTGCACATTCCCGCAGGTCAGACCGTTGCGCTGGTGGGCCCTTCGGGCGGCGGCAAGTCCACCACCTGCGCGCTGCTGCCCCGCTTCTACGACGCCACCGGCGGAAGCATTCTGCTTGACGGCACCGACGTGCGTGACGTGACGCTGGAAAGCCTGCGCGCGCAGGTGGGTGTGGTGCAGCAAGACGTGTATCTGTTCGAAGGCACCGTGCGCGACAACATAGCCTATGGCAACCCCGAAGCCACCCCTGAACAGGTGGAATGGGCCGCCCAGCAAGCCTGCCTGCACGACTTCGTCATGACGCTGCCGCAAGGCTATGACACCTTGGTGGGAGAACGCGGCGCGCGCCTTTCCGGCGGCCAAAAGCAGCGCGTGGCCATAGCGCGCGTGTTTCTGCGCAACCCGCGCATCCTCATTTTGGACGAAGCCACCAGCGCGTTAGACAACGAAAGCGAAAAGCACGTGCAGGAATCGCTGGAGCGCCTGAGCCGAAACCGCACCACGCTGGTGATTGCGCACCGGCTTTCCACCATCCGCAATGCGCACGCCATAGCCGTGGTGGACGAAGGCCGCGTGGTGGAATGCGGCACCCACGACGAACTGCTGGCCCAAGACGGCCTGTACGCCCGCTACTACCGCATGCAATTTGGCGCTTAACGGGTGGCCATCAGGGTTTGGATGCGCTGCATGGCTTCCTTGGTGGCATCGGCGTCGCCGAAGGCGGTCAGGCGCACATAGCCTTCGCCGCTAGGACCAAAGCCCGCACCCGGCGTGGTGATGATGTTGGCCTGCTCAAGCAGCAGGTCGAAGAATTCCCACGATCCCATGCCAACGGGTGTCTTGCACCACACATACGGGCTGCTAACCGCGCCATACACGGTAAAACCGGCGGCTTCCAGGCCTTCCTTTATCACCTTCGCGTTCGCGCGGTAGTAATCCAGCGTTTCTTCAATCTGCCGCGCGCCTTCTTCGGAATACACGGCTGCGGCGCCGCGCTGGATAACATAAGACGCGCCGTTGAACTTCGTGGTCTGGCGGCGGTTCCACATGGCATGCAGGCTTTGCCCTTCGCGCACCAGGGCCTTCGGCACCACGGTATAGCCGCAGCGCGCGCCCGTGAAGCCGGCGGTCTTGGAGAAGCTGCGGAATTCGATGGCGCAGGTGGTGGCACCCGGCACCTCGTAAATGCTGTGGGGCACGTTGTCTTCGGCGATGAAGCGCTCGTAGGCGGCGTCGAACATAATGATGGCGTCGTGTTCGTTGGCGTAGTCCACCCAGGCCTGCAGCTGCTGGAAGTTCAGCGTGGTGCCCGTGGGGTTGTTGGGGCTGCACAGGTAGATGACATCCACTGGTTCGGTAGGCAGTGCCGGGCAGAAGCCGTTTTCGGCGGTGGTGGGCATGTAGTAGATGTTCGTCCAGCCCTGGGCCTGCTCGTCGTAGTCGCCCGCACGGCCGGCCATGGCGTTGGTGTCCACATACACCGGATACACCGGGTCGCACACGGCAATCTTGTTGTCGGCGCTTAAGATGTCGCCTATGTTGCCGCAGTCGCTTTTCGCGCCGTCGCTGATGAAAATCTCGTCAGCTGCAATTTGTATGCCGCGGGCGGCGAAGTCGGCCTGCTGGATGGCTTCGCGCAGGAAGTCATAGCCTTGTTCGGGGCCATACCCGTAAAAGGTTTCCGCACGGGACAGGTCGTCCACCGCGGCGTGCATGGCTTCCACCACCGCGGGCACCAAGGGACGCGTCACGTCGCCGATGCCCATCTTGATCAGCTTGGCTTCCGGATGCGCTTCGGCATAGGCCGCCGTGCGCCGGGCGATTTCGGAAAAAAGGTAGCTGCCGGGCAGCTTCTGGTAATTTGCATTGACGTGCGCCATGTTCTCTCCTCAGTGCGGCCGCCTGGTGGCGGCAGTTTCCCGTGTGGCGGGCGCGCGGCCCGCTGTGCCACTATAGCCATTCAACAATTCCAGATGGTTACAAGATTTGCATGAATACAAGGTAGTGGTTTCTTGCCCCGCGCGGCAAGTGATATACTCGCTTTCCTGCAAAATACGCCCCTGAGCGGCGGACAGCAGAAGGGACCTTTCCCCCATTGCGGCAGATGGTGGAAAGACTGTTGAAAACGGGAAGATAACCTGACGAAAAGTTGTTAAGAATCTGTCGAAAACTGCCTGAAAACCTTACAAAGTCTGTTATCATTCCAAAGGACAAAAACGTGCGTAGGGAGTACTTCGTTTAACATGGCATCTGAACCAGTAAAACGCGCACGCCATGCCAAGCAGGCGGTCCCTGCTGTAGCCACCCAGGTTTCGCTTACCGAAGCCGCATGCCACAAGCACGCGGACGCGGGGCAAAGCTGCGCTGCAGCACGGGGCCGCCTAGCCGAAAGCCCTGAACAACCCCTACCACGCCCCCAAGGAAAACACGCGGCTCCTGCACACGCAGGCGCTTCTTCCGCTTCTAAGGCCGCCCGCAGCCACGCTTCCGCGAGCCGCCACAGCGCCGGCAAGCACCGCGCGCACGCCAAGCGCCGCAGCAACACCGCCGCGCGCATTGCCATTCCCGCCGCAGCCGTGGCCGCAGCCGTGGCCCTAGGTGTAGGCGTGGTTGCCTACAACGCCCAGCCCGCGCAGCAGCATGCCGCGCCGGTGGTTGCAGCCGAAGCGTGGACGCCCGCCAGCGGCGACCCCACCGTGGTCACCATGACGCGCATAGAAAGCAATGGCCTGGCCAACGACGCGAAAACCCAAGCGCAGCTGTTCCAGGAATTCACCGACCGCATAGCCGCCATCATGCAGGCCGAATATGCCCAGCGCGAAGCCGACCGCTTGGCGCTAGAACAGGAAATGGCCCGCCTTGAGGCTGAACGCGAAGCGTTCGCCCACACCCAGCAGACCGCCCTGGAGCTTTCCTTGGTGCCCGATTTGTTCTTGGCCCAAGGCGAAGGCACGGTCACCTGCACGTTGGTTTCCAACGCCATGATGCTGCGCCGTGCCGCCTACCACGACGGACGCACCGACTGGAAGGATGTCACCGAAGAGGCCGTGGGAGACGTGGCCTGGGGCGGCGACGGCATGCAGTGGGGTTTCACGTCCTTCGGGTATGACGTTACCCACGGGTCCATGGAATCCGAAGCCGGCGAAGCGCGCGTGGCCGAAATTGTGGCGCTGCTGAAGGTCCATCCCGAAGGCGTGGTGCTGTACGACCCGGACGTGCCGCACGCCGTGTTGGCCATCTACTACGACGAGCAGACGAAGACGCTGTTCTGCGCCGACCCAGCCCCCTACTACGCCGGTCGCGCCCTGCCTGCATCTGAAACCTGGAACGGCACCTGCCATGGCAACGACCAGCAAGCCACCATCGACGGCTTCACCGAATTCTGGTGCCTGACCCGAGAACTGCCCGAAGACCCCAGCTTCTTTTTGGGCCTGACTGCTTCTGAAGAAGAGCAAGACACGGCTGATTCTGAAGCCGATTAGGGCGAATAGCTTTCCCACTTGTAGCGGGCGGGCGCGTGAGACGCGCGCCTACACAACCCCCAGCACTTCCAGCAGGGTCTTCACGAAAAAGATTGCCAGCACGCACAGCATCAGGGGCTTCACCACGCGCACGCCTTTCGAGGAAAACAGATTCACGCCCACCCAGGCGCCTGCCATGTTGCATACGCCTGCCACCAGGCCCAACGCTATCCACACCTGGCCGTTCGCCAAAAACACCACCAATGCGGAAAGGTTGGTGGTCAAGTTGATGGCTTTCGTGGTGCCGGCAGCGTCGTTCAGCGTCATCTGCGCCACGCTGGTCAGCAGCAGCAGCAAGAAGGTGCCAGTGCCGGGGCCGTAGAAGCCGTCATAGGCGCCAATACCTAGCGCCAACAGCGTGGACAGCGCCAAGGTGCGCGCGTACGGCAGGCGCTCTTCGCGTTCCACCATAGCATGCGGGCGCAGCAGATACGCCGCGGTCAGGGGGATGACCACAAGCATGATCGCGCGCAGCGCGCCATCGTCCACCAGCAGGTTCAAGCTGGCACCTGCTGCCGACCCCACCAGCCCCGCAACCACCGGCACCACGAACAGCCGCGGCTTCAGGTACCCCTGCATACCCAAGCGCGCGGTAGCCAGAGCCGTGCCCATGGAACTGGACAGCTTGTTAGTGGCCATGGCGGTGTGCGGCGGAATGCCCGCCATCAGGAAAGCCGGCAGCGAAATGAGGCCTCCCCCGCCGGCAATAGCGTCCACAAACCCCGCCAACGCCACCAACGGGCACACAATCAGAAATGTCAGCACCACATCCATAGCGCGAAAGTATAACCCAACGAGCGCAAGGCGCCAGCCGATTGCCGGCCGCACCCGACTTACGGATGAGCCCGAAAAGCCTGACAAAAAGGACATGTGAAATGGGGACGTAGCTTTTTTTGTGAAATGGGGACGTAGCCAGTTTCACAAGTTGCGCCCCCCAAATGTGTGAAAAGCTACGGCCCCCGTTCCCAAAAAAATGGACCT
>JAUNIP010000057.1:0-5376 GCA_030523425.1 Coriobacteriia bacterium
TCACATTTTGGGGGAGCAAAATGTGAAAAATGCTACGTCCCCATTTCACATGTCAAGCAGCGCAGCAGGTCGCCCGAAAGGCATCCGGCATCCCCCGCCGAGTGGACTTAGGAGCATGACAAAAAGGGCTACGGTAGCTGCCACAAATGAGGGCGCGCCTCCGGTCGGTTGATGACACGGGGTGCAAAAAAAACCGGCCCGGGTTTTCGCTCCGGGCCGGTTGCTTGCTTGGGGCCTTAGTAGCTTACTACCTTGGTGCCCTGGGCGCAGTTGTCGTAGATCCAGTGGGCGTAGCCTTCCATCAGACGGATGCAACCGTGGGAAAGTTGTTTGCCCACCTGGGACGGGTCGCTGTAGCCACCTTCCCAGCCTACGGTGGAATGGAAACCACAATCCAGCACGAAGTCGGAAACCCAGCGGATGTCATCGACCGGGTCGTATTCAATGCGCCACGGGCCGGTGCCAGGATGGTCGGGCGTGCCGCGGCCCCAGTCGTAAGCGGTGCCCGGCTGGCCAATAGCGAATTCGCCCTTCGGCGTGCCCTGGTTATCGTTGTAGATGGGGTTGCCCACGCCGGCCTGCCAGTTGTACAGCGGCATCCAAGCGCCCGCTTGGCCCTGGAACACGAACACGCGGCACGCGGTGGAGTCGATAATCAAAATGTACTGGGTAGCGCTAGAGGTGGTGCGAACATTGCGCCACGCAGCCACACCGGAAACGCCCAGCCAGCCTTCGGAGTTGTCACGCTCCGCGCCATCATTGTTGGCGTAAAACAAGTCGTTGCTGGGGCCTATGAGCGTGTAGTTGTTGCGCAGCACATAGCCTGCATCGGGAATACCGTAGTAGCGCGTTCCATCCACGTTGAACAGGCCGGTGCGCGCACCGTAATACGACTTGCCGGAAGTGGCGGACTTGCCCACTTCCACCAGGTAGTAGCGCTGATATTCCCCATCATAGGCGTCGGTCACCAGCCATCCGGCAGCGGCGAAAGCAGTGGCCAGCAGGCCGTCACCGTCAGCGATCAACACCAGATTGTCGCCGGTGTTCGCCTTACCGCGCAGCACATAGCCAGCGGTGGTGGTGTAGTGGTCCCAACCTTCTTCGGAAAAACCAGGGATGCAGGCGTTGGTGGCAGCGTCAACCCAGTAGCGCTGCAGGCCCTGCCCGTAGATGTCGGAGACCACCCAGCCGGTGGGGCTGAGCAGGCCGTCGTTGTTGGCAAGGTAAACATAACCGTTGGTTTCGGTATAGGCGAAGCGCGCCACGTAGCTGTTGGAGGTGGCATAGGCCGCCCAACCGGCTTCGGCTGCGGTAATCAGGCGGCTGGTGGCGAAGGTGGCGTCGGCTTGCGCCCAATAGCGCTGCAGCACGCCGCCCGTGAAGTCGCCCGTGACCACCCAGGTGGAAACCACAACGCGGCCATCGTTGTCGGCGAACACCTTGGTGGTGCCCAAGGTCACACCGCCGCGGGCCACATAGCCCTCGGAAGTAGTGTAGTGCGGGTAGCCGTCGGTGGAATAGCCCACCACGGCGGCATGCAGCGCGGGGTCAATCCAGTAGCGCTGCAGGCCCTGGCCGAACTTGGAGGTTACCACCCAGCCGCTTTCCGCCAGCACGCCTTCGTTGTCGGCCATATATACCAGCTTGCCGTCGGGGGTTTTGTACGCGCCGCGGGCCACATAGCTGTTGGCGGTGGCATAGGCCAGCCAACCTGCTTCTTCAGCAGTGACCAAACGCTCGGTGGCGAAGGTGCCATCGGCCTGCGCCCAGTAGCGCTGCAAGTCGCCGCCGGTGAAGTCACCGGTAACAACCCAGTTGGAAACCACCAGCTTGCCGTCGTTGTCAGCGTACACCTTGTTGCCGTTGACGGTCATACCACCGCGGGCCACATAGCCTTCAGTGGTGGTGTAATGCGGATAGCCGTCGGTGGAATAGCCCACCACGGCTGCATGCAGCGTGGGGTCAATCCAATAGCGCTGCAGGCCCTGGCCGAACTTGGAGGTTACCACCCAGCCGGTTTCGGCCAGCTTGCCGTCATTGTCGGACAGATACACCTGCGTGCCGTCGGAGGTCTTGTAGACGCCGCGGGACACATAGCCCTCAGGGGTGGTGTAGTGGTCGTAGCCGTCGGGCGAATAGCCAACCACAGCGGCATGCTCGGTCTGGTCAATCCAGTAGCGCTGCAGGCCTTGGTCGAACTTGGAGGTGACCACCCAGCCGGTTTCAGCAAGCACGCCGTCGTTGTCGGCGAAATACACCATGGTGCCGTCAGGGGTGGTGTACGTGCCGCGAATAACGTAACCCGCAGCAAGGGACCTAAACCAGCTGGTCACGCCGCTTTGGGCGGCCTGGAACAGGCGGTCGATTACCAAGAAGCCAGAAGCGTCCAAGTAATAGCGCTGCAAATCGGTCTTCGAAGAAGCGCCAGGCAGCACGTCGGTAACTACCCAGTCGTCCTGCACGGTGGTGCCGGACTGCACATATGTCCAGTTAGAGCCGGACTGCACCCAACCATCGGCCTGCAACATGGCCTCTTCAGCTTGAAGGCCCGCATCAGTGGCGGCGTCGGCAGCGCCGGCCGCAGCAGGGTCATCGGCAGCAACAGTGGTGGCATCCGTCGTCTTATTGGCGGCGGGATCCACAACAGCCGCATCGTCAACAGGCCGGGTGTCGCCAGTCGAAACAACAGGCGTTTCGGTTTCATCGGCCACCGCATCAACGAACTCCGCGTCATCGGCCACCGCGTCAACCACAGGCTGGTCAGCAACGGCGTCGTCCGATTCTTGCACCGCAACCGCTTCTGCGGCAGCAGCAACCTGATCAGCATCCACCGCTTCGTCCGCAAACGCTACAGAACAGCAGCCCACGGACAGCACAGCGGCGGCAAAAGCAACGGCCAATCCCTGCTTCATGTTTCTTCTCACGCTCAAGTTCACACCTCAATCCCGTTAAAAAGATAACCTTAGAGAGTATGCCAGAAAAGCACACGAAACCGTTGCAAAAAACGGCATAGAACACCATTTCTTAATGGAAAAGTCACGAAGTAAAGCAACCTGCGGAAACGCTATGCCAAAGGGCCATTTTCAGGCAAAGGATGTGGCATGGGCTTCCACGTGGGGTCGTTCAGAATAGCGCGGGATTCCTTCCAGCCTTCCACCAGCTTCTTGGTGCCACTGACCAGATGCGCGCGGTCTACCGCCAGCATGCGCACGAATTCCTTGCCGAAGGAAAGCACGGTACCGGCCGCATAGGCGTACGGGTTGTAATCCCCCTTCATCTGGAAGTAGCGAGCCATATACCCGCGGTTGCGCATGATGTAGAAGCGGTTGGTGTCAGACGTGGAATTCAGCTGGCGCACGCCGGCGATGTCCCAGTTCTCCACTTCGCGCGTGCGGCGCAGCACCACGTCGGACACCACGGCGCCGCGGCCGGCCTTGCAGGCCAAATACCCATACAGCGCGTCGTCCCAGTAAATGAAGAAGCGGTAGTCCGGAAAGCCTATCTGGCGCACCACCTTGCGGCTTATCAGGCCGCCTTCGAAGCACATGGTGTTCATGGGCTTGAAACCCGACTCGTCGAACTGCGCGGTGGCGAAGGGATTATAGATGGCCAACTGGGGGCTGAACTGGTATTGCCAGTAGAAGGGCCCGCCGTCGAAGTCCAAGCGGCTGCCCTGGATCACGTCGAAGCGGTCGGTCCACTTCGCCAAGCGGTCTATGGCTTCCGGCTCCACCGCCACGTCGTCGTCCATGATCCAGAACCATTCGGCGCCCAGTTCGTAAGCGGCCTTGATGCCGGCAGAAAAGCCGCCCGACCCGCCCAAGTTCTGCGCTTGGGGACGGTAGGCAAACCGTGTGTCGAAGCCCAAGGCGTCACCTTCGGCGGGGCCCCACAGGGCTTCAGCGTACACTTCGTATTCCGCCACCAAATCCAACGTTTCCGGGGAATTCTCGTTATCCACCAGCACCACGCGCCATGGCGGCGTCTGCAGGCGCAGAAAAGATTCCAACAGCACCTTCAGAAGCTTTTGCCGCTTGTAGGTGACAACCACTATGGCCAACTTGTCAATCACGGGTTTCTCCTTGCTTCTTTGGGGTCCCCTGCCCTGCCGCACGGGCTAGGCAAGCGCCAACAGCTGGCTAATCTGGTAGCGAAGCGCATCGCCGTAGCCGCCGCCGGCGGCCCAGCGTCCGCCTAAATCTTCCACGGTGGGGGCGCAGCCGCGCGTCACATACGTGAAGCGCGGGTCTACCACGGGGTTCACCAGCGCGGCCGTGGAAGCATACGCCTTCAGGTGCTGCACCTGCGCGCGCAGGCCTTCGCGCACCGAAGAGAAGGAATTGCCCGGCACGCCGCCGCCCGTAGCGCCAATACCGGAAAAGTTGAACTGCTCAACGGACACGTCGCCGCCGAACTGCAGCCACCCGGTTTCGTGCATGGCCTGGGCAAACACCACTTCGGACTTCACGCCTTCGGCCACTGCCTCTTCGTACAAAATGGTGCAGAACTCTTCTATGCTGCCCGCCCCGCCCCGGCTGAGCGCCGCCGACGGATAGGGCTTGCCCATTTGGTTATAGCGCGCCACCATCATGGCGGCGGTAGCGGAACTGGCGCCCATGATGGTATAGCCGCTGGTAATCTCAGAAGCCGCCACTTCGTAGGTGGTGCGGCCTAGGCAATCCCCATACGGGCTGCCGCCGCCGTCGCAGGCGTACACGTCGGTTTCGAACGTGCCCGCGGAACCGAAGGAAGAAACATCTACCGTGGCCGTCCAGGTGTTCGCGCTTTTCTGGGAGCCCTTGATCCACGAAAGGTCATCTTGGCCGCCCGTAAGGCTCCATGTGGGGAACACGTACTGCGAAGCGGATGCCGAAGGGTTGATCAGATACACGGTGCGCGTACCGCCCGAACCCGCAACGGCCAGGAAGTTCTGGTCTACCTGTACTTGATACATAAGGTGCCCCACCTGCACCAATTGCCCATTTCCCAAGCGCGCATACACATCCGAAACATAGTCGCCGGTGTTGAAGGCATGGTTGGAAATGGACCCCCACACGGTGTAGACGCCATCAGATCGCAAGGCTGCGTCATACCACACCAAATCAGACTGGTTGTTGTCCACGCTCCACGTGGGCACCACCATCTCAAGCCCGAATACTTCGGCCGCAACGTTGGAAATGGTCAGGGCGAATTCGCCTTTGGACCGGTCAAGCGTAGTAAGGGCCACCGTTGCAGAAAGGCCCGCGTAGTCGATGGTCGTAGCGCCCAGAAACACCATGGCGCCGCCCCTGTTGGCATACGCGTGCACGTGATATGTGCCCCGCTGGAAAGCATGCGTGGAAAAGGCATCAGCCGCCACCCAGTCGCTGCCGAACA
>JAUNIP010000057.1:5476-10406 GCA_030523425.1 Coriobacteriia bacterium
GGCCGCCGTCAAGCCACACCAGGTCGTCCTGCCCGTTGGCTTCCGACCACACGGCGAACTGCACGCGCCCGCCGAAATTGCCCAGGCCGGCCGCCTTGCAGCCCAACACGCTGCCTTCGTCCCACGCGCTCACGGTTGCGGAAAGGCCGCTCACCTGGACCGTGGTGGCACCCAGGAAGGTCATGGCGCCGCCGGTATTGGCATACGCATGCACCTGGTAGGATCCTCCCTGGAAGGCGTGGGTGGAAAGCGCGTCGCCGGCCACCCAGTCGCTGCCGAACAGGCCGCCGTCAAGCCACACCAGGTCGTCCTGCCCGTTGGCTTCCGACCACACGGCAAACTGTACCGTGCCGTCGAAATTGCCCAGGCCCGAAACCTTCATGCCCACGGCGCTGCTTTCTGCCCAAGCATGCACCGAAACACAGCTTTCAGTTTCCTGCATCACACGGCCCAAACAATAATACAGGCCGTTTGTGCCCACCACATACGCATCCGAAATGCGAGTGCGCGCGCTTTCGCGGGTGCTATAGGTTATGTTCGCCACATACGTGCCATCCGCCTGAAGCGCGGCGTTGTACCACACCAAGTCGGACTGGTCGGCGGCGCTCCACGTGGGCACCTGCACCGAAGAAACGCCGAAGGGGCTGGTCAAGTTCGCAACAACCACCTGGTACGTGCCCGCCTGAGGGTCGTAATTCCGCACAGACACCGAAGCCGAGGGCCCTTCCACTTCCAGCGTGGTGGCTCCCATAAACACCATGGATCCATCCGCAAGCACCCCGTAGGCATGCACGGCATAGGCTCCTGCCACAGAAAGGTTCGCCTGGCTGAAGTCGTATTCCCAGGCGGCGTCCGCGCCGGCGGCATCCACCCACATCAAATCGGACCGATCCCCCGCCTCAAGCCACACGGCATAGCGCACGCCAGTCAGATCGGCCGGAGCATTGGCAACCGAAGTGGAAACAACCGAAGCGGAAGGCTTTGAAACGCTGGCGCTGGAAGACCCCAAGCTGACCTGGATAGTGCCGGCCACCTTGGTCAAGCTGCTTCCAATCCGTACGTAGCAGTCCGCGTTGTACACGCCGGTATAGCCATCGTAGTCGCTGGCGCTCACATCCACGAAGAAATTCCCGTTGGCATCCTTAATGGCGGGATAAAAGATTATCTGGGAGGCATCCGTGACGTTTGCTGGCCACACCGGAATAAGCACTTCAGCGTTCGAAGGCATAACGCCGGTGGCCCACATGCGGAAGGTGCCGTAGAAGTCGTTGCGGTTACTGGAATAAAACTGATCGCACGCAGGGGCAATGCCGCCCAGGTAGCTGGCTATGCCATCCGCGTCGGCATAGCCGCAGTTGCGCAGGTTTTCGGCGCTGTATAAAAACTCATAGTCGCCGGCCACGAAGGCGTGTTCCACAATGAACGCCGGCAGGTTGTATTCGCGGGCGGCTTCTAGCACGGTGTAGTAGTCCGCAGTGCTGCCGTCGGGGTATGTGCTGCCGTTGCTGGAATAACGCTGCTGCACGCCGCGGTTGTACAGGCCTAACGCCGTCAGGTTCGCCAAAATGCGGTTGGCGATGTCAACATCCACCACATGGGTGGTCGCATAGTTATAGCTGCTGTCCACCTGCACCCACACCTCGCAGCCATGGGCCGAAGTGTTTTCGGCCGCGTTGGTGTGCAGGCAGGCGAACATGATGGCGCCGGCGTTCACCGCACGCACCACGCGCTCGGTCAGCCCGGGGCATTCGTTTTCGGTGCGGGTAACGTACACGGTATAGCCATAGGCTTCCAGGCGCTCCTTGCACGCCATGGTGTAGGCCCAGTTCAAATCCTTTTCCTGCAAATCGCCCCAGCAGGCACCCGAATCGTAGCCGCCATGGCCGGGGTCAAGGGCAATCACGCCGCCTGCCAGCGGCTCCGCTTCGTTTAGCAGCGAAGCACCGTCGGGTGCGCCGGACACATCTAACGCGCTAGAAGTAAGGGTGTTGTTTTCGTCAAGGGTCACCATGATCTGGCTGACGTCGGCTTCCACGCTAAGCGCTGCTTCCACGCTTTGGGTGTCCCGAACCTGCTGCAAGGCGTCAAGTTCGCTGTTCAACAGCACCGTTTCGCCTGCCGCAGACACCGCCTTCACCCGGAAGGCCCCCGAAGCAAACGCCTGGTATTGCTGTTCGCTTAGGGAAAAGCCCACCGCGCCGGTGCCGCACGCCAAGGCATCAACAACGCTGTCACCAAAGCTCAGCTGCGCAGAAGCAACCGCGAAGGTTTCGTCTTCCAGGCCTATCATCACCATGGTGGCCCGGGCATCTTCCTGGTCGGGCACAGCGTACACATACGCAATGCGCTGGGCCGCCGCGGTTGCGCTTTCCTGCTGGTCGGCGAACGCGGGCAGCGGGACCATCAGCGAAAACGCGCAGACCACGCTTAGCAGTGCCCGTAAGCTTTTATGGAACAACCTCATACATAACCTCTTTTGCTTCGTTTATGATACGTTTCCTGGGATAGTCCCAGCATTAGTCGTACAGGCTCAAAATGTCTTGTTCAAGGGCTTCCCAGCTGCGCTGTTCGGCACACGCCCTGCCGCCTTCCAGCAAGCGCTGGCGCAGTTCGGGGTCATCTACCAACGCCTGGATCTTCGCTGCGCCCTGTTCTAAGTTGCCCTGCTCATACAGCAGGCAGTTTTGCCCGTCTACCAGGTATTCCACGTTGCCGCCGTTAGGGCACGCCACCACAAAGCCGCCGGTGGCCATCATTTCCAGGGGCGGGTAACTGAAGCTTTCCAGGATGCTGGTCTTCAGCAGGATGTGGCATTGCCTATACACGTCAGCCACCTGCTCGGGCGGCACGGCATGCAGGAATTTGTCCACCCGGTAAAACGGCTTGGGTTCGCCGTTGTAGGACATGTACCACACCTCGTATTGCGCAGGGTCAAGCAGCTCTATGATGGCGAAGGCCTCGTCGACGTTCTTATAGTAGGACTTGCTGTCGCCTTCCACCAGAATGCGCACGCGCTCCCCTTCCGGGAATTCGCGCACCGTCGGGTAAAACGCCTGCAGGTCAATGCCATTGGCCGCAAAGCGCGATTGCGTGCAGAAGCGTTCTTCCAGCCAGTTTTGGCACCACTTCGAAATGGTCAGGTAGTCAACGTCCCACCGTGAATACGTGGCGTTCGCCCACAGCTTGTTTTGGTCGGGCTCCTGGTAGAAGTCGGTTTCGAAATTCTGCACCAGGTACTTCTTCTTGCCGATACGCCCGTAGGTGTCAAACAGGTTCAGCGTGGTCCACATGGTGGCAACCGCGCAATCAACCCGGCCCTTGAACAGCACTTTCATATCCCGGTTCTGCTCGCTGCGCGCATGGACCACCGGGAAGGTATGCCCGAACATCTCAAGCGTGTGGCCGGAATAGTTCAGCGAGTCTTCCACCAGCGTCACGTCGAAGCCGGCATCTTGCAAAATGCAGCAGTGGCGCAGCGCCACGATGATGCCCCCGCTGATTTCGGTGGAAGGCAGCATCATCATGACGTTGGGAGCCTGGGTTTCGCGGATGAAGCGCGCAAAGCGCGAACCGGAAGGAGCCAACGTGGTGCAGTTTTCGCGGCAGAAGGCATACGCGGCGTCAGCCACGTTCTTGCGACCTTCCGCGTCGTCGATGGCCGCCAACAGCGTGGCTTCCCAGTCTTGTTCCGTTTCGCACAGATAGCCCGTTACCCCGTGCTCTATGAAGTCCGCGAATGGGCCCACCTTGCTGGCCACCGTGGGCACCTTCACCAAGGAAGCCTCCACCCACTTGTTTTCCGACTTCGCGCGGTTGAAGATGGTATCTTGCAGCGGCACCAGATTGATGTCGGCCTGCGAAATCATTTCCGGCAGCTTCTGCCACGGCGAAAACGGCACAGCCTTCACGCGGTCGGCATACGGTTGCAAGGCATCGGGCAGATCCAGTTCGCCCACCACCATCAGTTTGGCCTGGGGGCGCTGCTCTAGCACGCGTATAAGGGCGGGCACCACCAACGCGAAGTCGTCGTTGTGGGTGATGCTGCCGCTGAAATAGCCCAACACCACTTCCCCTGTGGCCACACGCGCCTGCAGGCGCCTCTTCGACCACTCGTAGTGGGTCTTTTCGTCGTCGGACACCTTGTCGGGCGGAAGGTAAGGCAATTCGTCGCGCTCGTAGTTCGCGCGGTTGGAAAAATACACCATTTCCTGGGACGCCACGTTGCGGTTCACATACACCGTGCCGTCGATCAGCGTGGACAGCTCTTCACCCAAGCAGTCGGTAGACGTGATGGCATTGCCGCACACCTTCAGCATACGGCCCATACGGTCTACCCCATCGTCATAGCCCGCGCGCTCTTCGGGGCTCATGGTGTCCAGATACGGAATCAAATCGGTGTACTTGCGGTCTATCACCAAGTCATCGATGTCGAAGAACACCAGCTTGTTCATGCGCTTGGCGCGCTTGACGAACTCTTCCAAGAAATCGGCATGGGGGCAACGGAAAATCACGAACACCCGGGCCCGCGCCAGGCATGCGTCAATATCGAAATCCCAAGCATCCACGCGCTCCACGTAGAAGCCATTCGCGGCTAACTGCTGGATCTGGTGGTCGACGCGATAGCGGATGGGATGGGGCACGCTGTAGTCGCAGCCGTTGATGAACAGCACGTCAACAAAGGAAATGGAATCGGGGTTGTTCTTCGCGAACTGGTTTTCGTACTTGCGCCCTAAGGCCATTTCCCTTGCCTTGGCAAACGAAGCCTTCAGCCCGTCACGCTGAAGTTTGTTCTTCGCTGCTATGGCCAGCGACTTCACATCCGCCATGAAAATGCTCCTTTACCTTTGGCTGGCAGCCCAATACGCCCCGTTCGTTGCGAAGGGATCGTCCCAGTCAACCGACGCCAAAGCACCGTCAGCAACCGTTTGCA
>JAUNIP010000058.1 GCA_030523425.1 Coriobacteriia bacterium
CGGTCCCGGCTTCGGCGGTCCCGGCCAGGGCGGTCCTGAGGGCCAGCAGTTCCAGCAGCAGGAACAATCCGATAGCACCACGGTGTAAAGCGGAATTACCACCTAAGACCATAAAAAGACGGGCGGAGGGCAAACCTTCGCCCGTCTTTTGCTTACTTGGGCGTGTGCCGGGGGGCTGCGCTTCAGCACACGCGCGGTTGCGTTTCCCGCCCCCCGGGTTGTGTGGGCCGCGAAACATGGTATGCTTCTTGCAACGGATGCCCCACTGAAATGGAGGGCCTATGACCAGCGCAAACAAACAGTATTTGGTGGAGGAAAACCGCCGGCTGCAAAACGCGTTCGACCTTATTCACGAAGCCATGAAATCTGGCTGGTGGAGCATGGATTTCGACGAGCGCGGTACCATGGTTGCGGTGCATTGGAGCCACGAATTCCGCAAGATGTTGGGCTACCATGACACCACCGATTTCCCCGACGAGCTGAATTCGTGGTCCGATTTGCTGCACCCCGAAGACAAGCTGGGGGTGTTGAAGGAATTTTGGGACACCATCAGCGACTATCGGGGCACGAAAACCTATGACGTGCGGTATCGCCTGATGGTGGCTTCCGGCGAATACCGGTGGTTCCACGCGGCCGGGCGCCTTTCGCGGCGCGAAGGCGGCGGGCCGGAACGCTTCGAGGGCCTGTTTGTGGACATCACCGAACAGGTGCGGCAGGAAAACCTGCTTCGGGACGCGCTGCGCCAAGCGGAAGCCGCCAGCGGCGCGAAGACCGACTTCCTTTCCAGCATGAGCCACGACATCCGCACCCCCATGAACGGCATCATCGGCATGACCGCCATAGCCGCTTCCCACATTGACGACAAGGAGCGCGTGGCGGACTGCCTGCAAAAGATTGCCGGCGCCAGTGCGCACCTGCTTTCGCTGATCAACGAAGTGCTTGACATGTCCAAGATTGAAAGCGGCAAGGTAGACCTAGACGATGCCCCCTTCAACCTGCGAGAACTTATTGACAACCTGCTGAGCCTGACGCGTCCGCAGGTGGAACAGCACGGGCACACCGTGGAAGTGAGCTTAGACAAGCTGCACAATGAATACGTGGTCGGCGACGCCGTGCGCCTGCAGCAGGTGTTCGTGAACCTTATGAGCAACGCCATCAAGTACACGCCCGACGGCGGCCACATCAGCCTGACCGTCACCGAGCGCAACACCGTCAGGACGAACTTCGCCCACTACGAATTCGCCTTCCAAGACAACGGTTTTGGCATGTCGCAGGCGTTCCTGCAGACCATCTTCGAGCCGTTTTCCCGCGCGGAGGACACGCGTACCAACAAGATCCAGGGCACAGGCCTTGGCATGCCCATCGCCCGCAACATCGCCCGCATGATGGGTGGCGACATTGCGGTGGAAAGCGAAGAGGGTGTGGGGTCGTGCTTCACGTTTTCGGCGCTGCTGCAGCTGCAGGACCAGCAGCAGATTGAAAATTCGCGCAACGCCACGTCCAACCCCATGGACGACGTGACGCAGCTGGATCTGACCGGCAAACGCATTCTGCTGGCCGAAGACAACGACCTGAACTACGAAATCGCCGCCACCATTTTGGAGGAAACGGGCGCGGCAGTGGAGTGGGCGCAAAACGGCGCCGAAGCGGTCAAGATGATGTCTGAGCAGCCCGAACACTACTACGACATAGTGTTTATGGACATTCAGATGCCGGTGATGAACGGCTTGGATGCCACGCGGTCCATTCGCAGCCTGAACAGGGCAGACATCCACAGCCTGCCCATAGTTGCCATGACCGCGAACGCCTTCAGCGACGACGTGCAGCGTTCGTTGGACGCCGGCATGAACGGCCACATAGCCAAGCCGCTGAATCTGCAAGAGTTGGCCGGCGTGCTGGCGAAATACCTGGGGTAGGGAAGTAGCGCGCTGGGGCAGGGGGTCCCGCCGTACCACCCGCGGGCGCTAATCCACTGGCGAGGTGATGCCGTCTAGGCGCGCGAAGTTATAGGGGGTGCTGTCTTCATGCAGGTATTGGCCGCGGTTCAGGCCTTCTATGGCTTCCAGGTCCTTCGCGGTTAGCTGCAGTTCCAGGCCGCGCAGGTTTTCGCGCACACGCTGGGGCTTGCTGCTGCGGGGCAGGGCCACCACGCCGGTGTGATTCAGCCAGGCCACAATCACCTGCGCGGTGGTGGCGTTGTGTGCTTCGGCTATGCCTTGCAGCACGGGGTCGTCCAAGCACTTGCCGCGGAAGAATGGCGACCACGCTTCGTAGCGGATGCCCAGTTCGCGGCACAGGTTTAGGGCTTCTGTGTCCTGCATGTAGGGGTGGTGCTCCATTTGGTCTACCACAGGCGTGGGGCTGCCGTCGGAAAGCAAATCCTGCAGGTGGCCGGCTGTGAAGTTGGACACGCCTATGGACGTGGTAAGCCCTTCTTCTTGCAGGCGCTGGAACACTTCCCAGGTGTGGCGGTAGCGCCCCGCCACTGGCCAGTGGATCAGCAGCAGGTCCAGGTGGTCTAAGCGCAGCGCGGCAAGCGACTGCTCCACCGAAGCGCGGATGGCGTCCGGCCCCTGCATCTGGCGGTCGTTCCACACCTTGGAGGTGACGAACAGCTGGTTGCGCGGGATGCCGCATTCTGCCAGCGCCTTGCCGGTGTATCGTTCGTTGGCGTACAGGCGCGCGGCGTCCACGTGCCTGTACCCCGCTTCCAGGGCTGCCGCCACCGCGGCTTCGGTGGTGGCACCGGCTTCCAACTGGTAGGTGCCAAATCCCACACGCGGGATTTTCGTGCCGTCTAGCAGGTCAAACCCGTTTTCGATAGTGAGCAAGCTGGTATTCATGGCGCTTCCTTCCTGCCGCAGCGCGCGGCGTTGCCGCAGCGCGCGGCGCGGCGGGCATCGGCGGTGCCCGGCCCAGCGCAGCCCAGCGCGGTCTTGTTTGTGTGTGCCCATTGTCTCACGTTTTGCGGACGGGATGCGTGCGGCTTCGTTTCGTCTGCCTTACGGGCGTGTAACGCCTGACAGCCTCGCCTTGCGCGGGGGTGCACGTGGTGGTACGCTTACGCCCTTATTAGCAAGTTCGCCAGCAAGTTTGGGAAGAAGGTGCCACGGGAAAGCGCCCGCCGCGGGCCGCGCAGCCGTATGAAACGACATTACGAAAAGATCATCGTTGTGTGTTGTTTTCTGACCACCTTCACCAATATTGGCCTGGCAAGCAGTTCGTTCAATGTGTACCAGCCCTACATTGTGGCCATCCCCGGGGTAGGCGACGCGGGGGGTTCGTTGGTGTTGGCTTGCCGCACGCTGGCTTCGCTGATCTGCATGTTTTTCGTGGGGAAATACTACCGCGTGTTGGACTGCCGACGCGGCATTGGCATTGCTTCCCTTTTAGTGGTTGCGGGCTTTGTGGTGTACGCCGCCGCGGATTCCACGGCAGTGCTGTGTGCGGGCGCCGTTCTGACGGGCGCTGGCTATGGGCTGGGCGGCATGGTAGCCACCACCATGCTTATAGGGCGGTGGTTCAAGGGACACCTGGGCACGGCTTTGGGCATTGTGGCTGTTGGTAGCGGGGTTGCTGCCATGGTTGTGCCCACTTGCGTGACGGCTGTCATCCAGGCGTTTTCGCTGCAGTGGGCGTTTTTCATGGAGGCGTGCTTGGCGCTGCTGCTAGATGCCGCCATAGTGGTGCTGCTGCGCAACCGCCCGGAAGATGTGGGCCTTGCGCCTTTCGAGGGCACCCCTGCGCGCGGCGCGGTCAAAAACCAGGCGGGTCCTGCAGAGCCGCTTCCTTCACGATTGATGACGCTGATGCTGGTGGGCATGTTCTTCTTGGGATGCACGGGTGTGGGCGGTGCCAATTATTTCGGCGTGTTGCTGCACTCGGTGGGCCTAGATGCCATGCAGGTGGCGTTTTGCCTTTCGCTGATGGGCGCGTGCCTAACCGTGGCCAAGGCGGTCAACGGCGTGGTTTTCGACAAGATTGGCACGTCGGCGGGATCCGCCATTTTCTTCCTGCTGATGATCGCGGGGCTTGCGGCGTGCTGCTTCACGGGCCAGGTGGGCTATTTGGCGGCGCTGACGGCCGCGGTGTTGTTCGGTGCCGGCGTGGCGTTGGCCACGGTGGGCATTTCCATGTGGTCGCTGGAGTTAGCGCCGGTTTTGCAGCGCGCCAGGGTTATCAAAAACTTCCAGATTGCGTATGCCACTGGGGGTTTCGCATGCAATTTGTTCCCGGGGTTGTTGGCGGATCTCACCGGCAGTTATGTGGTGTCGTACGCGGTGTTTCTGCTGATGGCCGCTGCGTGCATGGGTATTGTGCTGCACGTGTATGTCCGCCGCCCCGGCCGCGTGTAAGGGTGCCGGCCCGTGCGCACGCGCCAGCCGCGGTGGCGCTACGTCAGCTGCGTGCGGATGATGCTTTCGATGGCTGATAGGTTCAGGGGCGACTTCGAGGTTTCAAGAGTGGCAATGAGCCCTACGCCAAGATGCAGCCCGCTCTCTTCGTAGGCAGCTATCTTTCGAACTGCTTTGTCAGCGTATTCGGGGTTGTCCATGAGCCCAAAGTGCTCCCAAACGAATTCTTGTCGCGTGCGCTTGTTGAGAACGGTGAAATCTGGGAACACCTCCTGGCCGTCGTTCAGCGTGAGAGGCTGTTCATATTTGTAGGGGATGGAGGCTCGGAAAAGCTTGTCCGCGATAATGGCCTCCGATTTTGACCTGACGTAATCGCCCTTTTCGGTGTGGAATATACGACCCTCTTGAAGGAAGTTGTAGCTGCTGGAATTTGTGTTTTCCCAGTTAGATGCGTAGTCTTCGTCCGACAACAAGCAGGGCGCAACCAGGGCTTTTCTTTCCGGCGGCAGGTTTTGATACAACTGCTTAATGGTAGTAAGCTCCACGTCGGGGCGCAAACGCAGCGCAGGATGGCACGATGAATACTCTTGCGTTTGGGCCCCTCCGCAATCTTTTATGCCATAGCGTTTCAAATCTGCCAATAGTACGTCAATGTCGTGTTTTAGCTGTTTTGCCTGCTTGAGTACTTTTTGATCGTATGCTTTTTGGGCTAGCTTGCGCGTAAGTTTTTCTTTGCTTTTGTCTAAATAGATTTCTTTCGCGTTGCTGTCAAGCCTGCAGCGGTATTGCGGAGAACCGTGGCTTTGCGACACGTGGAGAGCGCCTTTGGGGGCAGACTTAAGACGCTTTTCTGTTGTTTCGATGATTTGAGAGAGCGATAGGCTTTCTTGCAACAAGTCTAGACACAACATAACGCTTCCTTTCGGATCAGTTTTTTTGTTGGGTCTGTCTCATTGCGATTCTGGAGTGAGTGGATTATAGCTCTTTCGGTTACTGCTGTCCATAATTTTGGTCTATTTGGAAAATTTTGGTTCTGCTCTTGCAGGGCCCTTTGAGTCCACGGTAGGCGGTTACGCCCAGATATGTGAATCTGAGCTTTTTGGGCGTACGCAATTTGGGGGGTTGGACTTGATTTACGCCCAAATTACGAGTTCGTCCAATTTTGGGCGTAAGGAAATCTGCCCATGTTGATGGCGTTACGCCCAGATAAGCATGTTCGCGTTTTTTGGGCGTAATGGCAGCGTCACGAAGCAAGCACTCTTACGCCCATTTATTTACATACGCCATTTCTGGGCGTAACGCAGTTGCTTGTGAGGTTTTTGCTTACGCCCATTTTTTTGCGAAATGCCATTTCTGGGCGTAAAGGTAAGGTGGGGTTCTGGAAAGGTTACGCCCAGAATCTGCGATTTGCCATTTCTGGGCGTAATGGGGCTGATGCAGACTGATTGCCACGAGGTTGCGCTGCAAGCTTGCCAATACAAATGTTGTGCAAGGCTTACTTTGTGGTAAAGTTAGCTTTAGTAAACTTTAACAACAAAGCAAGCGGCGCGCCTTGGCCGCCGCAAGAAAGAGGCCCTTATGGTAAGAACCGCCCAACAGTACAAAGACCTGTCCATCAAGGAATTCACGAAAGCCGCCGCGCGATATGAAGCCGATCACGCCGGCATCTACGAAGTGTGCAAGGACGACTATCCGCCCATCTTGGCCGAGCTGGAAAAGCAGCCCTTCACCGACTTGCTAGACGCCGGATGCGGCACCGCACCCATGATCAGCCTGCTGGCTGAAAAGTGGCCCGACCGGCACTACGTGGGCCTAGACCTAACGCCTGCCATGATTGACGTGGCCCAGGCAAAGAACATCCCGTGCGCCGAATTCGTGGTGGGGGACTGCGAAAACCTGCCCTTCCAGCTTGAAAGCTTTGACGTCGTCATCTGCTCCCAGAGTTTCCATCACTACCCCAATCCGCAGGACTTCTTCAACAGCGTGAACAAGGTGCTGCGGCCTGGCGGCAAGCTGGTGCTGCGCGACTGGACCGTTTCCGGCTTCAAGCAGAAGTTTGTAAACGGCGTTTACCTGAAGCTGGCCAACATAACCGGGCACGGCGACGTGGGCGCTTACAGCACCCGGGAAATATCGGAAATGGTGGACCGCGCGGGCTTAATGGTGGAAGTCATGCAGGTCAGCGGCCTGCACCTGCACTGCGTGGTGCGCAAGCCCGCGTAGGTGGCCCTGCTTGCCTTCGCCTTATGTAGATATTTCGCATAGTGAGGTAAGGCTCCCTGCGAAAGGGCATTCTGCTGGAGTATCATTGTCTGCCGTAAAAAAACTTGCACCTGCATGCGCTGGGCCATCTTGGGCCCGCGCGGCGGGCGCGCAAAGCATAGCGGCGGAGGAAACATGAGCTCAGATCAGGGCACCCTTTTCTTAAAGCAGTACATGACAGGCAAGTTCCTGCGCGTGTATGAAGTGGACCTGAAAAAAGACACGCTGGTCGTAGTCCATTCCATCGACGACGAAAATCTGCCTGACCAGGATGGCTCTGCCTTTTCGGCCCTGATACAGGAATGCGTCGCCGCGGGCATCGTCCATCCTGACGACGCGGAAGAATTTGCCGACCGCCTTTCCGTTGCCGGACTGCGCCAGTGGCTGAGCACCGAAAACAGGCCTTTTGACCTGCAGGTGCGTCGGAAGCGCAACGGCGTGTACGAATGGGTGCTGATAGAAGCGATGCGGTCGGAAAATTACACTGAAGACAACCAAGTGATCTATGTGGTGCTCCAAGAGCAAAACGAATTGCTGGGCGCATTCAAGGCCCTTAGCTACATCTACATCTCGGTGCATTACCTGGACCTGAAAAACGACACATACATGGCCGTGAAGACCAACCAATACATCGACGCGCTCATCCCGCGCGCCGGTTCGAACCTCAACGAAAAGGGCCGCCACGCCACGATGAACCTGGTGGAGGAAAACCATCGCGCCGAAACGCTGAAGTTCATGGAGCTGGAAACGCTGCGCGGCCGCATGAACGGGGTGGACACCTTAACGCACATCTTCGTGGGCAACATAAACGGCTGGTGCCGCGCGCGCTTCATAGCGGTCGACTACGACGAACAGGGCATGCTGCACCACGTGCTGTTCACAGTGGAAGGCATCGACGCCGAAAAGCGCCGCGAACAGCGCCTGATGCACATGGCGCAGACCGACCTGATGACCGGCATCATGAACAGGGGCACGGGCCAGCGCGTCATCCAGGAGCTGCTAGAAGAAGGCGTCAAGGGCCTGTTCTGCATGTTCGATGTGGACAAGTTCAAGGCCGTGAATGACACGTACGGCCATGACGTGGGCGACGAAGTGCTGATAGCCATCGCCAATTCCATGGAGAAGGTGTTCCGCGGCGGCGACGTGATCATGCGCCTGGGCGGTGACGAGTTCGCGTTCTTTGCGCGCGGCGTGCAAAGTCGCAAGGTGGCGGACAACATCATTGGGCGCCTGCTGAAGGCCATCGAAGCCATCCGGATTCCCGTCATGGGGTCCTACCAGATTGAAATCAGTCTGGGTGCCGTGATGGTGGGGCAGCAGTCAAGCTTCGAGGCGGTGTATAGGCAAGCGGACGAATGCCTGTATGAGGCCAAGGGAACCGAAGGCTCCAACTGCGTGTTCTACAACCAGCCCGCGAAGTAGCGCTCGCGGCACCACCCGCTATTCGTAGACGGGTTCGAAGTCGCTTGCGTCGTGGCCGCACAGGGGGCACAGGTAGTCTTCGGGCAGGGTTTCGCCTTCATACACGTAGCCGCAAATCTTGCAGCGCCAGGCCTTCACCTTGCGGGTGGGCGCCGCAGCGGCGGGCTTGGGCTTCACGCGCGCTTGGTAGTCCGCATACGTCAGCGGCGGGTTGCTGCTCAGGCGCTGGGCGTCTTCCACTTCGGCAATAAACAGGGTATGGCTGCCCAAATCCATGCTGTCCACCACGCGCGCGCTTATGACGGCGCAGGAAGAAAACGGCAGGTAGGGGCATCCGTTGGCATCGGTGGCAGGGGCAACGGGGAACTTGTTAACACTGCGCCCGGACTGCATGCCGAAGAACTTGATGGTTTCGTAGTGCACGGTGTTGTCCAGCAGCGTAAGCGCGAACACGCCGCTTTCTTTCAGCAGGTCAGCGGTGTAGTTGGCGTTGATGACCGCTATGGCAATGCGCGTGGGGCTAGATGCCACCTGCATGCAGGTGTTGGTGATGCACGCGTTCAGCGTGCCGTTGTGCGTGGTTCCCAGCAAGAACACGCCGTAGGTTATGTTGTACAGTGCTTTTTTGTCCATGGTTCCTCCTGTTACGCTTAGGGACGTTCGTTTTTCTGGTAAGCAATCATACACGCAAAGGCCAGCACGCAAAATGCCGCCACGCACATAAGCAGGTGCTGGAAGCCCGCCGCGCCGGGGTTGGCCGCCACAAAGCCCACCAGCACCGCCGGGGCCACGCTGGTGCCAATTTGGCGCACCAGCGTGATGGTGGCAATGGCTGAAGTGCTTTCCTGTTCGCTGGTGTTTTCCAGAATCATGTAGTTGGTGGGCGCGCCCATCACGAAGCCCATGCCAAGCCCCACCAGGCACAATCCCAAAACCAGCACCACTTCATTGTGACTGGGCACGGCCACAAACGCCAAGAACGCATACGCCGCGCCCGACGCAGCCAAGCCGCCCATCATGATGGGCTTCGGCCCGAAGCGGTCTATCAGCTTGCCCGCCAACGGAGGGCCGAACAGGCACGTCACGCCCACGGGGATAACGTAGAAGCCGCCCGACCCTGTGGGCGCTTCGGCAATGAATTCGGCAATTTCGGGAACGAGCGACATGCAAATGGTGATGCAGCCCACGAAAAAGCTGACCACCATGGTGACCACGATGGCCCGGTTGTGCAAGTATTCCAGGTGAAACACGGGGTCTGCCACGCGGCGCTCCACGGTGCGAAACGTGGCCAGGCACGCCACCATACCTGCAAGGGGCAGCCACACCTGGGGCAGCACCGCGGTTTCGGCGAACGCGAAGAAGTCCAGGTTCTGAAGCGCCACCAGCAGCAGCAACACCATGGCCACGAACAGCGCAGATCCCACCAGGTCCAACCGCTTGGGGGATTCCACCACGTTGTTGGCCAGCACCATCTTCGCCGCCACGGCAAGCAGCAGGCAGGCGGGCACGGCCACCCAAAACAGGAAGGGCCAGTTTTCGTTGCCGGCAATGAACAGCAGTCCGCTGCCCACAGCCGACCCCAACACGTTGGAAAGGCCGGAAACCGCCGCGGTAAGCCCCAAGGCCAACCCGCGCTTTTCAGGCGGCACGGCGGTGCCCATTTCGGCGTTGGCCACGGGGATGATGCCGCACGCGCCCACGGCCTGCACCACGCGGCCCGCTAGCAGCACCGCGAAGCCCAACGCTTGGGACAGCGCGCACAGCGTTGAACCGACGCCGAACACCAGCAGGCAGGCTATCAGGATGGTCCTGCGGCCGTGGTTGTCGGCCAGCTTGCCAATGACGGGGATGCACGCGGCGTAGAACAGCGAATAGATGTTGATCATCCAGATGCCGGCGTCGTCGCCAATGCCGAAATCTTGCTGGATGACCAAGCGCACCGGGGCGATGAGCCCCACGTACAGGCCGCCCAAAAGCAGGCCCAGCAGGTACACCGCCATGGTGGCGCCCAGCCGCCGCGCGGGCGGCCCCGCGGGCGCAGGCGCTCCCGCGG
>JAUNIP010000059.1:0-5588 GCA_030523425.1 Coriobacteriia bacterium
TACGTCCCCATTTCACCCTTTCACCAAGTGCTACGTCCCCATTTCACCCCCCTACTACTTTGCGCGCTGGACTACGCCTTGGCTTATGCCGGTCAGGCGCGCTGTTTGGCGCACCGACAGGCCTGCTTGGCGAAGAGCCGCCAAAGCAGCGTCGCGTTCTTTCTTGGGCAGTTCCTGCAGCTGAGCGCCGCTTTTGATGCCCAGCGTTTTCAGCATAACGCCCTTGGCCCACTCGTCGTCGTGCTTGGGCGCGTCCACGTCCAGGAATTCACGACTGTCTTCTTGCACCATGAACTTCCGGAAAGCGGCCTTGTCCCCTATCAGGGAACGCTGCAGTTCGGTGTTGGTGATCCCGTTGGCGCTAGCGTAGTCGCGATAGCTGCTCCACGGGTACTTGTCCGCCGAAGCAACGCCCGCCTTCACGGGGTTGTTCAGGATGTAGCGATACGCCGCCAAAAGATGTTCGTCCTTGGCCAAGGCTTCGCTGCGATACCTATCATGGAACAGGGGCCCCTTGCGCCCGTACTTCTTGTTGAAATACATGGCATAGGTAACGCCCAGCTTCTTCATGAACAGCGGCGTCTGCGTCTGCGCGTCATGAATCAGCAGGTGAACGTGGTTGTCCATCAGGCAATACGCCAACACCACAACGCCCGTATCTTCCGCGAAGCGCTTGAGCAACGAAAGATAGTACTCGAAATCCGCCTCTTCTTCGAAGATGGCCTGCTTCCCGTTTCCGCGGGTAATCACATGCTGATATTCACTGGCAACACGCGCTTGTCTCGGCACAACAACCTCTTTCCTAGGTGGTACGGTAAGGACGGTTCTAATTGTATCACTTTTCCGTCGCGCTCATTTAGAACCGTCCCCATCGTACCACTTGCTCCCCTGCCCGCCTTTCGCCCCCAAACGCACGTGTGCCGCCCCGGGGGCGGCACACGGGTGCGGGTTATTTCTTGGCGCGTCTACTGCGCACTCTGGTCGTTGAACACGCCGTTGTTGATGGCATTCACCATGATGGCGGCCATGGTGGAGCGATCCACCTTGGTCAGGGGCTCCAGGTAGCGCACGCCGTCGCGATCAACGCCGCTGATGATGCCCTTGTCTAGGCCCCACGCCACGCCGACCATGGCCCACAGGTCCACATCTTCGTGGTCAGGCAGCGCGTCGAACTTCGCGAAGTCGCTGGAAATGCTGGCGCCCTTCAGCTGTTTGGCGGCGTTGGCCACAATCACGCACAGCTGCTCGCGCGTCAGCGGGTCGTTCGGGCCGAAGCGGCCGTCTTCATAGCCGTTGATCACCTTGTTCTGCACGGCCCAGTTGGCGGCGCCGGTGTAGAACTGGCCGTTGGCCATGTCACTCATACCCGTGGTGTCAACGGCCTTCGTCGCATCGTAGCTTTTCGCTTCGTCCGGCGCGAAGTAGCGCCACAGCACCACGGAAGCCTGAGCGCGCGTCAGCTGGTCGGCCGGGCCGAACAGTCCGTTGGTGTAGCCGCTGAAAATGCCCAGGTCAACGGCGTCATACACGCTGTTGAAGTACCAAGCGGACTGGTCGGTCACATCCGGGAAGGGCTTGAATTCCACCGTGCGCGTCACAACCGCGCCGCACGCGGTGCAGGTGCGCTCCTGCAGACCCATATGGTCGGGCCGGGCCTTTTCGATGATGGTCCAATCGGCCCACGAATGGTTGGCCAACGGCAGCGCCTGCGTTTCGCTGCACCCGCACACGCCGCAGTCACGCGTCTGCGTGCCGGCCTTAGCGCAGGTGGATTCCGTCTGCACCTGCCATTCGCCCCACTGGTGCGTGTGGCTTTCCTCCACGGCGTTGCCCTTCGCAACGTAAGAAGAAAAGCCGTAGTTGGACAGGTCTAGCACCTTGAACACCAGCTGGCCCGAAATGGGGTCCGATGCCATTACGTAGTACTTATCGGAAAAGTCGGTGCAGCCCGCCAGCGAGCGCATATGCGTCGTGCTGAACAGCACGTCCACGAAAGGCGTGAAGGTGTCCTTCACGTCGTCGTAAATCCAGGTGTCCACCATGGTGTCCTTGCCCGCATCGCGCGTGGGACCGGTGATGATGATGCCGTCTTTCAGCGCGCCGACGGCATGCCAATACGACTGGCCGCCATCAAGATAGGCCGAAGCCTTCTGCAAAGAAGGGAAGAACTGCAGGTTGACCGCGGTCCACTTGTTGTTCTTCGTGTCATACGAGAACGGGTCTTGGCGCAGATAGGCCCCGGAAGTTTGCGAATCGGTAAGCACCGTGAAGCCTGCGGTCGAACCCGTAAGGACCAGACCTAAGTCGGTGGCCGTCAGGGTGCCGGCGAAAGCGGCGGAAGGCGTTTTGGCCATGGTCCCGAACACCTTGCCAGTGTCAGGATAGATGTTCACCAGACCCGTGCCGTCATTGCCCGTGCCCGAAGCCCACAGCTGCCCGGATTGGAAGGCCAACACGCCGTTCGCAATGCTGGAATCTGCCTGCGAGGCGGGCACGTTCAGCTTCACCGTGTGCTTCCATGCGTCGTTGGCAACGTCGTAGGTGAGCAGCCACGTGGTGCTGGAAACGTCTGACGAGGAAGTGGTCATCAGCAGGTACAGATAGTCTTCGCTGCCCGTCATGGACTGCCACGATTCGCCTGCCGCCTCGAACGTTATCTCTTCGGGCAGGTCAACCTGGCTCCATTCGGCCTTTTCTATGTCGTAGCGCAACAGGAAGCACGATGACTCGGCGTTGTCGAATTGGCCCAGATAGAACACGCTGGTATTGGTGGCCGCCATGCGCACGCATCGGCTGTACAGCGTGCTGTATCCGCCCAAGGGGGTGTCTATCAAGATGTCCGGGGCCCCAAGCGCGGTGTAGCCGCGCGCGCCGGCCGGCATTTCTATGGTGCGGTACGCGTTCGTGCCGTGGGAGGTGGCCACGTACAAGACCACCGTGCGATCGGTGCCGCCGGGCAGGTTGAACGTGATAGACGTATCGTTCCAAGCGGTGACCACAAGGGGCTGCCGCGCGGTGGAGCCAGGGGTCATCATCGCAAGCGTGCCCTCGTAATCGGCGCCGAAGAAGTGCCCTTTCACGGTAGCCGTGCCATCCCCGTTGCTGGTGATGCTATCAATCACGGGGTTCACGCTGGAAGTGTCTTTGTTCTTGTAGGCCTCATACGCTTTTCCCGCGTCTACCACGCCCTGGGTGCTGCACGCCGCAGCAAGGCTGTTTTGCATGGCCGTGGTGCCCTTCAGATAGGCAATGATTTCCAACGCATCGGCGCCTGCGGTTTCGCCCGTCAGTTTGCCTTCGCCGGCGGCATAGGCCGCCAGAAGGCTTACCACGCCGGTAGCATTCGGGCAGGACATAGACGTGCCGTCGGAATAGTAATACAGGGAATGTTCCGTGCCCAAGGCCACGTCATCAATGTAGACGGTGGCATTTTCCCAGCCGGAGGGAAGCGTGCCCCTCAGCATGTAGGAATACGAGCCGTCTGCGTTGATGCCCTGGAAGAAGTCCTGGGAATCCATCCTAACCGATTCGTTGAACCAGTTGCCGTCGCGGCTGTTCATGCCGCTGCTGTCAAATTCCTTCCAACCGCTGTAGCGCACGTAGGTGTCAAGGCGCATGGTGGTGCCGTTAGGCAAACCGCTCACACCGCCAATGTAGGCGAAGCACACCTGGTTGATCAGGCTTGACTGCAGCTTCTCCACCACGGTCCTGGGGATGGTCACGCAGATGGCGAACGTCGAACCCTCGGTCATAGTGTCGCCCCCTGGCGCTGCCGCTATGTCTTTCAAGGGGAATTCCATGCGCATGTCGCTGAAGTAGCCGCCGGCGGCGGGAGTTCCCGCATTGCGGGACAGCAGGGTGTACTCCTGGGTTTGCGCATTCACGGCGTACAGGTCGTAAGTGGCCGTGTTCGTGGTGCCCGTCTCGAAGGTGTCCATGAACAGGGTGCGGTCGGTGTCAAGCGTGCCATCGGCCTTCACATCGGTTGCCCAAGGGATGTACTGGGGCTTCATGTCCGTAACGGTGGGCTGGATGCTGGTGGCGGCAAGGATGCGCGATCCCGGCGCGTACACATCCACAGTCTGCCTGCCATAGTTCGAGAACGAAACAGATTGGTCGGCACTGTTCAGGGCGCCAACGGTGACAGCGTACTGGCTGGGATGGGCGCACGCAGGACTCAGATCCACATTGGAGGATTCGTTGCCCGCGGAAAACACGCTGATGACGCCTTTTTCGCCCAAAGCGGTGATTGCCGCTTCCAACGCCAAGTCTTCGGACTCCAGCGGCGAGTTGGGACCATACGAATTGTTGGTGGCCACCACGTTCACGCCGGCGTCCTTGGCGGCGCTCACGTAGTTGAAGCACTTGATGGCAGAAGCAGAGCTAGAGCCGTCGCCGATGAAGCGCACGGCCATGATTTCGGCGTTGCCGTTGATGCCGGCCACGCCCACGTCGTTCCAAGACGAGGCGATAATGCTGGCGCAATGGGTGCCGTGGCCGATGGTGGTGTCCATGGGGTCGGTGGAGGGCTGCGCCTGGTTGCCGACGGCGTTGAAGCCGTACTGGCCACCGCCCAAGGCAACAAGCTCGGGATAGTCCAGGCCTTCGTTCCACATGTTGTCTTTCAGGTCTTCATGCGTGTAGTCCACGCCCGTGTCGATGACGGCCACCACCACGGGGTCATCCATGCTGTCTTCGCCCGCGCCGGCATCCCAGGCAGCCTCAACGTTCATGGACACGTTGTAGCCCGCCATGTCGATGGTGTTGTTCAGGGCCCACTGGTACTTGTAGAAGGGCTCTTCTGTGGGGTCGTCGGCGGACGCCGGAGTGGCGTCCGCGGTTGCGGCCGCGGGGGTTGCCTGGGCCGCGGCGGCCTGGGCGGCGGCCAGGGTTTCGGCCAGGGCTTCGTCAGTTGCGGGGGTGGCGGCAGCAGCGGCGTCGTCCACCAGCTGGTAGTAGTAGTTGGGCTGGGCGAAGTCCACGCAATCAAGGGTGTTCAGGGCCGCCACCAGCGTTTCGGTGTCGGCGCCGGTCACTTGCAGTATGTCTTCCTGCGTAGCGTCCAGCAGGCTGGCTTCGCCTTCGGCGTCGTCAGCGGCGCCCAGCGTTTCGGCCACGACGGCGGCGCTCACGGTGGTCAGCGTTTCGCCCACCGTAAAGCTTACGCCCGCGGCTTCGTTGCCGGCGGAAAGCAGGCCGAACAGCCCGGTCTGCTGCGTTTCGGCCTGCAAGGCCTCCACGCCGCCCCGCACGCCCACGATAACTTCGCCAGGCACGAAGTCGGTGCCGGGTTCGCCCAGGTCTTCCACCTGCAGGGGCGCAGTATCCCCCGCCGTGGAGCCCGCCGCGAACGCGGCGGTCGGAGTCATGCAAAACGACATGACCACCGCCATGAACATGGCAAGCGTCTTCTTCAGCTTGATTCTCATTGCAGCTCCTAACGATTGTTCCTTCCGACCGCAGACGCACGCAAGCAGCCCGCGAAATCTAATGCGTAGATTCTACCGCAAGGCATCTGCGTGTCTCCCTGAACAGGCCACAAAAAGCACGCCCTTGGAAGCTTTTTTACAAGCAGCTAACAAAACGCG
>JAUNIP010000059.1:5598-9947 GCA_030523425.1 Coriobacteriia bacterium
GGGGCGGGGGGGGGGGGGGGGGGGGGGCAAAGGCGCGCGCCCAAGGGGAGCGGCCCTTGCTCCGGGCTAGATTTCTCCACTCCGCGGCAGGGCGGCGGCTCAGGTCGGGACGCCGCAGGCGCGCCCCGCGCGTTTCGCAGCTAGTGCTTCACCACCACGTTGTCGGGGTCTTTGAAGATCACGCCACCGTGCACATATCCGCGCACGCGCGACAGCGGGTAGATGTTAGTGTTGCAGCCTATGACAGTGCCGGGGTTCAGCACGCTGTTGCAGCCCACCTCCACGTGGTCGCCCAACATGGCGCCAAACTTCTTGATGCCAGTTTCAATCACTTCGCCGGTTTCGAAGTCCTTCACGCGCACCAGCGACTTGTCGCTTTTCAGGTTAGACGTGATGGAGCCCGCGCCCATGTGGCTGCAGTAGCCCAGAATGCTGTCACCCACATAGTTGTAGTGCGGCACCTGCACCTTGTCGAACAAGATGACGTTCTTCAGTTCCGTGGAGTTGCCCACCACAGCGCCCTTGCCCACGATGGCCGGGCAGCGCATGAACGCGCAATGGCGCACCTCGGCTTCGTGGTCCACAATCAGCGGGCTGCCCACGTAGGCGCTTTCGAAGATGGTGGCGTCCTTGGCAATCCACACGCCTTCTGCCGGATGGTCGTATTCGCTTTCCGGCAGCGTGGGGCCAAGCTCCAAAATGTATTCCTTGATGTGGGCCAACGCTTCCCAGGGGTAGGTAAACCGCTGCAGCAGCGGCGCGGCGATGGTGTTGGACAGGTCGTACAAATCGGCGATGCTTGCGTGCATGGTTGCTCCAATCTGACAGATAACACTGCAGAAAGCATACCCCATCCAGCCGCCGCGCGCCCCACGCCCCGCCTAGGGGGACGTTTTCCATAATGAACGGTTTTTGGAATCGTCCGGTGCGCGCGGGGTCCGGGAGTACGGGCTATGTGCCCAGGATGTATGCCCCCATACAACTTTGCTTGCGGGCACCCGTTTACGCCCAAAATAGCAAAACCGCCCATGTTGGGCGTAAGACATTTGGCTCCCCTTCTGCTGTTTACGCCCATATTTGCGAAATCGAAATATTTGGGCGTAATGTTTTCGCACTTGATGTAAACAGCTACGCCCATAAACACTGATTCGCTGATTTTGGGCGTAACGCTTGAGTGAGCCACAGGAGCTGCTTACGCCCATATTTGGCTAACTTCCTAATATGGGCGTAAATGGAATCCAGGGGCACTCATTCGTTACGCCCAATTTTGGCAAAAGAAAGATTTTGGGCGTAACAGACAGGCATGGACCGCTTTTGCTTACGCCCATATTTGCAATATTAAAAGATTTGGGCGTAATGACTGCTTGTAAGCACGATTCGGGGCGCACATCCAGCCACATGTCCCGCACTCCTATACCCCTGGTCGCGTGCTCCTACAGCACCAGCTCGTACAGGGCGAAATTTTTTACGCGGGGGTCGGGGTAGGTCAGGCGGAAGGTGCCCAGGCAGGCGAAACCGGCGGTTTCGTACAGGTGACGGGCGGTGGCCAAGTTGGGCAGCACGTCCAGGCGCAGCGCCTTCCAGCCTTGGGCGCGGGCATGGCACACCACGGCTGCTAGCAGGGCGCGGCCCAGGCCGCGGCCCTGGGCGGCGGGGTCGCAGGCCAGCAGGTGGATAACTCCTATACGGTCGGCGCCCACTGCGGCGGCCGAAACCTGCCAGGGGGCCCGGTCGTAGCCCTGCGCGAACTGGTGGTCCAGCACCACGGCGCCCACCAGCGCGGCCGCCCCCGGAGCGGCAACCCCGTCTGGGACGCCGGCGGCGTCACCGCCGGCCGGGGCGTCTGCGCCACTCGGGACCCCGCCCGGGCCGCCGGCGGTTTCGGCCACAAACAGGGCCTGCTGGGCAATGGCGCCCAGCAGGCCTTCGTCATTGGGATGCACCGAACGGTCCCACAGCGGGTCTTCCGCCGTGCCCGCAACCTGCGCGATCACGCGGTCGTACAGCGCGCACACCTGCGGAAAGTCCGCGCGCGAGGCCGGCCGCAGGGCCACCTGCAAGCCCGAGCCCGCCTGCGGCTGGGAGTCCACCCGCGCCCCCGCGCCCGCGGCCACCCCCGTGTCCGTTCGGTCCACGAAGTCCCCTACTCTTCCACGGGCAGGCCGCCAGCAGCCTGGATGCCCGGCACTGCGGGGATGGACGCAAAGCCCGCTTCCAGCTGCTCGTCGGTGGGGACGTTGTTGGTCATGGTACCGTCCTTGAACGCCTCATAAGCCATCATGTCGAAGTAACCCGTACCGGTCAGTCCGAACAGGATTACCTTCTCTTCGCCGGTTTCGGCGCACTTCTTGGCTTCTTCCATGGCCACGTAAATGGCGTGCGCGCTTTCGGGCGCGGGCAAAATGGTCTCCAGCTTGCTGAATTCCACGGCGGCCTCAAACACGTCGGTCTGCTTCACGGCCACCGCGCGGGCGTACCCGTCGTGCACCAGCTTGGACACGATGGGGCTCATGCCGTGATACCGCAGGCCACCGGCGTGGTCAGGCGCGGGCTGGAAGGCGTTGCCCAGGGTGTACATCTTGCACAGCGGGCAGGTTTGGCCCGTGTCGGCGAAGTCGTAGGCGAAGCGGCCGCGGGTCATGGACGGGCAGGCCGCCGGCTCCACGCAGATGAAGTCGGTGTTGGGCTTGGTGCCGTCCAGTTTGTCCTTCATGAACGCCGCCATCAGGCCGCCCACGTTGGAGCCGCCGCCCGCACAGCCGATGACCACGTCCGGGTATTCGCCCAGCTGCTCAAGGGCGGTCTTGCTTTCCAAGCCGATGACCGACTGGTGCAAAACCACCTGATTCAGCACGCTGCCCAGCTGGTAGCGGCCGCGGTTTTCAGGCACATGCAGGGCCACCTCAACCGCTTCGGAAATGGCGTTGCCCAGCGAACCGGTGCTAGTGGGGTTGTCGGCCAACATCTTGCGGCCAATTTCGGTGGTGTCGGAAGGCGAAGGTGTCACGTTGGCGCCGAAGGTCTGCATGACGGTGCGGCGGAAGGGCTTCTGCTCGTAGGAGCACTTCACCATGAACACTTCGCAGTCCAGGCCGTAGTGCGCGGCGGCTTCGGAAAGCGCGGTGCCCCATTGGCCGGCGCCCGTTTCGGTGGTGATGGTGGTCAGGCCCTGTTCGGCGCCGTAGTAGGCCTGCGCCAGGGCGGAATTCAGCTTGTGGGAGCCCGAAGTGTTGTTGCCTTCGAACTTGTAGTAGATCTTCGCAGGCGTGCCCAGCGCCTTCTCCAAGTTGTACGCGCGGCACAGCGGGCTGGGGCGGTACACCTTGTACATTTCCCGGATGCCTTCGGGGATGTCGAAGTATTGGGTGTTGTCATCAAGTTCCTGGCGAACCAGTTCGTCGCAGAACACGGGCGTGATGTGCTCGAACTGAGCCACGGTGCCATCGGGCAGGCGCATGGGCTCGGGCGGTTCGGGCATGTCGGCACGCACGTTGTACCACTGCTTGGGGATTTGATCCTCGGACAAATAGACGCGATACGGATCCTTTTCGGCCATGAGTAACCTTTCTCTATGCGCAGCTGATGTCAGCCACTTAGCCAGGCATTCTTTACGCCTGACTCAAACCCAACCTGCGGGCGCGCATAAAAATACCCGCCCTTGCGCTCAAGGACGGGCCGAAAGGCTCGCGGTGCCACCTTGATTCACGGCTTGCGCCATGCCCTTTGCGGGCGCCAACACGCCCCGGCACGTAACGGGTGCCTGCCGTCGCCCCCTACGCACTGCCGGCCGGCAGGTTCAAAGGCGCCCTCCGCGGTCCACGTGATGGCTTGCGTTCTGCCCGGATTCCACCGTCCCGGGCTCTCTGTGAGTGCACGGCCACCAACCTTCCGCATCAACGGTTTCGGAAAATGGTGAGCTTAGTGTACCCGCTTGCAGGGCCACCGCGCAAGGGGAATTTTTCAGGCGGTGGCGTCAATGCCCCTGCCCACGGGCATCCAGGCTGCGGGCGCAGGCGACGCGGACGTAAAAAGCGGGCTGTGAACGAATCGGCCAAGCGGCTAAAAGCAAAAAGCTAGTTATGAACGAATTTGCTCAGAGGCCATCAGAACCTGGGGCGTAAAAAGCGGGCTGTGAATGAATTTGAAGGGTTTCGGAGGCTGGCGGAAGGCTACAAGCAAGCCTTATTCGTTCATAACTAGCTTTTTACATTTTTCGGCGATGCCAATTCGTTCACAGCCTGCTTTTTGCGACCCCTCAATTGCTGCTGAGCACATCCTCAGGGCGTTTGTTCGTTCACAGCCTGCTTTTTGCGGACAGCGGGCGGGCGGGCGCGGCGGACAGCGGGCGG